>JANPDI010000120.1:0-13418 GCA_031431435.1 Burkholderiales bacterium
GCCCGATTGCCCGGTTTTTCTGGTGCGCGGGTTATCTGATGTTATTAGGTTATTTTAATGCTGAATAGGGTGCAAAAGCACCTAACGCTCAGACCAGCTGTTTCATCGCCCGGTCAAGCCCGTCAACCGTCATCGGATACATGCGATTTTCCATCAAATCGCCGGTTATTTTGACTGATTGTGTCCAGGGCCAGTGTTGTTCCGGTGTGGGATTAATCCAGGCGGCATTCTTGTAGTGACCAAGCAATCGCTCCAGCCATACGACCCCCGCCTCCTCATTCCAATGCTCGACACTGCCACCCGGCTGCAAAATTTCGTAGGGGCTCATGGTGGCGTCGCCCACAATAATCAACTTGTAGTCCCTGCCGTATTTATTGAGCACATCCCAGGTTGGGAATTTTTCGCTGTGTCGCAGCCGGTTGTTGCGCCAGACAGACTCGTAGAAAAAATTATGGAAGTAGAAGTACTCCAGATGTTTGAATTCTGTCTTGGCGGCGGAAAAAAGCTCCTCACAACGATGCACATACTCATCCATCGAGCCGCCAACATCCAGGAACAACAGCACTTTTACATTATTGTGGCGTTCCGGGACCATCTTGATATCGAGATAACCGGCGTTGTTTGCGGTCGCCTTGATGGTGTGATCGAGGTCAAGCTCCTCCTCAGCGCCGGTTCGCGCGAAGCGGCGCAAACGCCGCAAGGCCAATTGAATGTTACGGATACCCAACTCAACCTGATCGTCATAATCCCGATAGGCACGTTGATCCCATACTTTGATCGCACGCTTGTTGCGACTTTTGTCCTGACCGATTCGCACGCCCTCGGGATTAAAACCATAGGCGCCGAACGGCGACGTGCCTGCGGTGCCGATCCATTTACTGCCACCCTGATGACGCTCTTTTTGTTCTTCGAGCCGTTTTCGGAGCGTCTCCATCAGTTTTTCCCAGCCGCCAAGCGCTTCAATCTGCGCTTTTTCTTCGTCAGACAGCACTTTTTCGGCCAGTTTTTTCAGCCACTCTTCGGGAATCTGCTGCTGTAAAAGCTTATCCAGCGCCGCGTTGAGATTTTCGACACCCTTGAAATACGCTGCAAACGCGCGGTCAAACCGGTCAAAGTGGGATTCGTCTTTGACCAAACAGGCGCGCGAAACGTAATAGAAATCATCAATACTGCCGTAGTCGTCCAGATATGTTGCGCCCTTCTCCATCGCTTCGCACAAGGTCAGATACTCCTTGACCGACACGGGCAGTCCGACCTGTTTCAGCGTAAGAAAAAAATCGATCAGCACGCGTTGATTCCTAGCCGGAAAGCCGATGCCGCAGGTGCGCCCGGACCATCAACCATTCCGCGGCAACGATTGAATACACACAGGTGTCACGTGGTTCGCCGAGCCTGCCGATACGATGTGCGCGCAGGACACCATCGAGTTTGGCACCGAGGCGCTCAATCGCGGCGCGACTTTGCTGGTTTATCCAATTTGTGCGGAATTCGACCGCCAGGCATCCCAGCGTTTCAAACGCGTGCGTCAGCAACAACAGCTTTGTTTCAGTATTGACCGCCGTGCGTTGCGCCGACTTGGCGTACCACGTATAGCCGATTTCCAGGCGGCGATGGTCACCCTCAATATTGCAGTAGGTGGTCGCACCAACGATCAGGCCATCGTGTTTACGTCGAACAATAAATGGCAGCATGGAATGTGCCGCACATTGTCGCAATCGGTGTGCGATATCGGCAGCCATTTCCGCCGGGGCTGGCACGCTCGTATACCAAAGCGTCCAAAGTTCGCCATCCGCAGCGGCAAGCTTCAGCGCGTGTTCGTGATCCGGCGTCAAAGGCTCCAATAGCACATGGTCGCCACACAACGTCACCGGTTCGACAAACGGCATTTGGCTAACCCCTGCGCTTCGACAGGAAAATCAGCCGCTCAAACAGATGCACATCCTGTTCGTTTTTGACCAATGCGCCATAAAGCGGTGGAATGAGTTTGTTGGTGTCATTTGATTTCAGCGCTTCCGGTGGAATGTCCTCTGCCACCAGCAACTTTATCCAATCGAGCAGTTCCGACGTCGACGGCTTTTTCTTCAAGCCGGGCATTTCCCGGATATCAAAAAACACTTCCATCGCCTCCTTCAATAGATTTTTTTTCAGATTTGGAAAATGCACATCGGCAATCAGTTGCATGGTTTCCCGATCCGGGAAACGAATGTAGTGAAAAAAACAGCGGCGCAAAAATGCATCCGGCAGTTCCTTTTCATTATTGCTGGTGATAAAAATGATCGGCCGGTGTTTGGCCTTTATGGTTTCGCGGGTTTCGTAACAATAAAATTCCATGCGGTCGAGTTCGCGCAACAAGTCGTTTGGGAACTCAATATCCGCCTTGTCAATCTCATCAATCAACAGCACCACCTGCTCATCGGCTGTGAACGCCTGCCATAACAGGCCTTTGTTGATGTAGTTGCGAATGTCTTTGACTTTTTCCTCACCCAACTGTGAATCGCGCAACCGTGACACGGCGTCATACTCATATAAGCCCTGTTGGGCTTTGGTGGTCGATTTGATGTGCCACTGCAACAGCGGCTTTCCCAGCGCGGCCGATACCTCCTCGGCGAGCATGGTTTTGCCGGTGCCCGGCTCGCCTTTGATCAGCAGTGGGCGCTCGAGCGTGATCGCCGCATTAACCGCAAGCATCAGGTCCTGGGTCGCAATATAGTTCTGACTGCCGGTAAACTTCATGGTGTCCACATACGTTGGTTGGCTTGTCGTCATTATAGGAGTTCCCGATGGATATTCGTCCCAGCAAACATACCGCGTTGAAGCGTATCGTGGGCGTCACACTGCCTTTTTGGATGGCGGCAGCCAGCGTATCGGCCCAGACCGGTGTCACCATTTATTCAAGTGCGCAACCCGGCAGTCTGTCGGCGGCAACGTTCAGGTCGGGCGGTGAATATGGCAATGTGCCGGGTTATGCCGTCGTCAGACAGGAAAAGTCATTTGATCTTGGCCGCGGCCGCACGATCATTCGTGTGACTGATGTGCCCTCGTTGATCGACCCGACGACCGTTACATTTGAATCCCTTACCGACAACGCCAATACCCGCGTGGTTGAACAGAGTTTTGAATTTGATCTGACCAGCACCAGAAAGCTGCTCGAAAAGTACCTCGACCGGGACGTCACCATCGAGCAAATACGCGGCAACACCGTCGAGTCAGTCACCGGCACCCTGCTATCGGCGCGTGATGGCATTGTCATCCGCACCACTGAGGGCGGCATCCGCACCTTGAGCAGCTACGCCGGTGTGCGTTTGGCCTCGCTCCCCGGTGGCTTGATCAGCAAACCAACGTTGGTCTGGGATATTGCCGCGGATCGTGCCGGCACCCACAAAGCCCGCTACAGCTACCAAACGCAGGGCATCACCTGGTGGACAGACTACAACCTGACGCTAAATGAAGACAACAATCAATGCAAGCTCGACGTCGGCGCATGGGTGACGATTGTCAACCAGACCGGCGCAACCTTTGACGACGCGAAGTTAAAGCTGGTGGCCGGCGACGTTCAGCGTGCACAGCCGCGCGCCGCCGCGAATGACATGGCCATGGCAAGCGCACAACGCATGGCTAAATCCGACGTTGGCGGGTTCCAGGAAAAATCATTTTTTGAGTACCACCTGTACACACTCGGCCGCCCGACCACCCTCGCCAACAACAGTACCAAACAGATTGAGTTGTTTCCCACCGCGCGAGGTGTCAACTGCGAAAAGACCTTGGTCTACTATGGACAGGCGGGGTGGTTTGGCGGCTACTACGGAAGCCCGATGACGGATCGCAATTTTGGCAATCAATCCAACAAAAAAATTGATGTCTATTTGCGTTTCAAAAACCGCGAAGACAACAAACTCGGCATTCCGCTACCGGCGGGAAAGATTCGTGTTGCCAAACTCGATAGCGCCGACCAGTCGCTTGAATTCATTGGCGAAGATTTGATCGACCACACTGCCAAAAATGAAACCGTTCAGATCAAGCTCGGCAGCGCATTTGATGTGGTGGGTGAACGCCGTCAGGTCGACTACCGCACCGACACCAACGCCAAATGGATTGAAGAGGATATCGAGGTTAAGATCCGCAACCAAAAGGACGGCACGGCGAACGTGATCGTCAAGGAAAACCTGTATCGATGGAGCAATTGGACCATCAAGACCAAAAGCACCGAGTATGAAAAGGTCGATTCACGGACCATTCAATTTCCACTCAGAATCAATAAAGGTGCCGAGGCAATCGTGCGTTACACCGTTCGATACACCTGGTAAAACCAAACGCAACAATCGCCACGCCTGTTTGCAAACACGTTTACTGGCGGGTGTTTTCAGGCATTTCCGCCTCAAACACCCCGCCAGTATTGGACGATCGGTTTATTGCCTGCACCACATGCAACACGATTTCCGTTGAAAATAACAAACCAACGTGTCCCACCCCTGACACGGCGATATTGTCAGCCCAAGAAAGTTGGCTCGACTCTGGCGGGTAAACGACATCGTCATTGGTGGTATAGATTGAAACTGTTGGCGGTTTTGCGCCGCCAGCAACCCGCTCGCGTTCGTGCAAACTCGCAATCCATGCACCCTGCCAGCGCATTTGTTTGACACATGCACCAATCCCAAGCGTCGCCGTACGGGTGCCGTGATGAGGCGTGCCCAGTGTGACAAATTGCGCGATGCGAGCCGCACCATGTTCGACCATATAGGCGCGTGTCACCAACCCGCCCATGCTATGGGAAATCACAATGACTTGGGGGTGCTTGGTCTCAGCACAAATGGCTTCGATGCGGGCATGCAATTGCGCGGCAAACGACTCGATGGTGCCAAACGGTGGTTCAAGCGTGATGGTGTAAATCAACCCGCGCATTTTGCCGGCCTCCACCGCGCTTTTTGCATGTGTCTGCAGGCGCCGCCGAAACCGCACCCACATGCCGCGATTCGAGAAATAGCCGTGTACCAGCAACACCGGCGGTGAAGCGGGTGCGTCGATGCCGGTCAGGATTTCGGCCGGTTCGTCGGGCATGACGAATCGGTAAAACGGCTGGGCAATATTGAAGCTGGTCAGCCTCGACGTAAACTCGCCCCAAAGCGCGGCCAGCATGTTTGTGTTTTCACGACGTTCCCTGAGTCGCATGACACCACACACCAAAAAGCTGCTGAATGCGTGGGAAAGTCGCCATAACAATCCGAGCGTCAGGATAACCAGCACAATCGACAGCAGCCCCCAACCGGGTCCGCCAAGTACAACCGCGAGACCGACATAGGCAAACATTTCAATCGCCAGAACCAAGATAAGCCATCGCTGCAACATTTATTGTCCCATCCATTTCAGCAACCACAGTGCCGCCATGCCCGCACCAATTGTTGCAAAAATACTCCTGGTCCGCCACGCAATCAATGCAGCGATCAATGCGGCAATAATCCGATAGCCGTTGACACTCTCACCCGCTTGCAACTCTCGAAATAATACGTCCGGCAAAATCAGCGCGGGCATCACCGCCGCACCGACAAATTTTAATGCCCGGGTGAACCAGAGAGGTACATTCAGATCGGCAGGTAGAACAATAAACGACGCCCGCGCCAGCAATGTGACCACAGCAGCTGCCACAATTGTTGCCACACTGATCCAATCCGCGACGATCACCATCATGTGCTCCCGACAGCAGATTCACGCCGCAAATCGAGGTAGGTGCCGATCACAACGCCAACAACCGCCGCGGCAATCAACCCCAGCTTCATCGGCATCGCCGCGGTAAAAAACGCCGCCGTCGCCGCACCGGCCGCAGTCCACCAATGGGCGCGCGAGTTGAGTGCCGGAAACACCAGCGCCAGAAACACCAGCGGAATGGCGAAGTCGAGCGACCATTCTTTGGGTACCAGCGTACCGGCAAAAATGCCGAGGGCGACCATGATGTTCCAGCTCAGCCAGGTCAAAAAAGCCGCAGCACCGTAATAGGCGCCAATCTTTTCCACCGGGTCTGTCGGCTTGAATCGTGTGGTCAGCAAGGCAAACAAATGGTCGGTCAGCCCATAGGCAAACAGCCATTTCTTGACGGTGGGCAGACTGCGGAAATATGGCGCAATGGCCGCCGAATACATGACAAATCGCAGATTCACCACCAACACCGTGGCCACAACAATCAACGGCGGTGCACTTTGCACCATCAGGGCAATTGCCGCCAACTGCGACGCGCCGGCAAACACTATCACCGACATCACCAGCGCCAGCCAAGGATCCATCCCAGCCGCCGTCGAGGCGGTGCCAACGATCAGTCCGAATGGCATCAGCCCCAATACCGACGGCGCGGCGTCCTTGATTCCCTGGCGGAAGGCCTGCTGACGCGCGTTCAACTTGGGGCCGTGGGTGGAATGCTTGGGTTTCACAATGATCGAATGGCAGAAGTTAAACGCTATTTTAGGGTCGTCGGCACGCTCCGCCACATCGATGGCATTTTTTATTCCGCGCTTGCCGCATATCACCTGAAATGCGCGGCATTTCCCGTGCGAAAATGCCGTTCATTTCTCTGCCAACGCATTCACGCCGACTTTCGAAAGACCGCATGCTTCTTTACGCCACCACCATTTTTGTCTCGGCATTCCTGCTGTTTCTTGTCCAACCGGTGATTGCCAAACAAATCTTGCCGTGGTTCGGCGGCACGGCCGCGGTCTGGACGACCTGTCTGGTGTTTTTTCAAAGCGCATTGTTGCTGGGGTATTTCTATTCGGATTGGACCACGCGGCAACTGAAACCACGCACACAGGCGATTGTGCATATCGGCTTGATTGTGATTGCATTGATGCTGTTGCCAATCATTCCCGGCGCCGCATGGAAGCCGACCGGCGAAGAAGAACCAACACTACGCATCATTCTGTTGCTGACGGCCACCATCGGCTTGCCCTATTTTTTGTTGTCCACCACCAGCCCGTTGATTCAAGCGTGGTTTTCGCGCAGTTACCCTGGCCAGAGCCCGTACCGTTTGTTTGCGCTGTCAAATTTGGCATCGATGATTGCGTTGCTGGGCTATCCGTTCCTGTTCGAGCCAAACATCGCCACCCTTGACCAGGCGGTTGGCTGGTCGGTCGGCTTCGGCACCTTTGCGGTACTGATCGCCGGCACGGCATGGTATGCACTGCAATCACAGAAGGAAGTCGCCGATGTCGCGTCGGCTTTTGAAGCAGACGCGGTCGCCCCGACGCGGGCGCAAAAAAGCACCTGGATTGTACTGTCCGGGTTGGGGTCGGTTTTGCTGCTGGCTATCTCCAACCACCTGACCCAGAATATTTCCTCCATCCCGCTGTTGTGGGTGGTGCCGCTGGCGCTTTATCTGTTGACCTTCATCCTCACCTTTGACGTCCGGGCCGGTAACTCGCCCTGGTATCAGCGCACACTGGCCATTCCGATATTGGCGGCCGTATTGATCGCAATGGCGTGGACACTCGCCGACGACTCGCTTCACTTCGAATTGCAATGGCAGATTGGTATTTTTTCAGCCGGACTGTTTATCGCCTGTATGTTTTGCCATGGCGAATTGGTCGAACGCAAACCGCACCCGAAATTCCTGACACAGTTCTATTTGATGATCTCGATCGGCGGCGCATGTGGTGCGGCGTTGGTCGGCATTGTTGCGCCACTGACGCTGCCGGCGTACTTCGAAATGGAACTTGCACTCATCGCCGTGGCGGCGGTTGCCACTTATTTGGTGTGGGGAATGTTCCCGCAGGTAAACCGCCAATGGCCGTTTTTTGTGTCGATTGCCACCGGCAGCCTGGTCACGCTATTTACGCTTGCCGCAACCATCTTCACGATCCAGCAATACCGCAATGACGTGATCTATATGAGCCGTAATTTTTACGGCACGTTACGGGTCAAGGAGTACAACCCGCCAAGTGTTGAGCACCGCCGTCGATCACTCGTCCACGGGGCAATTTTGCACGGTGACCAATATATGGACCCGCCATATAACCGCGCCGCCACCACCTACTACAAAACCAAATCTGGTATCGGGATGACACTGCTTGCCAAAGAGCAGATGAACCCCGACGGTAAACGCCGGGTCGGCTTGGTTGGGTTGGGCACCGGTACGCTGGCCGCTTACGGCAACAAGGGCGATCTGTTTCGTTTTTACGATATCAACCAGACGGTGGTGGATATCGCCAAACGCGATTTTCGATTCTTGAGCGATACCGAAGCCACCATCGAAATCGCCATTGGTGATGCACGCTTGAATCTTGAACGTGAGGCGCCACAAAATTTTGACGTGCTTGCCATTGATGCCTTTTCGTCGGACTCGATTCCGGTGCATTTGATCACCCTGGAAGCGCTGGACATTTACGCCAAACACATGAAACCGGATGGCGTGATTGCCTTTCACGTTTCCAATCGATTTTTGAACCTCAAGCCGGTGGTGCAAATGCTCGCCGAGAAACGCGGCTTCAACGTTGCATGGGTGCGCGATCAATACGAAGACGGCACCACCACCAGCGACTGGGTGTTGCTGACCAAAGACAAACCGTTCCTGCTGCGCAAGGAAATTGTCGGCAGCAGCTATGTCATCATTCCCGAACCCGGTTGGCGCATCTGGACAGACGACTTCAACAATCTGCTGCAGGTCTTGAAATGACCCCCATCATTCGGCAAGCAGAGGCTGGTCTGACCGTAATACATGCCTGAATCCCAACCGTCGCAGCCGGATCAGGCGTCAACCTGGTCGCACATCCCGTGTCGCGCCCGGCAATGGCTGATGTTGCATATTGTGGCGGTGATCAGCGTCGGGCTATTACTGGATATCCGCTACGGCTGGACTGGCCAGCATATCGCCACGGTATGGACCATTGCTGTTTGGGCTTGGCTTTACCGGCTCGGCGACCGGGACGAACGCCATATTCTGATTATCGCCACCGTTGTTTCCGGCATTGGAGAAGTATTTTTATCACTCATCTGGGGACTTTACGATTACCAATTCCACAACGTACCGTTATTTGTGCCGCCCGGTCACGCGTTATTGATGACACTGGGCCTGTTGGTATCGCGGCATATCACGCCGCCGCTTGTACTGGCCATCACGCTGGCGGCGGCATTGTGGGGGGTTTATGTTTGGGCCAACGACTTTGACCGCTTCGGCGCATTTCTGTTTGGCATGTACGCCGCGTGCATCGCATTGGCTCGTGGCCCCGCCCGCGCCTTGTACGCGACCATGTTTGTATTGGCGCTGGTGATGGAGTTGTACGGGACGGCGCTCGGCAACTGGTTTTGGCATTCACCGGCGCCGTGGACGCACCTGTCCGCGGCCAATCCACCTTTTTCAGCCGGCGCGTTTTATTGTGTGCTTGATTTGCTGGTGCTTTGGATATTGCGAGCCGAATTGCTTGGCAAGGCACTTTCAAGAATTCGAAAGTCGTTGTGACGACGCGATCGCCCCGGAACGCACGTAAATCCAGCGGTGCAACATTTGCCGCTGCAAAAAGCGCCGCTGGCCATGCTAACCTTCAGAAAAATAAGAGGAGAGATCAATTGAAGTCAATCACGCGACGCACACGTCTCAATCCGGCAATTTTGGCATCAATCGGAATTGCCTGGGCCGGCATGTTTAACCAGGCCAACGCCCAACCCGCACCGGTAGATCTCGCCCAGCTCGGTACGAGTGCGGCCAGCAAATTTACCCCGATGGGTGCGGAACGCGCCGGTAATGCCGCCGGTACCATTCCAGCATGGGACGGCGGCATCATAAAGATCCCTGAAGGTATTTCCCATCAACGCGGCGGCCATTATCTGGATCCTTTCGCCAATGACAAAGTGCTGTTCACAATTACCGCGGCGAATGTTGATGCTTACAAGGCCAATCTAAGTCCCGGGCAACTGTCGCTGTTCAAGCAGTATCCGGCGTACAAAATGAACATCTACCAAACACGCCGTACCGCCGCCTATCCGCAAAAGCACTACGACCAAACCCGCGCCTGCGCGGCGCGGGCGAGCCTTTCCCCGGACGGCAATGGCGTGACGGGCTGTACCGGCGGCATCCCGTTCCCGCTACCGAAAAACGGCTCGGAGGCGATCTGGAATCATTTATTGCGGTACTGGGGTGACACATTCGAAATGCACTTTGTCCATCTCGCACCGAATCGATCGGGTGATTTTACGGCGGCAGAGTTTGAATACCAGGCTGAGTTCCATTACGGCAATCTCTCCATGCCGGCTGCCGAGATCATCCCGAACCGGCGCGCCAATTATCTGCAAACGGTGGTCGCACCGCCGCGTTTGGCGGGCGAAATCCTGTTGGTGCACGAAAACGTCGATCAAAACAAAAACCCGCGTTCGGCGTGGCTTTACAACCCGGGACAGCGCCGGGTACGCCTGGCACCGAGCGTCGGCTACGATAGCCCGATTGTTGGCGGTGATGGCCAGCGCACGGTCGATGATCAATTCATGTATAACGGCGCGCCAGACCGCTATGAGTGGAAATTGCTCGGCAAAAAAGAAGTCTATGTACCCTACAACAGCTACAAACTTGCCAACAACAAGCTCAAATACGCCGATATTGCGCGCCCCGGATTCTTGAATCCAGACCACCTCCGTTACGAACTACACCGGGTATGGGCGGTCGAGGCGACGCTGCGATCCGGCACCAGCCACATTTATCCGCGACGAGTCTTCTATATTGACGAAGATAGCTGGATGGTGACTCTCACGGACAAATACGACGCGCGCGGCAGCCTTTGGCGGGTCGGCGAGCAGCACTCGATTAACCTTTACGACATGGGCATGTACTTTCCAACCGTCGAAGTACACCATGATCTGCAAAATGGCCGCTACATTGCAATGGGTTTGCGCAATCAAGAAAAGGTGTTTTACCAGAACTTGAAGTTGACAGCCTCGGACTTCACCCCGCAAGCCCTGCGCGGTGCCGGGGTTCGTTAATTCCGGATTCTGCCAAAAAAGACCCCAAACAAGCCCCGATAAGGCGATAAAATAGTGGCTTGACCATTTTTGATACTTCCAAGGCTGTTTGATGTCTTTTGCTTCACTGAATCTTGCCCCCCAAATCCTCCGCGCTGTCACCGAAGAAGGCTACACCGAGCCAACCCCAATACAGGCGCAAGCGATACCCGCTGTTTTGAATCGTCTTGATATCATGGGGTGCGCCCAGACCGGCACCGGCAAAACGGCGGGGTTTACCCTGCCGCTTCTGCATTTGCTGGCACCGCTCGCCAGCAGCAGCACCTCTCCGGCGAAACACCCGGTGCGCGCGCTGGTGCTGACGCCGACCCGCGAACTGGCGGCGCAGGTTGAAGAATCCATCCGCACCTACGGTAAATACCTACCGCTGCGGACGGCGCTGCTGTACGGCGGGGTCGATATCAAGCCACAGATCAAGGCACTGCAGGGTGGCGCTGAAATCGTCGTGGCGACCCCCGGGCGGCTGCTGGATCACCTTGAACAAAAGAGTATCAACTTGAGCCAGGTACAGATATTGGTGCTGGATGAAGCCGATCGGATGCTCGATATGGGCTTTATGCCGGCCATTACCCGCATCCTTGCGACCTTGCCGCCAATGCGGCAAAACCTGCTGTTCTCGGCAACGTTTTCTGAGGAAATCAAACGCCTTGCAAGCGGCTTCATGCGTAACCCGATCATGATCGAGGTCGCACGTCGCAACGCGCCCGCCGAGTTGGTCACCCATTTGGTTTATGAGGTGCCGGCCCTAAAGAAACACGCACTGCTCGCCCATTTGGTAAAAAGCCGCGACATGCAGCAAGTGTTGATCTTTACACGGATGAAACGTGATGCGGACAAACTCTCGCGACAGTTGGTGCGCGATGGGTTATCGGCCACGGCCATTCACGGCGATCGCAGCCAGTCTGAACGCTCACAAGCGCTTGAAGAGTTCAAGACCGGCAAGGTCAAGTTATTGGTGGCCACCGACGTCGCAGCACGCGGTATCGACATCGACCAGCTGCCGTTTGTGATCAATTATGAAATTCCCAACACGCCAGAAGATTACGTCCACCGGATCGGCCGTACCGGCCGCGCCGGCACGCCGGGTGAGGCAATTTCGCTGGTCAGCGCGGACGAAATGGAATATCTGACGGCCATCGAAAAGCTGCTAAAGCGGGAAATTCCACGCCTGCCATTGCCATTCTTGGCTGGTGAAGCGCAACCCCGATCGCAGCCTGTGCGTGAATATGCACGTGAACGCGGCCCGGTTCAGGAGCAGGCGCGTAGTCATGGCGCACCCATATTGACCGATGACGAACGCCAACAACGCAGCGAGCAGCGGCGCGTGCGTGAAGCCAAGGATTCCGGCCGTTCGCGCCCGCTAACCCCAAGAGCAACCCACGATTCACCGCCACAAACACCGCATCCGAGTTATCCGCATTTTGACTTCAGCAAGCCTTACGAACCGACCAAAAAAGATATCACCGTCGAAACCGTTGCCGCATCCGCAAACGATACCGGCACGTCGCATCGCCCGGCAGTTCGCTCGATCGGGGCCTTGCTGGGCCGCAAGAAGACTGAAAGCGTTTAGAACGCGCTGGTCCGATACGCTGTTACGACACCTCTAGAATGGGCCGTTGGCCGGCAACGTTTCGGTTTGCTTCAGCAAAAAACAAAAGCGCGCCATTCGGCGCGCTGTTTGAAGCAAAAATGCCCGAAGTGGCCCGCCGTTAGGCGACCTTCAATACCAGCTTGCCGAAGTTTTCCCCTTTGAAGAGCTTCATCAACACCTCGGGGAAGCGGTCGATGCCCTCCTCGATGTGTTCTTTGGAAACCAACTTACCTTCTTTGAGCCATGCGCCCATCGCCAGCGCGCCCTCTTTGTAACGCGGCGCCCAGTCAAAAACAACGATTCCCTCCATCCGCGCGCGGTTGACCAGCAGCGACAGGTAATTGGCCGGCCCTTTGACCGGTGTGGTGTTGTTGTATTGCGAAATGGCACCACAAATCACGATCCGGGCACGCAGATTGATGCGCGTCAGCACAATATCCAGAATGTCGCCACCGACATTGTCAAAGTAAACATCAATCCCATCGGGGCACTCACGCTTCAAGCCAATCCGAACATCTTCGTTTTTGTAATCAATGCACGCATCAAAACCGAGCTCTTTGACGGCGATACGACACTTTTCCGCACCACCTGCGATGCCCACAACCCGACACCCCTTGATTTTGGCCACCTGACCCACCGTGGCACCAACCGCACCCGCCGCCCCTGACACCACGACCGTTTCACCTGCCTTTGGCTGCCCTGACTCCAACAGGCCGAAATACGCGGTCATGCCCGGCATGCCCAGCACGTTGAGGTAAGTTGTCAACGGCGCAAGCGCCGGATCAACTTTGCTCCAGCCCTTGCCATCGGTCACGCAATAGGTTTGCACATTGGCCATGCC
>JANPDI010000121.1:0-6884 GCA_031431435.1 Burkholderiales bacterium
CGGGTCGAGGGTGTTGCCCTTGGACTTCGACATCTTGTTGCCTTCGGCGTCGCGCACCATGGCGTTGATGTAGACATCCTTGAATGGTACTTTGTCGGTGAAATGCATCGTCATCATGATCATTCTGGCGACCCAGAAGAAAATGATGTCGTTGCCGGTCACCAATACATTCGACGGTAAAAATGCCTGCATATCGGCGCGCGTTTTAGCGTCGTCGTTTGGCCAGCCGAGCGTGGTGAATGGAACAAGTGCTGAAGAAAACCAAGTGTCCAATACGTCCGCATCGCGCTTGACCGGCTTGCCACCCGCTTTGGCTTCTGCTTCGGCTTGTGTTCGTGCGACGTACACGTTGCCGGCGTCGTCGTAGTAGGCGGGTATCTGATGTCCCCACCACAATTGTCGTGAGATGCACCAGTCTTGAATGTTGTTAAGCCAATGGTTATAGGTTGCAGCCCAATGGTCCGGATAGAACTTAACCTGACCTGATGCGACAACGTCGAGGCCGCGTTTAGAAAGCCCATCCATTTTCACGAACCACTGATCCGTCAACATCGGCTCAATGATTGTGTTGGTGCGATCAGAACGTGGCACGTTGAGTTTGTGTTTTTTCTCAGAGACCAATGCGCCGAGGGCTGTGAGATCTTTTAATACGACTTTGCGCGCCTCAAAACGATCAAGGCCGCGATAGGTGACTGGTGCGGCGTCATTGATCTTTGCATCGAGCGTCAAAATACTGATGGTTTCGAGTTTGTGTCGCAGCCCGATCTGATAGTCATTGACGTCATGCGCCGGCGTGATCTTCACACAACCGGTTCCAAATTCTTTATCGACGTAGCTATCAGCGATGATTGGAATCGGCCGATTTGATAGCGGCAACATTAATTGCTTGCCGACCAAATGCTGATAACGCTCGTCATCGGGATGCACCGCCGCCGCAACGTCACCCAACATCGTTTCAGGACGCGTGGTCGCCACGGTGAGCCCTGTTAGGCCATTGATGGGGCCATCGGCAAACGGATAATGGATCTCCCAGAGCTTGCCATCTTCTTCCTGGCTGATCACTTCCAGGTCGGAGACTGCCGTGCCCAGTACCGGGTCCCAGCTCACCAAGCGTTTACCGCGATAAATGAGGCCTTGCTCATGCAAACGCACAAACACTTCCACCACGGCAGCCGACATTTTCTCGTCCATGGTGAAGTAGCCGGCCTTGTCACCTTCGGTATCAGCGTAGTCCCAATTGGCGGAGTCGCCGAGGCGGCGCATTTGGCGGGTAATGGTCGAGCCGGATTCATGTTTCCAATCCCACACCCGCTTCAAGAAGTTCTCGCGGCCCAATTCGTGGCGTGATTTGCCTTCGGCCTGCAGCTGCCGCTCAACCACGATCTGCGTGGCGATACCGGCGTGATCGGTGCCGACAATCCAATTGGTGTTGTCGCCGTGCATGCGGTGATAACGAATCAGCGAATCCATCAGCGTTTGTTGAAACGCATGGCCCATATGCAACGTGCCGGTCACATTGGGCGGCGGGAGCTGGATTGAATAGGCGGTTTTGTCGTCGCCACCGCTGTGTTTGAAATGTCCGGCGGCCTCCCATTCGGGATACCAGCGGGCCTCAATCGCTTTTGGATCAAAAGCTTTGGCGAGGTCACTTGCGGTGGGGGTGGCTGAAGCGGTTGCGTCGTTCATGGAATTTTCCGTCCGCATGATGTTGCGGACCGTTGAGACTGGGTGGGAAACAAAAACCTATTTGTCGCCGGCGTTGACACCGGTAGTGCCGCGCAGGCGGTCGGCAAGTGCGGCGTTGACCGCGTCGCCAATTTCGTTGGCAATGCTCTGCTTCATGTCTGCCAATACGTGGCCGACGGTGGCATTGAGCTGGGTTTGAAATTGCTCGCTCAACCGTGCTTCGAGACTGGTGGCGAGTTCGGCGTCAATACGTTGCGAGACGCGGGTAAAAATATCCTGCGACAGTTGGTCAATCTCGTTGTCTGTGAGCTGTGTGAGCACATCCGGTTTGGCTTTCGCCACTGTCGCTGCGATCGCCGCTGACGGGACAACGGCTGGGTTGCCAGCGTCTGGCGTCCACTCGGGCGCACCAACCAGATCGGTCAGGACGGGGATGTTGCGGTCGTCGGCTTCAAAGCTGCGCTTGCCGACCAAGGCATCGACTTTGCTGGCCAGCCGATCGGCGGTTTCTTTGTCGTGATCCATTATTTGCCCGCCGCCATATCAAGATTCTGAATTTCAAACCCCCGCGATTTATAAAATTTTAATCGTTCGCGCGCCTTGGCACGATCGTTGTCGTCGGTTGAAACAACTTCCCGTAAAAATTCAAAGCGGGTGAAATAGGGCGGTGGTTCATCCCCAAGATTTAGCAACGCATCGTGGTGGGGCAATTTTGATTCTGCATTGGCAATTACCACTGGTGTTTCGGCTGCCAGTGCATGGTCGGCGCGCACATGGGGCACAAACGAGAGTTGCGAAAACGTCCACAGTAGCCGGTCGAATTCGTTGGCCGTCGCATCGTCGGGGGCATACACAATCAGGCGTTTGCCGCCATCAATGGCTTTTTTGGCCAACTTGCAACCAAACGAAAGTTTGTTGTCGACGTTGAAAAAAAACTTTACCTCAGTCATTGCGATCCGTCAGCAGGTTAAGCGGTGCCGCAGATGCCGACGCTGCTGTGCGTCGTCATCCACGGTGAATTTGCCTTTTTGCCTTAAAGGCCGGCGCGTTTCATCAGGAATTTTGACAGAAGCGGAACCGGTCTGCCGGTCGCACCCTTGTCTTTACCCGAGTTCCACGCGGTACCGGCGATATCCATATGCGCCCATTTGTATGACTTGGTAAACCGGCCGAGAAAACACGCGGCGGTAATCGCGCCACCGGCGCGGCCACCGCTGATATTTGGAATATCCGCAAAGTTAGACTTCAATTGTTCGTCGTACTCGTCGCCCATCGGCAGCAACCAGGCCTTGTCGTGGGCGGCATTGCCGGCGGCAACCAATTCGGCGCCGAGTTGGTCATCGTTGGCAAAAATGCCGGACGTGACGTGACCCAAGGCGATCACCATGGCGCCGGTCAGGGTTGCGGCATCCACAACGGTATCGGGCTTGAAGCGTTCTGCGTAGGTGAGGGCATCACACAAAATCAGGCGGCCTTCGGCGTCGGTATTGAGGATTTCAACCGTTTGGCCGGACATGGAGGTAACCACATCGCCCGGGCGCGTGGCGTTGCCGCCCGGCATGTTTTCGCAGGTCGGTACCAGCATGACGACGTTCAACGGCAATTTCATCATGCCGACCATTTTCATGGTGCCCAACATTGCGCCCGCACCACCCATGTCATATTTCATTTCGTCCATTTCGGCAGACGGCTTGATTGAAATGCCGCCGGTGTCGAAGGTAATACCCTTGCCGACCAGCACCACCGGCTTTTGACCTTTTTTGCCGCCATTGTGTTCGAGCACGATAAATTTTGGCGGCAGGTATGAACCTTTGGAAACCGACAGCAGCGTATTCATGCCAAGCTTTTCCATGTCCTTTTTCTCGAGCACAGTGCACTTGAACTTGTAATCTTTGGCGAGCTTCTTGGCGGTGATGGCCAGATACGCCGGTGTGGCGATATTTGGTGGAAGATTGCCCAATTCCTTGGTCAATTGCATGGCTTCGCCAATGGCTTCACCGGTTTTGATGGCAGCTTTGATCGCGCTGTCATCGGCCTTGCCGTTGAGGTGGAACGTCAATGCTTTACCAACCGTTTTGGTATCCGATTTCTTGGTCGCGGTGTAACGATACGCACCGTCAATGGCGGCAATCACCGCCTGCTCGACTTTGTGGGCCAGATCTTTGGTCAGTTTGACATCGAGCGGCAGCGTGACGTCGGTGACGGCGGTTGATTTGAGCGACTTGAATGCGGCAATGATTGCTTTGCAAAAACTGTGTGCGCCATATTTGGCTTCATCACCCAGACCGACGAGCAATACGCGCTTGGCGGCAACGCCATCCAATTTGTGCAATATCAGGGTGCTGCCAACTTTTCCGGAAATATCGCCCGATGCGGCGGCGGCGGCAATGGCGCCCTTTGAAGATTTGTCCAGCGCTATCGCGGCGAAGGCGAGTTTTTTTGATTCCCAGATGCCGACCATGACGCAGTCAGTCTTGTGTTTCGAGAGGTCGCCGGTGGTGATGCTGAATTGCATAGTCTTCTCCAGATGAATTCGGGGGTGCCTCGCCCAAGCCTGCCGTAGGTTGGCAGGATCGGTTCAAACGCGGCCGTAAACGGAAATTATCGCCTGTTGCGACACCCTGCGTCAAAACTTGTCATCCATCATCCGGTTTAGGCCGGCATCTCGTTGACGGCAAACAGTCGATAAGGTGGCTGAAGGGTCTGGGCAACCGGTTGCGGTCAAACAGTCTTTTGTTGGTCAATACGATGTTCAGAATGGTTCGATTGATGACAATAAGAACCTAAAAGATGCGCGTTCGCAGCATTGGTGGCGGCGGCAGCGAGAGGAAACGGGGGCAAATATGCAATACTTCGGCACGAAGAATTAACAAAGCGTCCGCGGTCGCCACTGGGCGCGCCGATTGCCAGAACAACAAATGAGGCTGGTCACATTCCGTGCAAATCTTTGAACGCAGCCTGACGCGCGAATTCACCTCGATCAGCCTTGGCGTCGTGAGTGTCTTGATCGCCATCATCGTCACGCACCAACTGATTACTTACCTAGGCCGCGCGGCATCGGGGTCGGTCGAACCGGAGGCGGTGCTTGCGCTGATCGGCTTTGCGTTACTCGCCTATTTGCCGGTGGTGCTGGCGCTGGGTTTGTTTGTGTCCGTGCTGGTGGCACTTTCACGCAGCTACCGCGAGAGTGAAATGGCGGTCTGGTTTTCCTCCGGCTTGTCGATTGTGGCGTGGGTCAAGCCGGTACTCAATTTTGGTGTGCCCGTTGTGTTGGTCACGACGTTGCTCAGCACGGTGTTAACGCCGTGGGCATTTCGCGAAAGCGCCGAATATCAGCGAATTTTGCGCAACAAGGACGACGTTTCGCGCATCGCGCCGGGTAGTTTTATTGAAGCGCGTGGCTCCAACCGGGTGTTTTTTGTTGATAACACCTCAACCGACGCTACTGCCATCAACAACGTCTTTGTGCAATACAACCAGAACAACCGTTTTGGTGTGGTGGTGGCGGAAAAAGGTGCCACCGAAGTCACGCCAAACGGTGACAAGTTCCTGGTGTTGTCGAATGGCCGGCGCTACGAGGGCACCCCGGGGGCGCTGGATTTTCGAATCATTGACTTCACCACGCAAAAATTGCGTATTGAAAGCAAGGAAATCGGCATCGAAGCGCCGAACAGCAAGCAGCTTTCAACCCTGGCATTACTGCGCGAGCCCACGCCGGAACGCCTTGCCGAGTTACATTGGCGCCTTGCGCTGCCGGTGGCGGCGCTGATTCTGGCGTTGATGGCGATCCCGCTTTCGTTTGTTAATCCGCGTTCCGGCACATCTTGGAACGGCGTGTTTGCGGTGATTGTGTTTTTCCTTTACTACAACACGCTGTCGATCTTTCAGGGGCTGACCGCGCAGGGGCGGATACCAGCATGGATCGGGCTGACGCCGGTGCATATTGGCATGGTGCTTATCTTGGCCGGACTGTTCTTCAAGCAGCTGTTTGGTTTCCGCTGGCTGATCCTGGCGAAAAAGTAGATTTGGCGGGTGTACGGACGGTAGGCTAAAATGCGTGCTTGGTTGCCGGTCAGACATTCGGCGCCATGTTGTTTCCAGCTGGATTAGGAGAGGTGGATGAGTGGTTTAAGTCACACGCCTGGAAAGCGTGCGTAGGTTCATAGCCTACCGCGGGTTCGAATCCCGCCTTCTCCGCCAATAAATAAGCCCCGCGAGGGGCTTTTTTATTGGCGGAGAAGAGCGAGCCAATAGTTTGGCTCGCGTGCGGGAGTCGAAAGGTGCCGGCGATGCCGCAGGCCGCCGCGCCAATTCAAATTTGAAAGCGCTTTTGCCATGCGCATCTTCAGCCAAAAGGCGTTGGAAACGCCCGCCCATATTGTTGATTGATTTGGCGGCAAATCCCTACCGCGACATCATTCGTCGCAGAACGTAGCTTGCAAAATCAACCAGTGCGACCAAGCTAATCATGGCAATCAAAATCGTCGCGGTCTTATTCATATGAAACAAACCCATATGGAACGAAAGCAGTTGCCCCAATCCGCCGGCACCAACAACACCCAGTACGGCGGCGGCGCGGATATTGTTTTCCCAGCGATACAGGGTGTAGGACATGATTTGCGGCAACACCTGTGGCAGGGTCGCGTAGAAAAATATGCGGGTGTTTGATACACCTTGTGCGCGCAAGGCAAACGCCGGGCCGGGCGGGGCATTTTCAATCGCCTCGGCAAACAGTCTTCCCAATACGCCGGTAGTGTGAAATGCCAGCGCAAGTGTGCCGGCAAAAGGGCCAAGCCCAGCTGATATCAACAACAGCGCCGCCCAAACCAATTCGGGAATTGATCGGAGCACGTTCAGCAACAAACGTGTTGGTTGCCGCACCCATGCGAGTCCACCGGCATTTTCCTCGGGTCGGTGGACGGCGCTCGCTGGTAGCGCGATTGCAATCCCCATCACCATCGCCATGACCGTGCCTAGCAGTGACATGGAAAACGTTTCGATGACACCGACCCATAGCTTGGCCAGAAACGGCAGCGATACGTCAGGCGGGAAAAATTCCCCAACAAACGAAGCCATGCTTGCCGCGGCTTCGCGCGAAAAAAATGCACCCCAGTCGAGATTCAAACTCCTAAAGCTCAAAATGATCAGCGCGATCAAGGCCACCGTGAACCAGCAGGCGCGGCAGCGCGCGTCAAATA
>JANPDI010000122.1:0-8643 GCA_031431435.1 Burkholderiales bacterium
GTTTTCAGGATGTCGAGCCCTACTACCCTGTTTCCGATACTCTCAGACCGCTTGCACGATTCATGGAGATTCGTCTCCCTCGTACCAGTGCGGCCTAACAATTCATTCAAGCCGAAGCCGCTTCGCAGCTCGGCTTAATTCAGGCGTTAAACCGCCGCTTTCGGGAAAATCGTAGGACCGCTTTGGGTCAGAAGTTAGGGTTCCCGCGCGCCAGTCATTTGCTTGAAACCCCACCACCAACAAGATCAGCGCCCGACAAACTTCCCGCGAGACATTAGGGCTTTGCCCGCACCGCAATCGGCACGTTGCATAGCTCGACATGCCCCGCGGGTACTTTGAACCAATCGCCACCGCGGTTGCGCAGCGCCGCCACCGCCGACTGAAACAGTGGTGTGTCGGTGCGAATCACTTCCAGGTTGGTCCGATCAGCAGCCGGCACATCGGCCGCGAGCCGGATCGATTTGATCGGCACAAATTCACTTGGCTTTTCATAAAACCCGAGCGCTTTTGTTCCGCGTGGCAAGCTCGATAATAACGACATGCCTTGCAATACCCGACCCACCAGCGTGATGTTTTTATCCAGGTGACGCGGCGCGTGGCCGGTGACCACATAGAGTGACGCGCCACTGCCGGAATCGAGCGCATTGCCGCGACCGACGCCCAGCGCGCCATAACAATGTGCCAGCCAGACTTGCGACGTGTTGGGATCGCGGCCCGCATAAAAGCCGCTGGCAAAACCAACCTGCGGCGCGTAGCCATCGACATCCGGCAGGCGGTCAAATGCGAATGTACTGAATGCGTTTTTGTCCAGCGAGCGGGTAAATTCCGGTGGCAATTTTGGCTTGCCGTTCTTCATGGGTCGCGGATTCTTTTCATCCACTTCACCCCATTGCACCACGTAGTTGTCTTGTGAGCGAATAATCGCCAACCCGTCGAAATAGCCGTCGCGGATGAAGGCGCGGATATTTGCCACATGATTCGGCGCAACGTGCGGTGCCAACTCAAGCACCACCCGGCCGCTGGCCAAATCCAGATAAACAATATTCTCCGGCGCGGGTGTCCGCCAATCAGACGCGGCCGCGGTTGCAATAATTTCGCTGTAACTTTTATATGGTGCGACCGCGGTGGCTTTTGTTACGTCGGCCGCGTTTGCAGCAAATGCGCAAAGCGTCAGCCCGCACACCAAGACCGCGCGGAAAACATTTCCATGATTGCGCCTGCGCAAGATCGATTGATTCCAAGGGTGCATTGCCGGTGTGTTCATGTTTTTCCTTTTGTTTCAATTTACTAGCACTGATACGTAATGCGAAATTTGAAGAACTGTCACAAACCAGTATGGCGGCAATTTTCGCACTCTTGCAACAGTCGTGTCATTTTTGTCTTATTTCACGTGACGAAAACAAAATCCCCAGTAAACTTTTGCGCAGATGTGATGAGCAGGCATGACATCGGGCTTCAACAAAGAATCATGCCGCGTCAACACCAAAACGTTCTGCTCTCAATCCTGCAAACAGACGATCCAAATACAACATCAGGAGCCATAACATGCAATCGTCCTTTCAAGCGTCAGCTTTCGCCCCCCGTCAATCAACCCTGTGCCTCTCGATCGCTGCGGCAATCGCGGGGCTATCGATCAACGTCGCAACCGCACAGGAAAAACCTGCTGAAAAAGCGGAAGCCGGCAAGCTCGAAGTGATTACCGTCACCGCCGAGCGTCGTGCGGAAAATATCAAGGATGTGCCGTCGTCGATTTCAGCGGTGCGTGGTGAAAAACTCGACATCATCAATTCAGGCGGGCAGGATATCCGTATGCTTGCCGGGCGTGTGCCAAGCTTGAACATTGAATCGTCGTTTGGTCGCGCATTTCCGCGTTTCTACATTCGCGGCCTGGGTAACGGTGACTTTGATATCAACGCCTCGCAGCCCGTGTCACTGGTCTATGACGACGTGGTGCAAGAAAATCCGATTCTCAAAGGCTTCCCGTTGTTTGACCTGGACCAAATCGAAGTTTTACGCGGCCCACAGGGAACGCTGTTTGGTCGCAACTCACCGGCTGGTGTGGTCAAGTTTGAATCGGCCAAGCCACGCTTTAACCAGGAAGCCTATGTGAATCTTGGCGTCGGCACCTACAGCACGGTGAACCTCGAAGGCGCATTAAACGTACCGATGAATAAAGAGTTTGCGGTGCGTTTGTCGTTGCAATCACAAACCCGGGGCGACTGGGTTAAAAACCAAAATTCACGCGGCCCGACACAAGAGCTGGAAGGCTATCGCGATAACGCGTTTCGTCTGCAGGCCCTGTACAAGCCGGATGCCAATTTTGAAGCGCTGTTTAATGTGCACAATCGTGACCTGAATGGCTCGGCGCGTGTATTCCGCGCCAATATCATCCGCGGTGGTGGCAACGAACTGGTGGCGGGATTTGATCCTGAAAAAGTGTCTCAGGATGGCATCAACAGTCAGGACGTCAAGACCACCGGCGGCAGTGTTCGCATGAAGTGGCATCTGGGTACCACCACCTTGAATTCGATCACCGGCTATGAAACCGTTAAATCGTTATCACGTGGTGATATTGACGGCGGCTTTGGCGCGTTCTTCCTGCCATCCAGCGGCCCGGGCTTTATCCCGTTCGACGCCGAGTCAGCCGACGGTCTGCCGAAACATAAACAATTCACGCAAGAATTCCGTTTGGAGTCGAATGCGTCCAAAGGTCTCAAGTGGTTGGTTGGCGCGTATTACTTCAAAGAAGATCTGGATATCGACAGCTTCAACTATTCATCGTTGGCACCGGGCAACCCGCAAAACGGTTACGCCAACCAAACGCAGAACAACAAGGCCTACGCATTGTTCGGCTCGATTACGTTTGACGTCACCAACGACTTCAATATGCGCACCGGCATGCGTTACACCAACGACAAAAAGGACTTTGTCGCCAACCGGGTGACGGCACCGCCATTTTCACCGCCGTTTATCGGTCGCCTCACCACCAAAACCTCGGCCTCAGACGTGAGCTGGGATGTATCCGGCACCTACACGGTGAGCAAGGAAACCAATTTCTACGGCCGTGTCGCCAAGGGATTCCGCGCGCCGTCGATTCAGGGCCGGTTATTGTTTGGTGATGCGTTATCGGTTGCCAACTCAGAAAAAGTGACCTCGATCGAAGCTGGTATCAAGACCGATCTGTTTGAAAAACGTGGCCGCCTCTCGGCAAACCTGTTCAGCTACACGGTCAAGGACCAGCAACTCACCGCCGTCGGTGGCGCAGCCAACTTCAACCGCTTGATCAATGCCGCCAAAACCGAAGGCAGCGGCGCTGAGATTGATTTTGAAGCCTATCTTGCGGACAACTTGTTGCTGACCCTGAATGGCAGTATCAACGACACCAAGATCAAGGACGCCAATTTGCGCACGCAAGTCTGCGGCTCCGGTTGTACATTCACCAATCGTGTTGTGGTGCCGGCTGCAGGCTTTAGCCCGGCGATTGTCTCGATCGATGGCAACCCGTTGCCACAGGCACCGAAGTATGTGGCCAACATAACCCTGAAGTATTCGATCCCGATGGCCGGTGGCGAGTTTTTTGTTTATACCGACTGGTCCTATCGCTCGAAGATTAATTTCTTCCTGTATGAAGCCAAGGAATATACCGGCAAGGCACTCACCGAAGGCGGCCTGCGTCTGGGCTACAAATGGGCGGATGGCAAATATGAAGCCGCCGTTTATGGCCGCAACATTACCAATCAGATTCGTGTGGTCGGCGGTATCGACTTCAACAATCTGACCGGCTTTATCAACGAGCCACGTTTCTGGGGCGCACAATTCAAGGCGAATTTCTAGCTCTGATGCATATCGGCATATCGTTTAGCCACACAGCAACAACAACAATGGCTTCGCGTGCAAATGCGAAGCCATTGTTTTTTGAAGATTAGGATTGATTGACCACCATCAAGGTAGACTCGTCAGATGACCACACCCGCCCTCTCCTCTTTGCCCTCCGCGCGCGCGGCGTTTAATCCCCTCATTCGTCCTTACCTGGTTGTCACCATTGGTCTGACCATGGTGTCAACGATCATCGGTATTCCCATCGCGCTCATCTGGTTTCTCGGTCTCGGGCAATGGTGGGCGCGCCACTATTTTGAACGGCTCGATTGCGAGCTGTCGGACAAATCCATCCGCTTTCGCAAAGGCATTCTGGTGCAGGTGGAAAAAACCATTCCGCTGGAAAACATTCAGGATGTGACGTTTATCGAAGGGCCGATCCTCAAACACTTCAACTTGAGCACACTCAAATTTGAAACGGCCGGCTCCAGCCACAATGCCGCGGCAAATATGGAACTCACCGGCGTGATTGGTGCGCAGGAGTTCCGCAACCAAATCCTGGCCGCGCGTGATTACCTGAAGCAGCACGGTAGTGGTAATGCGGCGGCGGCAGCGACGCAGGATTCAACTCTCGCCGTGTTGCAGCGTATCGATGCCAAGCTCGACGAGATCACCACGCATCTCAAAAACCGCGGTTAGCGCGCAACGCCGGGCACCGCGACAACAGCCGCTGCCAAACCAGCAACCGCAACAACAAACTCGCCTATTGGTGGGCATTTCCAAGCAAAAATAGCTGGAAGCGCCCGTCAATAAACACGTCTCATTTCTGGTGATTTCTCATTTTAATAAAGCGGCCGTCATTCCTGCGTAGAGCCTGCCCCAGCGTGGTTAAAGGTGGGGCAGGAATCCAGTCCACCAGCCCACCGTGATACCAATGCGTGACATTGACCTCAGCCCCATCCGTCGCTGGGACAACAACAGTTTGTCGAAGTGCTTAGCGTTGTTCACGTAAAGTGCGTATTGAACTCTTCGCACACGGTGCGTTCTGAACCCGCGCAAGTCTTTTGATCAACCCTTTGGCCTAACCTAAAACGATAACAACATGTTTGAGTTCTCTCCCGAATCCGGCCTCTGGGGCCTGTTTGCATCCGCCTTCATTTCCGCCACGCTGCTGCCAGGCTCGTCGGAAATCGTTTTGGTGGGTTTGCTCACCAAATATCCCGAACTATTGTGGAGCGCGATTGCCGTTGCCACCATCGGTAACACGTGTGGCGGTGTCACGTCATATTGGTTGGGACGTTTGTTTCCCAACAAAGCCGAAGGCAAAGCCATCGAATGGCTGAAGAAATACGGCCTGTGGTCACTGCTGTTCAGCTGGGTGCCGCTGTTCGGCGACGCGCTGTGTGTTGCTGCCGGTTGGATGCGCTTCAACTTCTGGGCGTGTATGGCACTGTTTGCCGTCGGCAAATTGTTTCGCTATTTGTTGGTCGCAGGCGGGTGGACGTGGTTTCTGTCGACGATCTGGCCGTGGATGCAGGTGACGTTTGGTTGGTGACGGAAGTCCAAGCTGACCCAAAGAGGACAGACACATTTCCCAAAAGCCGACATTCGTTTGGATGCGGAATAGTATTGTCTACTATTAAAAATGTCCGTCAAAGGCGGGTTAGCTCACCCTGACCCCTGGTGTTCACTGGTGTTCAGAGGCGCATGAAGGTGACGCCGCTGCAACATAGCTTTCGAACTCGTCCAACTGGCGGCATGAAATGACCGTATCATTTGGTTTTCTCGCTCGATCTGGAATTCCGAATATGCAATCAATGGACGGGATTGTTCCCGTTGCTGCAATGCTGTGCTCGTTCTTGGCGCTGCTCTTGGCGACATTCTTGACTTACATACGTGCCAAGTGAACGACCCGAACCAGGCCCATAGGAGCCGAAGGACTAAAACCTCGTGCTTTTTTGCTGGGCACCAGCATCAGGCCCAAAGCGGTAGCAGCGGTTTGTGATTTGCCTCCTCCTGACCGGTCATTGGCTCACGATACGTGGGCCAATGTTTTGAAGTGAGTGCGGCGGAGTGCGGATCAGTGAGGGGAGCAAATTGAGCGGCCCAATTCTGCTTCAGTCCGAAATTACGCAGCCTAACCAGCTGATTTGCCGTTTGATCTGATTGTGATGGAATGCTTTCGCGCTTGTCTGTAAGATCGCGTCTTTCGTTCACACATTGAATGAATGTGTTTCCGTGGTCATTGAGGTCTCAAGAATGATAGACAAATTTCCTTCAGGAAAGTATTACGGCACGAATGCATTTGAACGTCGTCTTCCGAGTATCCATCTGAGCCATTTGCATGCCACTGTGCTTGGGCATGAAGTGAAAGAACATAGTCACTCTAGTGCGCATGTCGTATTGGCGACGCGTGGACGTTATGTGACCTCAGCGGCGGGGGTTCAGCGCGAAGGGCCTGTGCTTGTATACAACCCGCCGAATGTGGTACACCGTGATCGCTTTGCAGATGAGGGAGGCTGGTTTTTTGCGATTTGTTTCGACGAGGATGATTCGCGCGAGTTAATTGAACAGATAAAGCTGCCTGATTTTGCGCTACGCCATCATGATCCTTTGGTTATTAAGCACGCATTTGAACTGCTCAAAGCGGCAGCTTCTGGCGACGCAGTTAAGCTCGATTTGGAAGTTCTTACTTTGAGTGTTTTATGCAGGTTGAACGCGAAAACTCATTGGTCGCCCAATCCTCCGCCGTGGCTGCAACGCGCGCAGGAAATGATTGCAGATTTATCGAATGAGGACTTGGGGATTGCCGATATCGCGAATGCCATCGGCGTACACCGGGTCTATTTGGCACGCCAATATCTACGGCATCTGGGTTGCACACCTGGCGACGATTTAAGGCGACGTCGTGTTGAACGTGCCACGCAACTGATGATGACTAGCGATCAAACCTTGTCTGATATTGCTTTGAACTGTGGGTTCTGTGATCAAAGTCATCTGAATCGAGCATTCTTACAGCAGTGGGGTTTGACGCCAACGAGTTTCACGAAACTGAGTGGTTTAAAAGGTAGTTTCAAATATCCAAGACTCAATTCAACCCATCGTTCAAAATTTGGCTTATTCAACTGAATGACTTAACGACTTGGCCAATGGAGTTTTGATATGAATCGCAAACATGCCCTGGGGTTTTTGATCTGCACGATGCTGCTTAACAGTTATGCATTTGCCAATCCCCAAAACGACAAGAATGATTGGGTGAAAGAAACGCCCGCTACGCAGAAAATGGATTCAGTAAAACTGGCAGCGATGGATGAAGCGATCAAGGCGGGAAAGTTTCAGCAGATCACGAGTGTATTAATTGCCCGACGAGGGCAGCTCGTTTATGAGTCTTATTATGATTCCGACGGCGTTGAGGGATTGCGCAATACACGGTCTGCGACGAAGACGGTCACTGGCATGTTAGCCGGGGCGGCGATAGATCGTGGGTATTTGTCTCTGACGACGCCTATCCTAGGTTACCTTAAGCGCAGCACACCACTAGAGAATCCTGATTCAAGAAAGGCCAGAATCACCGTCGAAGATTTGTTGACTATGAGTTCCATGATGGAATGTGACGATCAAAACCAGTTCTCTCGCGGCAATGAAGAGCGCATGTACCTGATTGAAGATTGGGTGAAGTTCTATTTGGACTTGCCGATCAAAGGCTTTCCAGCCTGGATTCCAAAACCTTCAGCATCGCCTTATGGTCGCTCGTTCAGTTACTGTACGGCTGGTTCAACGACCCTGGGTGCAGTCGTGCAGAACGCGACCAAAATGCCGCTGCAGGACTTTGCGCAGAAAACTCTATTTGCACCGTTGGGTATCACGAAGACCGAATGGCAATTTTCGCCCTTGGGTTTGGCGCAAGGCGGTGGTGGTTTAGGCTTGCGCAGCCGTGATCTTCTGAAGCTTGGTCAGTTATTGGCTAACGGAGGCACATGGCGTGGACAACAGGTATTACCTGCCACATGGATAAAAGCATCAGTCTCGCCGCAAGCTCAGGTAGATGAACAACGCAGTTATGGTTATTTACTCTGGTTGTACCCGTACAGTGCAAAAGGGGTGACCCATCAGTCATATCAAATGGCTGGTTCGGGTGGTAACAAGGTAGTGGTTTTTCCTGGTTTAGACATGGTTGCCTTGGTGACGACGACCAACTATGGCGCGCGAAATCCACATCAGATCACAGACAAATTGATTTCAGAGCATATTCTTAGTGCGCTTGAATAGGCAATGGACCGCGTTGACGTAGCGTCAACCAATGTGGTTTGTCGGTACATCTCACCGATCACGTTTGACCCCGCCTGCCGCTAAGCCGTTGGGTGCTTCCTTCACTGTAGCGCTTTGCTTGCTTCTGCAGCTTGTTGGTCCTGTGCTCAGATTGGTATTGCGATTCTTTTTGCGAGTCTGTGCGTAAAGCCTGCAGCCCTAGTGCTGACCACCAGGCTTCTCGGAACCGGGTATTGGCGGCCGGCTGCTTTCGCTTAGGTTTATACGACGCCCGCCCTTTGATGCGATCGCGCTACCATTGGAGCGCGCACTACGGGAGGGCGTCGTATAAACCTAAACGGGAGCGGCCGGTCGCCGAGCACAACGGTATTGATCCGATTTCTACAAAGCGGTCTTTAAGCGTTATGCTCCAGTACTCTTGACGGTGGATTCAACCGGTCAGTGCAACATCTCAGATTCTGCATGAGCGGAAGGAGTGTTGCAAATGAAGTATCGGACACGGACGTACTACACGGAAAGCCAGAAGGCGCTGATGTGGGAGCGATGGAAGACAGGCGA
>JANPDI010000123.1:0-3373 GCA_031431435.1 Burkholderiales bacterium
AAGGTGCTGACTGTTGACGAGGCGGCGGGTGAAATGTCGCGGATTCGCAGCGGCATTCAACAACGCGGATGGGGCATGTGGGCGATTGAGATCCCGAATGTGCATCCCTTTGCCGGTTTTGTCGGCCTGAATTTGCCCGGATTTGAAGCGCCATGGATGCCGGCGGTGGAGGTCGGTTGGCGGCTGGCACGCGGGGCCTGGCACAAGGGCTACGCCACCGAGGGTGCCGCGGCGGCGCTCGATTTTGCATTTACCCACCTCAAGCTGCCAGAGGTCGTGGCCATGTCGGTCGCCACCAATATCCCCTCACACAACGTGATGGATCGCCTGGGTATGGTTCGTGATGAAAGCGGCGACTTTGATCATCCGCGGGTGCCAAACGATTGGCCGCTGAAGCGGCATCTGCTGCACCGGATTTCCCAAACACAATGGCAGCTGCAAAGCGGATCAACCCAATGATCCTGGCGTATGATCATGTGCAGGTTTCCATCCCGTCGGGGCAGCTTGATCGTGCGCTCGCTTTTTATATTGACGTGCTTGGTTTTGAACGCGTGCCAAAACCCGCCGACATGCGGCAAACCGGCGCATGGTTGGTTCAGGGTGCGGTAAATCTGCATCTGGGCGAAGAGGATGTTTTTGCCGCAGCCGAAAATGCGCATCCCGCTTTGCGCGTGGACAACTTTCAAGTATTGATGGACATCGCGGGGCAAAATGGCCTGAAGACCCGCATGGATAAAGGACCTTCTGGTTTCCATCGCGGATCCATTTGGGATCCGTTTGGCAATCGAATTGAATTGATGCAAAAACTGTGAGGAGAAACAATGTCGGACGCTACAAACACCGCGCCTGCGGGACCCAAGGTTAAGAAATCCGTCGCCCTATCCGGTGTGGTTGCCGGTAACACGGCGCTTTGCACGGTTGGCCTCACCGGCAACGACCTGCATTACCGCGGTTACGACATTCTCGACATGGCCGAGCAATGCGAGTTCGAAGAAATTGCACACCTACTTGTCCACGGCAAACTACCAACCGCGATTGAACTGAAATCGTACAAGGCCAAGCTGAAGTCGTTACGCGGGATTCCGTTTGCTGTGCAGGACGCACTTGAATCGCTGCCGTCTTCGGCGCATCCAATGGATGTCCTGCGTACCGGCTGTTCCGCACTCGGCTGCAATCTGCCGGAAAAAGACGACCACAGCCTGGCGGGGGCAAAAGACATTGCCGATCGCCTGATGGCCTCGTTTGGCTCGATGCTGTTGTACTGGTATCACTTCGCGGTCAACGGCAAACGCATCGACGTTGAAACCGATGACGACTCAATCGGCGGCCATTTTTTGCACCTATTGCACGGCAAGCCGCCATCTGATGCGTGGGTCAAGGCCATGCACGTCTCGCTGAATCTCTATGCCGAACACGAGTTTAATGCCTCGACGTTTACCGCCCGTGTCATTGCCGGCACCGGCTCCGATATGTATTCTGCAATCACCGGTGCGATCGGCGCGCTACGCGGCCCCAAGCATGGTGGTGCAAATGAAGTCGCGTTCGAAATTCAATCGCGCTACAACGATCCGGACGAAGCGGAAGCCGATATCGTGAAACGTGTCGCGGAGAAACAAGTCATCATCGGGTTTGGACATCCGGTCTACACCATCTCTGACCCGAGAAACGTCGTCATCAAACGTATTGCGGAGGGACTCGCCAAGGCCCAGGGCAATATGAAGCTCTACAACATTGCAGACCGGTTGGAAGCGGTGATGATGCGGGAAAAGAAAATGTTCCCGAACCTCGATTGGTTCAGCGCAGTGAGTTACCACATGATGGGTGTGCCGACGTCAATGTTTACGCCACTCTTTATTATCAGCCGCACCTCTGGCTGGGCGGCACACGTGATCGAGCAGCGTATCGACAATAAGATCATCCGGCCCAGCGCGAATTACATCGGGCCGGACGATTTGCAATTTGTCCCGATCGCCAAACGGGTGTGATTGCCCGTTAACCCTTGCAGCAGAATTGGAATCCCATGAACACGCAATATCGCAAGCCACTGCCCGGCACCGCCCTCGATTATTTTGATGCGCGCGCCGCCGTTGACGCCATCCAACCCGGCGCCTACGACCAACTGCCGTACACGTCGCGCGTGTTTGCGGAAAACCTGGTGCGGCGGTGTGACCCGGCGGCACTGGCTGCTTCGCTGACACAAATCATCGAGCGCAGGCGTGACCTCGATTTCCCCTGGTTCCCGGCGCGGGTGGTTTGCCATGACATCCTCGGTCAGACTGCACTGGTGGATCTGGCGGGGTTGCGCGATGCGATTGCCGATCAGGGTGGCGATCCGGCCAAGGTCAACCCCGTTGTACCCGTACAGCTCATTGTCGACCACTCGCTTGCGGTGGAGTGCGGCGGCTTTGATCCGCAGGCCTTCGAAAAAAATCGCGCCATTGAAGACCGCCGTAACGAGGATCGTTTTCATTTTATCGATTGGACAAAAAACGCCTTTCACAACGTCGATGTGATTCCCGCCGGCAACGGCATCATGCACCAGATTAATCTGGAAAAAATGTCACCGGTCATCCAGGCGCAGAACGGTGTCGCATTTCCCGATACCTGTATCGGCACCGACAGTCACACACCACACGTCGACGCCCTTGGGGTGATCGCCATTGGTGTCGGCGGGCTGGAGGCGGAAAATGTGATGCTCGGTCGCGCCTCGTGGATGCGACTGCCGGAAATTGTCGGCGTTGAACTATCAGGCCGCCCGCAACCAGGCATCACGGCAACCGACGTGGTATTGGCGATGACCGAATTTTTGCGTAAATCAAAAGTGGTCGGTGCATACCTTGAATTTTATGGTGCCGGCGCGGCGGCACTTACGCTGGGTGATCGTGCGACGATTTCCAATATGGCACCCGAATACGGTGCAACGGCGGCAATGTTTTCCATCGATTCACAAACCATCAACTACCTGAAGTTGACGGGTCGTGACGATGCACAGGTTAGGCTGGTCGAAACCTACGCGCGGGTGGCGGGGCTTTGGGCCGGCGCAGACGCAAATGCGCTCAAGGATGTTGTGTACGAACGCCTGTTGTCGTTTGATCTGTTGACGGTGGTGCGCAACATGGCGGGTCCGTCGAATCCACACGCCCGCGTGGCGACAACCGATCTGGCCAGCAAAGGCATTGCCCACGAATGGCAAGAGGTGCCCGGCAAAATGCCCGATGGCGCGGTCATCATTGCGGCGATTACCAGCTGCACCAATACCTCCAATCCGCGCAACGTGATTGCCGCGGGTTTGTTGGCGCGCAACGCAAATCGGGCTGGCCTCACGCGCAAACCATGGGTGAAATCTTCACTTGCGCCCGGCTCCAAAACCGTT
>JANPDI010000124.1:0-14896 GCA_031431435.1 Burkholderiales bacterium
GGTTTAGGGGCTAAACATAAAAGGAACGAAGATGAGCTTAGGTCTCGTCGGCCGGAAGGTCGGCATGACTCGCATTTTCGCGGAAGATGGTTCTGCCATCTCTGTGACCGTGCTGGACGTGTCGAATAACCGAGTCACACAACTCAAAACTCCCGAAAATGACGGTTATGCAGGCGTACAGGTTGCATTTGGTACGCGTCGTGCATCGCGTGTGGCCAAGGCGCAAGCCGGCCATTACGCCAAAGCTGGTGTTGAAGCCGGCTCCGTTGTTAAAGAATTTAACGTAACGCCTGAAAAACTTGCCGAAATCAAAGTCGGCGAGACTCTTTCCGTTGAAATGTTTGCCGTTGGCCAAAAGGTCGATGTGTCGGGCACAACGCTTGGTAAGGGTTTTTCTGGTGTTATCAAGCGCCACCACTTCTCGTCGAACCGCGCATCGCACGGCAACTCCAAGTCGCACAACGTACCGGGTTCAATCGGTATGGCGCAGGATCCGGGCCGCGTGTTTCCAGGGAAACGCATGGCAGGTCATTTGGGCGACGTATCCTCAACAATGCCGATGCTTGAAGTCGCGCGTGTTGATGTTGCGCGCTCACTGATTCTTGTCAAGGGTGCGGTACCCGGCGCCAAGAATGGCACCGTAGTTGTACGCCCTGCTGCCAAGGCTCCTAAAGCGAAGGGAGCGAAATAATGGAACTCAAAGTTATCAATGACAAGGGCGCCGCAAATGGCACCATTGCAGCCTCTGCCGAATTGTTCGGCCGCGACTACAACGAAGCGCTTGTCCATCAGGTCGTCACCGCCTACCAAGCTAATGCGCGTTCGGGTAATCGTGCGCAAAAAGGCCGTAGCGATGTTCAAAAATCAACCAAGAAGCCTTGGCGTCAAAAAGGTACGGGCCGTGCCCGCGCCGGTATGGCGTCTTCGCCACTGTGGCGTGGCGGCGGTAGAATTTTCCCGAATTCACCCGACGAAAATTTTTCGCAAAAGGTGAATCGCAAAATGTATCGCGCCGGAATCGCCGCGATTCTTTCGCAACTGGTTCGTGAAAATCGTCTTTCTGTAATCGACGAAATGAAGCTGGATGCGCCGAAGACCAAAGAACTCGTTGCGAAGCTGAAAGGCATGGGGCTTGCCCAAGTGCTGATCATCACCGATGATTTCAACGAAAACCTCTATCTCTCCTCCCGCAATCTGGAGCATGTGATGGTGATTGAAGCCAAACACGCTGATCCGGTCAACCTGGTTCGTTTCGCAAACGTCGTGCTGACCAAAGGCGCGGTCAAACAATTCGAAGAGGTGCTCGCATGAACGCTGAACGTCTCATGACGGTTCTGTTGCGACCCGTTATCTCTGAAAAGGCCACCATGGTGGCCGACAAACAAAAGCAGGTTGTTTTTGAGGTTTTGCCTAGTGCAACCAAGGCAGACGTCAAGGCGGCCGTTGAACTGCTCTTCAAAGAACAAAAAGTTGAAGTGGCCAGTGTCAATATCGTCAATCAAAAAGGCAAAGCGAAGCGTCATGGACGTTTTGAAGGCCGTCGCAATCACGTCAAGAAGGCTTATGTCTGCTTGAAGGGTGAAGGCGACATTCAGTTTACGGAAGGAGCGGCATAATGGCTCTCGTAAAAACAAAACCGACCTCACCAGGCCGCCGCAGTATGTTGAAAGTGGTTAACGCCGCTTTGCATAAGGGCGCACCACATTTTGCGCTGCTTGAGCCGCAATCCAAAAACGCCGGACGTAACCATCATGGTCACATCACCACGCGTCATCAGGGTGGTGGCCATAAACAGCACTATCGAATCATCGATTTCAAGCGCAACGACAAAGACGGCATCGCCGCAAAAGTCGAACGTTTGGAATACGACCCAAACCGTAGCGCAAACATTGTTTTGCTCTGTTATGCGGACGGCGAGCGTCGTTACATGATTGCGCCAAAGGGTGTTGAAGTTGGGCAGTCGGTCGTATCTGGCCAGGACGCGCCAATCAAGGTCGGCAATTGTTTGCCTATTCGCAACATCCCGGTAGGTTCGACCGTCCATTGCATCGAATTGTTGCCCGGGAAAGGTGCCCAATTGGCCCGCTCCGCTGGTGCATCAGTTCAGTTGCTGGCGCGAGAAGGTTTGTATGCCCAGCTGCGTATGCGCTCAGGCGAAATCCGCAAAGTTCACGTTGACTGCCGCGCAACAATTGGCGAGGTCGGTAATGCTGAACATGGCTTGCGCGTGATCGGCAAGGCCGGTGCAAATCGCTGGCGCGGCTGGCGTCCAACGGTGCGCGGCATTTGTATGAACCCGGTAGATCACCCGCACGGTGGTCGTTCCAACGGTGGTGGTCATCCGCGTACGCCGTGGGGCCAGGCGACCAAGGGTCTCAAAACCCGCACCAACAAGCGCACACAGAATATGATCGTTCGCGATCGTCGGAAAGGTTAATCGACATGTCACGTTCCGTTAAAAAAGGGCCGTTTGTTGACGGCCACCTGATGGCAAAAGTTGAAAAGGCTGCCGCCATTAAAGATAGAAAGCCGATCAAGACTTGGTCGCGCCGTTCTACCGTCCTGCCAGATTTTGTTGGTCTGACCATTGCGATTCATAACGGGAAGCAACACATTCCTATTTTTATCAGCGAAAACATGGTTGGTCACAAGCTTGGTGAATTTGCGCTGACGCGTACCTTCAAAGGCCATCCGGCCGACAAGAAGGCCGCTGCATCGGCCAAGAAATAAGGAGCGACCACCAAATGAACGTTTCCGCTAATCTCTGGGGTGTACGCCTCTCCGCGCAAAAAGGTCGGCTTGTTGCTGACCTGATCCGCGGTAAAAAAGTTGACCAAGCCCTCAACATCCTCACCTTCACGCCGAAAAAGGGCGCGACGATCATCAAAAAGGTGTTGGAATCCGCAATTGCAAACGCTGAGCACAATAACGGCGCCGATATCGATGACCTTAGCGTCGCGAAGATCATTGTTGAAAAAGGTCCGGTATTGAAGCGCTTCACCGCGCGTGCAAAAGGCCGTGGTAATCGTATTGTCAAGCCAACATGTCACGTCTTCGTGACTGTCGGCGACGGCAAGCAATAAGGGGTCACGATGGGTCAAAAAATCTCACCAACCGGTTTTCGTCTGGCGGTTACCAAAAACTTCGCATCGAAGTGGTATGCCAACAGCAAAAACTTCCCGATCATGCTGCTCGAAGATATCAAGGTTCGCACCTATCTGAAAAAGAAACTGGCGAACGCATCTGTCGGCAAAATCATCATCGAGCGTCCGGCAAAAAATGCCAAGATCACGATTTACTCGTCGCGTCCCGGCGTGGTGATCGGCAAAAAAGGCGAAGACATCGAAAATCTCCGCGTCAGCCTGACAAAGATGATGGGTGTACCTGTCCACGTCAATATTGAAGAAATTCGCAAGCCGGAAACAGATGCGCAGTTGATCGCGGACGGTATCACCGCCCAGCTCGAAAAACGCGTGATGTTCCGCCGCGCAATGAAGCGCTCGATGCAAAATGCAATGCGTTTGGGTGCACAGGGCATCAAGATCACATCAAGCGGACGACTGAACGGTGCCGAGATCGCGCGTACCGAATGGTATCGCGAGGGTCGGGTGCCACTTCACACACTTCGCGCCGACATTGATCAGGGTTTTTCTGAGGCCCACACAACCTACGGCGTGATTGGTGTTCAGGTCCTCGTTTACAAAGGCAACATGCTGGCAAAAGGCGAAACGCCTGTAGCCGCACCAGAGCCACAAGTCGAGCCTGCGCGTAAACCGCGCGGTCGTCCAGGAGCGAAAAATGCTGCAGCCAGCTAGAAGAAAATATCGCAAAGAACAAAAAGGTCGGAACAAGGGTATCGCCACAACCGGTGCCAAAGTTTCGTTCGGTGAGTTCGGTTTGAAAGCAGTTGGCCGTGGTCGTTTGACTGCGCGTCAAATTGAAGCCGCCCGTCGTGCCATGACGCGTCATATCAAGCGTGGCGGACGCGTGTGGATCCGGATTTTCCCGGACAAGCCAATTTCGAAAAAACCTGCCGAAGTCCGCATGGGTAACGGTAAGGGGTCCCCCGAGTACTACGTCGCTGAAATTCAGCCGGGTAAAGTTCTCTACGAAATGGATGGCGTGCAGGAAAATTTGGCGCGTGAGGCCTTTGCGCTGGCCGCGGCGAAATTGCCCATCAAGACGACATTCGTTCATCGCATGTTGGGTTAAGAAAGGAAATCGACCATGAATACCAAAGAAATGCGGGCGAAATCCCCGGAAGAACTTAACAAGGAACTGCTCGAACTGCGCCGTGCACAATTTACATTGCGCATGCAGGTGGCAACGCAGCAGCTCACCAAAATCACCGAGATTGGCCGCGTGAAGCGCGAAATCGCGCAGATCAAAACCATACTCACTGAAAAAGCGAGGGCAGCATAATGACCACCGCCTCAACCGCCAACATTACCAAACGGACACTGACCGGTGTCATCACCAGTGACAAGATGGATAAGACGGTTACCGTCTTGGTCGAGCGTGCTGTCAAGCATGCTGTCTTGGGCAAAATGGTTCGCCGCTCAAAGAAATATCATGCGCACAGCCCAAACAATGAATTCAAAACGGGTGACACCGTGATGATTGTTGAAACCAAGCCAATGTCGAAGACCAAATCTTGGGCAGTCTCCAAGCTGTTGGAAAAGGCAAAGGCCGAGTAATCGGTTTTCCAAAGCTGACGCAATAAAGAAGGCCCGCAGACAGCGGGCCTTTCTTTTTTATCGCGTCGATTGCGGTATGATCGCTCGACGAAAGCGTATACATCCTTGCAGGATAACCATCTGCCATCATGTTAAGACTGACTGAAATTAAATTGCCTCTTTCATCTGAGGATACAGATGACCTGTCGGCCCTATCCGAGCAGGTATTAAAGCGGCTTAAGATATCTGCAACCGAGCTCGTCTCGTTGTCGATTTACAGGCGTGGCTATGACGCCCGCAAGAAATCCAACATCCTGCTTGTCTACTCGCTTGATGTTGAAGTCAGGAACGAAGCGGCGTTGCTGGCACGATTCCGCGGCGACCCAAAAGTAACGCTTGCACCGGATACACAATATCAATTTGTCACCAAGGCGCCGGCAACATTTGCCGAACCGCGCCCGGTGATTATTGGTATGGGGCCTTGCGGTTTGTTCGCCGCTCTTGTCTTGGCACAGATGGGCTTCCGGCCCGTTGTTCTGGAGCGCGGCAAGGCGGTTCGCGAACGAACACAGGATACATGGGGTCTTTGGCAAAAATCCGTGCTGAATCCAGAATCAAACGTCCAATTTGGCGAAGGCGGGGCGGGAACATTTTCTGATGGAAAATTGTGGAGTCAGATCAAGGACCCGCATTTTCTCGGTCGAAAAGTGCTCCGCGAATTTGTATTGGCTGGGGCGCCTGCCGAGATAATGTATGTCTCAAAGCCACACATCGGCACCTTCAAGCTGGTTTCGATGATCGAAATCATGCGGGCGAACATTGAGTCACTTGGAGGCGAAATTCGCTTCCTGCAGAAAGTGGTCGACTTTGAAATTGACGAACAAAACGGCGAACGTCAGATTCGGGGTGTGCAGTTGGAAAATGGTGAAACGATCAAAACGAACCACGTTGTTGTCGCGATCGGCCATAGTGCGCGCGATACGTTTTATCAGCTGCATAGCCGCGGTGTGTTTGTTGAGGCCAAGCCGTTTTCGATCGGCTTTCGCATCGAGCATCCGCAAGGATTGATCGATCGCTCACGCTTTGGGCAAAACGCTGGTAACCCGGTGCTCGGTGCGGCCGACTACAAGCTCGTGCATCATGCCACCAATGGTCGAACCGTTTACTCGTTTTGTATGTGCCCAGGCGGTACCGTCGTTGCCGCAACATCCGAAGCCGGCAGGGTGGTCACCAACGGCATGAGCCAATATTCGCGCAATGAACGAAACGCCAATGCCGGCATTGTTGTGGGCGTGACGCCGTCGGACTATCCGCAGCATGTGCTCGCCGGCATAGATTTCCAAAGACAGTGGGAAACCGCGGCATTCGTGGCGGGCGGCGAAAACTATAACGCCCCGGCTCAATTGGTTGGGGATTTTCTCAACGGTCGTCCGTCAACTTCTCTCGCAAGTGTGACCCCGTCATACAAACCGGGGGTAAAAATGACCGACCTGTCGTCTTGTGTCCCATCATTCGTGATCGATGCCGTGCGCGAGGCATTGCCCGCTTTTGACCAGCAACTCAAGGGCTTTGCGATGGCAGACGCGGTGCTTACCGGCGTGGAAACACGTACATCGGCGCCAATAAGAATGACCCGCCGGGACGACAACTTCCAAAGCGTCAATACAAAAGGCCTTTTCCCGGCGGGTGAGGGCGCCGGCTATGCTGGCGGCATCATGAGTGCCGGTGTCGACGGCATCAAGATCGCGGAGGCCGTTGCATTGTCAATGCTTGGATCGACGCTTGTGACACGCCACAAGCGCGCGGTAATCGATGATTAAGCAAGCCCCTATTAGCGCTGAAAATCCAACTTTACAGATTTAAAAAATTAACCGAGCGCTGCAGCGATATCCGCCTTCAAGTCCGCCACGTCTTCGACGCCAATCGACAGTCGCACCAGTGAATCGTTGATACCGAGTTCAGCGCGAATATGGGCCGGAATCGACGCGTGTGTCATGATCGCCGGGTGTTCGGCGAGGCTTTCAACACCGCCCAGACTCTCGGCGCAAACAAAGATTTTCAGGTTTTCAAGAAATCGTCTTGATTCTTCGAGGGTACCTTTGAGAATGACCGTCACCATGCCGCCATACGCCGCCTGGTTGGCGCCGGGTGCACGCATCTGTTTCTTCGCAAGCGCGTGTTGCGGGTGTGAGACCAAGCCGGGATAAATGACGCGCTCCACTTTCGGATGTGTTGTCAGCCATTCCGCAATTGCCAATGCGCTCTGGCAGTGGCGTTCCATACGCAAATGCAAAGTCTTCAGCCCTCGCATTGCGAGAAAGCTATCGAATGGACCAAGAATACTTCCGACGGCATTGTGCAGATACATGAGTTTTTCGGCAAGCGCGCCCGCCTCACGTATGACGACCATGCCGCCAACCATGTCGGAGTGACCATTCAGGTATTTTGTGACGGAGTGCACCACCAGATCAAATCCATGGTCAAGTGGACGTTGCACGTAGGGTGTCGCAAAGGTGTTATCCGCAACCGCAACGAGCCCGTGCTTTTTTGCAATTGCCGCAACCATTGCCAGGTCGACAAGTTTAAGCAACGGGTTTGATGGCGTCTCGACCCAAATCATTTTGGTGTTCGGCCGGATCGCAGCTTCTATTTTGGCCGCATCACTCATGTCTGTGAAGGTGAATGAAAGTCCTGCGGAGCGTTTGCGGACATTTTCAAACAAGCGATAGGTTCCACCATACAGGTCGTCGAGGGCAATGATGTGTGAGCCGGTATCAAGCGTATCGAGAACGGTGGCTGATGCAGCAAGGCCGGAGGCGAAGGCGTAACCCTGCGCGCCGTTTTCAAGATTAGCCACACACCGCTCGAACGCCATTCGGGTGGGATTATGGGTCCTGGCGTATTCAAAGCCTTTGTGAACACCCGGACTTTTTTGTGCATACGTTGATGTGGCGTAGATGGGGATCATCACGGCACCGGTGGTCGGGTCTGGCTCCTGGCCGGCGTGGATTGCACGGGTGCCGAATTGGTAATTGTTGGACATGATTACTTCACCCTTCTTCGCAGGTAATTCAGCAGGTCGTAACGTGTGATGAGGCCCTGAAATTTTTCACCGTCCAAGACGATCGCGACGTAACCATCGTCAAAGATTGGAATAAGCCGCGAAATGAAGTCGGTCTTTTGCAGCGTCTCGATCTTGTCGCTCATGGCGTCCCGAACCGGCGCCTTGAAGCGCAATTCATCACCAAAAACAGCCATCAGAATATCCGATTCATCGATTATGCCGACCACCCGTTCGCCTTCCAACACCGGCATTTGTTGGACGTCGTACAACTTCATTCTTGCGAGCGCCGTCTGCAGCGTATCGTCTGGCCTTACCGTGATGGTCGCGCGCTCATTGTGCCGCCGCGCAATCAGGTCAGTCAGGTCATCATGGACTTCACGCTTGATGATGCCCTGATCCATCATCCAGTAGTCGTTGTACATCTTTGAGAGATATTTGCCGCCCACGTCGCAAACAATCGTCACGACGCGTTTGGGTTCGGTCTGCTCGCGGCAATAGCGCAGTGCGGTTGCAAGCAGGGTGCCCGATGACGAACCACCCATGATTCCCTCCTTGAGTAACAGCTCGCGCGCGGCAAGCATCGCCTCGGCGTCACTCACGTAATAACCCTTTGTTGCCATTTTGATATCAAGATTCGCCGGCACATAATCACCGCCGATTCCCTCGACCAACCATGAACCAGGTGCGCCATGCCGGCCGGTATTCACCAGATCCGCAAGAATGGATCCCGAGGGATCCGCAAGGATCATTTCGACGTACGGCGCGTGCTTCTGGAAGTATCGCCCCATCCCGGTGATTGTCCCGCCGGAACCGACGCCGACAATAACGGCGTCAAGTTTGTGCGCCATCTGCGCCCACAATTCGGGCGCGGTCCAATCTTCATGTGTTTGCGGGTTTGACGGATTTGAAAATTGGTCTATGCAGTACGCGCTTTTGCCAGCGGCGAGCATCTCGGCCGTGATGCGTTTTGCCATGTCCTGATAGTACTCAGGGTGGCCTTTGGAAACATCAGAACGCGTCATCACGATCTCGGCGCCCATGGCGCGCAAATGAAAAATTTTCTCCTGACTCATCTTGTCGGGAATGACCAACAGCAACTTGTAGCCTTTATGAATGGCTGCAAGCGCGAGCCCCAATCCGGTGTTGCCAGCCGTCGCTTCGACAATGGTGCCGCCGGGTTTAATTTTGCCGTCGCGTTCGGCCGCCTCGATCATGCGCAGGCCGATGCGGTCTTTGATCGAGCCGCCCGGGTTGTTGCACTCGAGCTTTGCGTAAAGTTCGCAAGGACCCGTGTCCAAGTGGGTGAGTTTTACGATTGGCGTGTTGCCAATCAAATCAAGGACGTTACCGTAAGTCGGAATTGACATGGATGCTCGCGGGTTGAACGCTTGTGGCGTGTATTGGGGATGGTGAAGCGCTTTTGGCGCCGCACGAAGCCTGCCGATTTTAACGCGATGCCAGGGTGAGCGTGTTGCCATGATGGCATTGACTGGTAGAGCCTCGAGTACTAGTGTCATGCCGGATAGAGCTAACGCACCTCGAACACAGCGCCAGAAATGTCAGCTGTTCATCAAAAAATAGCGCCCAGGACCACAATATCATTCGGTTGAGATTGAAATTGACTTGGTCCGGTCGTTATTCATGATCAGCCCGTACGATTAATGCGGCGTTTGTGTCATTCGCCGGCATTCCGCCGATGGAGTTTAAAAATGAATCGCCAATAGTGATAAGCTTCTTCAGGCAAAAGGGTCTGGAAACGACCGTGGATAGTCGTGTTTTTCAATCGAATTGTGCTTCCGCGCGCGTGCCACAATTCGATCATTCATTCATTTCACTTCCGCCTGGACAACAATATGAGCGCAAAAAAACTGTTTGACCTCTCCGGCCGCGTTGCCTTGATCACCGGCGGTTCACGCGGACTGGGCTTGCAAATTGCCAAGGGTTTTGGCGCGCACGGCGCCAAGCTTGCACTTACCGCGCGCAAGGCGAACGAGCTTGAGAACGCAAAAGACGAATTGACAGCGATGGGGTTTGATGTGTTTGTGTTGCCGAGCGATTTGGCAAAGCCTGAGACCATTGCGCCGATGGTTGATGCGGTCATTGCACGATTTGGCCGGATAGACATATTGATGAATAACGCCGGCGCATCTTGGGGGGCGCCCGCAGAAGACTATCCCCTCGGCGCGTGGAACAAGATCATCGCCACCAACCTTACGGGATCGTGGCTGGTCACCCAACAGGTCGCCGCCAAAAGCATGATCCCAAACAAAATGGGCAGCATCATCAATGTCGCTTCCGTCGCCGGTCTGCGCGGACAACTTGGACCGATGCAGACCATCGCCTACAACACCAGCAAAGGCGGTCTGGTGAACCTTACCCGCGCGCTCGCTGCCGAGTGGGCGCACCACGGTATCAGGATCAACGCGTTGGCGCCGGGTTTTTTTCCGTCAAAAATGAGCGCGGGGCTTCTCAGTGTTTTGGACAAACAAATTCTTGCGATGACGCCGATGGGTCGCCTTGGGGGCGACGAGGATTTGATGGGGCCGGCAATTTTTCTAGCTAGCGACGCAGCCAGCTACGTTACCGGTCAAATTCTATCAGTCGACGGCGGAATGACGGCTGTCTAGATCGCCGCGCCGCCTGAACCTGCCAAGCATGCTGAATCCGGATCTGGATATTGACGTCTTAGCGCAAGCATTTGCGCTAAGACGTCGCCTGCAGATTCGAAATATCTTCAGCGCCGAGTCGGCCGCTGCTGTTCATCATTGTCTCGCCACCGAAGTGGAATGGGATTATGTATTTCGTCGAGCCGGCAGGGAAATCGTCATGTCGCCGGCGGACATCCGAGCAACGACCGCCGCTGAACGTGCTGAAATAGCGCAACAGATCATCGATGACGCGAAACGCGGGTTTCAGTTTGCATTTTTCAAGTACTCGATCATCGCGGCATATCAGGCCGGTCGCGATCCAGACCTGTTTCTGCATCGCGTGCTTGAATCAATCGCCGCAAAGCCTTTCCTTGATTTTGCAAGAAAAGTCACGGGTGACGACCGGATCGCCCGCATCGATGCGCAGGCAACACTTTACGACCCGGGCAATTTTCTGACCACGCATGACGACCAATCATACGATGGCCGGACGCGCCTTTATGCCTACGTTCTCAACTTCAGCCGCGACTGGCACGCTGACTGGGGTGGGTTGCTGCAATTTCACGGTGCCGGCGAAGACTTGGATGAAAGCTTTGTCCCGCACTTCAACACGATGTCGTTCTTTGCCGTCCCCACCCGCCACAGTGTTTCGATGGTTACCGCATTTGCGGGGTCTCCCCGGTTGGCGATTACGGGATGGCTTACGGCGTGAATCGTTGGCCCGCCGTTCTGGCCTGTTAGCCAAGCGCGGCAAGCCGACGGGCCAAATAGCGCACCTCGGACTCGTTTGTACAAAGCGCTATCGCACTTGAATATGCGACTTTCGCCCGCTCGACATCGCCTTGACGTCGAAACAAATCTGCCCTGGCCGCGTGCAATAAATGGTAGTCGGTCAACGTGCCGCGTGCAGCAATTCTGTCGATTCGTGCCAGGCCCGCATCGATGGAAAATGCCATCGCATGCGCAACTGCAGCGTTGAGCGCGACAATATCGGTCGGTCGGTGGTGCCACAGCGACCCGTACAGCGCGCTGATTTGCTGCCAATCGGTATCCCCTGACCGATTTGCGTTGCAATGCAGCGCCGCTATCGCCGCCTCGATTTGATACGGACCCGGACGGCGCAAGAGCAGCGCGGTGTCAAGCAATGCCGAGGCCTCATCGATTGCTGCCTGATTCCACAGTGCGCGGTCTTGTTCTTCAAGTGGAATTAAATCGCCCTGCGAATCAATCCTTGCGGCACGCCTTGCATCATGGAATTTCATCATCGCCAGCAGTCCCATTGGCTCGGCCTCGTTTGGTAGCAGTGAGGTCACCAGCGCGGCAAGTCGGATTGCCTCGGCGCAAAGGTCAGCCCGAATCAGAGTCCGCGACGTCGCTGCGGCGTAACCTTCGTTAAACACCAAATAAATAACATGCAGTACGGCATCCAGCCTCGCCGGAAGCTCCTCTTTTGGCGGCACCCGGTAGGGGATTTTTGCCTCGGCAATTTTCTTCTTTGCCCGTACCAGCCGCTGCGCGGTTGTCGTTTCGGATTCAAGATAGGCGCGCGCGATTTCGACAACACTTAATTGGCATATTGTCTTCAATGCAAGCGCAGACTGCGCCCGAGACGATAGCGAAGGGTGACAGCAGGTAAAAATCAAACGCAGTTGGTCGTCCGCTGGCGAATCAGTTGCCTCCTCAATCACATTCGAGGGGTCGCAGTATTCATCTGCGATGAGTTGTTCGGCGGCCTCATCGGACAACGAGCCCGTTCGTCGTTCGCGGCGACGGCGGTCTATAAAGGCGTTCCTTGCGGTGCGGGTCAGCCACGCCGCCGGACTGTCCGGAAATCCGGCAGTCGGCCAATTGACAAGGGCGTGTAAATAAGCCTCCTGCAGCGCCTCTTCAGCGGCATCAAAGTTTCCGCAGAATTGGATCAGGCCCGCCAGAATGCGCCCGCCCTCACGACGCTGAATCGTTTCGATTGTGCGGGCGAGCATCATCAATGGAATTTACCTGAATCAGGTCTGATCTTCAGCAAGCGGCCGGACCTCAACTGAGCCACCCCACGCGCCTGGGCACTTGGCCGCCCATTTGAGAGCTTCATCCAACGACGGTACGTCAATCAGGTAGTACCCGCCAAGTTGCTCCTTCGTTTCGGCAAAAGGGCCATCGGTTGTGACAACCTTGCCTTTGGCGACGCGCACCGTGGTGGCAGTTGCCACCGGCTTCAACTCCGAACCGCCGCATAAACACCCGGACGCGGCAATCTCTGCGGTGTAGTCCATGTAGGCTTGATAACCCTTTGCAAGTTCATCCTTTGGAAGGTTGGCCCAGGCTCCTTCATCACCATAAATCAGCAACATATATTGCATATTGTTCTCCAGATAGATTGATCGGATGTCCGAATGCAGACCCAAGAAAGACGATTGAGAAGCCCGATTTCGACAATAACCCCAAGAAATATTTATTTGTTTTAGAACAGATAGTTATAAGAGCTTCAGTTGGGTGGATGGTGGGACTTGCAGTATTCACCACCCGGCAGACGGCGGCAACCCGGCGGCAATTGCCCGGCACATAGAGGCCCTGACGAAAACCTTCATAACTTGTTGACTTGGTTATATTTATCGGGATATACTTATCGACTTCGCTGCTCCGGCCGTGGCTATGTCGGCCGAGAGTCTGCAAAAACAGGATCGCTTTTTGGGTCTTGCCGCCCGAAAGTCTGCACAAGCCGCATCGAAACTGATGCATTAAGCAATCGGGCAAAAGAAGCTTTCTAACCAGTCGGCGTGGTTTGTTCGGGTCTCCGAACGAAAAACGACGATATAAGACGGATCCAAAACTGGCTGCCATATTTGGCGGGTAAGTTGGAGATAAAAAATGATTCAGATGCAGTCGATTCTCGACGTCGCCGATAACACCGGCGCGCGGTCGGTGATGTGTATCAAAGTCCTTGGCGGCTCCAAGCGTCGCTATGCGGGCATTGGAGACATCATCAAAGTCAGTATCAAATCAGCGCAGCCCCGTGGCCGCGTCAAAAAAGGCGAGGTATACACCGCCGTTGTCGTCCGCACCGCCAAAGGTGTGCGTCGCAGCGATGGCTCGCTGATCAAATTCGATGGCAATGCCGCCGTTTTGTTGAATGCAAAGCTGGAGCCTATCGGCACCCGAATCTTTGGACCGGTCACGCGCGAGTTGCGCACCGAGAAGTTCATGAAGATCGTGTCCCTGGCACCAGAAGTGCTATAGGGCAGCAAAGGAAAATACGCGATGAACAAAATTCGTAAAGGCGATCAAGTGGTCGTCATCACCGGCCGGGACAAGGGCAAGCGCGGCACCGTGCTGAGCATGGTTCTCGAGGCTGAGCGGGCGTTGGTTGAGGGTATCAACCGCGTTAAAAAGCACACCAAGCCAAATCCGATGAAGGGTTTGACCGGTGGGATTGTTGAGAAAGAGATGCCAATCCATCTTTCCAACATCGCAATTTTTAATCCGGCCTCCGGTAAAGCGGATCGTGTCGGCATCAAGACGTTGGACGACAAGCGCAAAGTACGCGTTTTCCGCTCCAGCGGCGAACAAGTTGACGCATAAGGGGACGATGAAAATGGCTCGACTCCAATCGTTTTACAAAGAAACCGTGGTGCCAAAGTTGATGAAAGACTTTGGTTACAAATCCGTGATGGAAGTGCCGCGCATCAGCAAAATCACCCTGAACATGGGTGTTGGCGAAGCGGTGGCTGACAAAAAGATCATGGATCACGCCGTCGGTGATATGACAAAGATCGCAGGTCAAAAACCTGTTGTAACCTTGTCGAAAAAATCTATTGCCGGTTTCAAAATTCGTGACGGTTACCCAATCGGCTGCATGGTGACCTTGCGTTCGGACCGGATGTATGAATTTTTGGACCGCTTGATTACGGTTTCGCTGCCGCGTGTGCGCGATTTCCGTGGTATTTCGGGCCGCTCATTTGATGGTCGCGGCAATTACAACATGGGCGTGAAAGAGCAGATTATTTTCCCGGAAATCGAGTACGACAAAATCGATACAATCCGCGGCATGAATATCTCGATCACCACGACTGCAAAAAACGATGCAGAGGCCAAAGCGCTTCTCGCCGCGTTCAAATTTCCCTTCCGAGGTTAAGCGCATGGCAAAACTTGCTGTTATCAATCGTCAAGCCAAGCGTGAAAAGCTTGTCGCCAAATTCAAGCCAAAGCGTGACGCCTTGTTGAAAATTATCGCTGATCAGAGTCTTTCTGAGGAAGATCGTTATCAAGCGCGTTTGAAACTGCAGGCCTTTCCGCGCAACGCCAGTCCAACCCGTTTGCGTAACCGGTGCGCAATCACCGGTCGTCCGCGCGGCGTCTACAGCAAGTTCGGCCTGGGTCGTAGTGAGTTACGTAAAATTGCCATGCGCGGTGAAGTGCCGGGCCTGGTTAAAGCTAGCTGGTAGCAGAGAAGTAGGGCGGAGAAAAAATTATGAGCATGAGTGATCCGATCGCCGATATGTTGACCCGCATTC
>JANPDI010000125.1:0-8478 GCA_031431435.1 Burkholderiales bacterium
TTCGAAGAACCTGTCAAGGTGTTGCAAAACCTTGAATGGCAGTCGTATGACACCCGTATGCGCGCCACCATGCCAAACAAGATTGATCCGCGCATTGTCATTATTGACGTCGATGAACGCACCCTCGCCGCGGAAGGCCGCTGGCCGCTGGCAAGGGATAAGTGGGTGTCGCTGCTGACCAACAGTTTTGAAAAATACAAACTCAAGGTGCTCGGATTCGACGTGTTGTTTACCGAACCCGATACGAGTTCGGGACTTTCAAGCCTGGAATCGCTCGCCAAGGGACCGTTGAAGAATAGCGACGAGTTTCAAACCAAACTCAAAGAACTGCGGCCGCAACTCGATTACGACCAATTGTTTGCCGATGCCATCAAGAAGTACCCGGTGGTGCTGGCATTTGCCGGCAACAACGAACGTAAAGGGCTCGATACGCTAAAGCTGGGCGTATTGCCGCAGCCGACGTTTACCAAGGCAACCTTTGACAACCGCATCTTTGCTTCGCTCATCATTGACGGCTACAGCGGCAATCTTGAAATGTTCCAAAAAAACGCATCCGGCACCGGTCATATCCTGCCGGCGATTGACTTCGACGGCCTGCTCAGACGAGTGCCGATGTTTATTCAGTATGACGGCGGCTATTACGATTCGCTTTCGATTGCCATTTATCGGACCTATCTCGACAACGAACCGCTCAAGGTCACCAAGCGTGAAGACGAGGGCGACGGCATCAATCGTTTCAAGGAAATCATCATTGGCGCCAAGACCAAAGTACAAATGGACAACCGCGGCACCGCGCTGATCCCCTACCGCGGCAGGAGCCCGATGTTTCGTTATATTTCCGCCACCGACATCATGCAGGGCAAACTTTCGCCCGGCGAACTTGAAGGCAAGATCGGCATTGTCGGTTCATCCGCGCAAGGGCTGTTTGATTTGCGCGCCACACCCGTCGGCGAGGTTTATCCCGGGGTTGAGGCGCACGCAAATATGATTTCAGGCTATCTCGATAACACCATCAAATACAAGCCGATTTTTGAGCGCGCCATCAATGCGTTGACCATCCTGCTGATCGGCTTGCCGTTGGCGCTGGCGTTGGTCAAGCTGAATCCGCTTTGGTCGACCGTGGCGGTGGCGGTAACCGCGATGGTGGTCATCCTTGTGAATTTGTATTTTTGGAGTACCAATCTCGTTTTGCCCATCGCCGTGCCGCTGATGTTGATCCTGAGTTTGTATCTGCTCAACATGGCATACGGCTTTTTTGTCGAGGCACGCAGCAAAAAAGCCATTACTGGCATTTTTGGCACCTATGTGCCAAAGGAGCTGGTCGATGAAATGGCGAAAAACCCTGATGCGTATTCGACCAAGGGCGAAACGCGTGACATGACGGTTCTATTTTCGGACGTGCGTAACTTCACCTCGATTTCCGAAGGATTGTCGGCCACCGAATTGACGGCACTGATGAATGCCTACCTGACCGAAATGACCAAGACGATTCAGACCGAGCGTGGCACCATCGACAAATACATCGGTGACGCGATCATGGCGTTTTGGGGCGCGCCGCTAAAGGATGAAAAACACGCCGAGCATGCATTACGATCAGCGCTCGCGATGCAACAGCAACTTAAGGATATTGCGCCAGACTTTATCAAGCGCGGCTGGCCCGAACTGCACATTGGCGTCGGCTTGAATTGCGGATTGATGAACGTGGGCGACATGGGTTCGGCGTTCCGCCGCGCCTATACGGTGATGGGCGACGCGGTCAACCTGGCATCGCGGCTGGAAAGCATCACCAAGGAATATGGCGTCGGCATTTTGGTATCCGAGAATATCGTCAAAACCGTTCCAGATGCGATCTATCGGGAGCTTGACCGTGTGCGGGTCAAAGGCAAAATCGAACCGATCAGCATCTACGAGCCGCTCGGCTTCAAAGGCAAGGTGATTGACCAGTTGATTGACGAGGCCGATCGTTTTCACCGGGCGCTGGATCGTTATCGTGAGCAACGCTGGGATGACGCCGAAAAACTGTTGTTGACCTTGCAGCAAGCCGACCCCGGCCGCAAGGTGTACAAGCTCTATATGGAACGTATTGCCAATTTGCGCATGAATCCACCGGGTAAGAATTGGGACGGCGTGTTTACGTTCACAACAAAATAGAAAGTCGTTTATTGACGGGCATTTCCAGCACAAAACACCCTGAAACGCCCGCCCCTGTTAGGGTTTGTTAATTCGATAATTTCACCGGTGTGCCGGCGATGTGTACTGATGAGTATTGTGATGCCCCAACTGGAATCATTCCCGCCGGTCAACTACCCGCACGAAATTCCACCGCCACCAGGTGACGCGATCAAAGTTGCGGATGGCATCTACTGGATTCGCATGCCGCTGCCGTTTGCGCTCGACCATATCAATTTGTGGTTGCTCGAGGACGGCGACGGCTGGACCATTGTTGATACCGGATATGGGGTGCCAGAAACCCACGCGCTTTGGCAGCGACATTTCGCCGACACCATGCAGGGCAAACCTGTCAAGCGCATCGTCGTGACCCACTATCACCCGGATCACGTCGGCTGCACCACGTGGCTGCACGAGAAGTGTGGCGCGCCGGTCTATATGACAACATCCGAATTTATGGCCGCGCATGCGGCCGCGCAGGATTTTGCCGGGTTTGATCGGGAAAATTCGGTGGCGCTATTCATGGCCAACGGGTTGTTGCGCGCGCGGCCGGATTTTGCCGATGCGACCAAGGCGCGTGAGGCCTCCTACAAACGCGGTGTGCCGAGTGTGCCGACGCGATACAACCGAATGATGGAGCACGATGAGCTGGTCATCGGCAAACGCACCTGGCGCATCATCGTTGCATACGGCCATGCACCGGAGCACGCGTGTTTATTTTCGGCCGATGACAATATTCTCATTTCCGGGGATCAGGTGCTGCCACGCATCACCACCAATGTCGGCGTGTGGGGCAATCAGCCCGACGCGAATCCACTCAAACAGTTTTTGACGAGCATGGACAAATTTCGGCCGTTGCCAGCGGACACCTTGGTGCTGCCGTCACATGATCGGGTGTTCTACGGGTTGCACGCACGGCTTGACCAACTCGCCGACCATCATCAAACGCGCCTCGCTGAACTGGTTGCCGCGCTCGATACGGCGAAAACGGCTGCCGACATTCTGCCGGTGTTGTTTCGCCGTCCGCTCGACCAGCATCAACTGGTGTTTGCCATTGGTGAAGCCATCGCGCATTTGCACTATCTCTGGTATCAGGGACTGGTGACGCGGTTGCGGGATGCCGAGGGAATCTGGGTGTTTCAGCGCGTTTCGAGTTGACGGTTGAAGGTTGGGTGTTGGGTGTTGGGTGTTGGGTGCTGGGTGTTGGGTGTTGTGACATCAACCAATATGCATCGGCCCAAACCGGTATTTGGTGCCTGGACGGACGATCAAGCCTCCATCAAGTCGTCAACAGCGGGCAGCAAAATGGAGAACGTGGTGCCGTGTTGTTCTCCCGCTTGTGTTGCGACACGGCTCTCAACGCGTACCTCTCCCCCCATGCGCTCGATTGCGGTTTTGACAAACACCAGCCCCAGACCAATCCCATCTGTTTCCGGTTGTCCTTCTTGATACAGGCGTTGAAAGCGCGTAAAGAGTTTTGACATATTTTCCGGCGCAATCCCCATGCCCTCGTCGGCAACGTTGATTCGCCACGAATTTTTTTCTGCCACCAGCGCGACGTCGACCACCGTGTGATCGGGACTGTATTTGATCGCATTTGACAAAAGGTTGATCACCGCGCGGGTGAATAAATCACGATCAACCGATACCCGCGCCTCGACATCGATGTGTGCGGTGATCCGGATTGACTTGGTACGGGCGGCGGTATTGCCTTCATCAATCACGTCATGCAGTATTTCCGCCAGATCGACCGGATGACAATCTGCCGGTTTGACACGTTCGGCCTTGGCCAGCCGCAAAAAATCATCCGCCAGATTCAACGTGCGACGCGAATATTTGCCGATGCGCTCAAGCAGATCAGCATGTGACATGCTCTCTGGATCTTCACGCACCATTTCCAGCAAGGTGATGATCGACGCTTGCGGCGAGCGCATGTCGTGAGACAGGAAACGCAGCGCCTCGTCGCGCCGTCGTTCCGATTCGCGCAACGGAGTGACATCGGCGACCGTCACGATCAACCCGGTTGCCTCGCCAAGATGGGAAAACATCGGCGCAAACTGGACGACACAATCGCGCTCATCGGCCGGCGGGATGGTTTTGGCTTCCACGGTCACGATTTCATTTGATGCGGCATGCGGTGACAAGGCATTGTGATGACGTAACCGGCCGCCATCGACCACTGTTTGCCAAACGATCGATTCGCTTGGCCGCAGCCGGGCAAGCACGGTCAACAAGGTCTGCCCCGTCAGCGGCATTGGGGCATGGCCGGTCGGGTCAGCAGAAAACAGCCTGCCTGCCATCGTGTTTGAAAGCATGATGACGCCGTCAAAATCAACCACCAACGCGGCCGTCGGCAGACTTTCGATACTGTCGACGACAAATCGTTTTAAACCACGCAGCCGCGCGGTCGCCATCGTGAGGGCATCGATGCGTTGCGTGATGACTTCAGGGACGCGTTTATGCGATTGGGTCGGTGCGGGCAGTGGCGGATACAAACCAATTGGCACCACATCCGGCTCGTTCGCCAAACGCGCCAATTCCTCATCAAAATAACGCTGTGTCGCCTCCAGCCTGCGCCAACTCCAAAGCGGGTAGGTGAGAAACACACTAAACAATGCAAGGGTTGGTGAAATCCACAAACCCGCCCAACGAAACAATACGATCGTTACAACGCCCAACAACGATCCAATGGCGATCGCCAATAGCAGCGACCCGCGTGGCGTCAGCCACAGGTAACCGCCCATCAATACAACAACCAGCACGGCAGCAAGCAACCCCGAATCAAAATGTCCGACTTGTTTTAGGTTGATCTCTTCAACGATGCCCTGCAAAACATTGGCGTGGATCTCGATGCCGGACATGGCGCGGGTCCCGCCTGAAACCGGCGTCGGATATTCGTCACCCAGTCCGGATGCGGTTAATCCGACCAGCACAATTTTGCCCCGGAGCGTTGCCGGCACCACATCCCCGCGCAAAATGTCGATGGCCGGAATCACCCGGAAGTGACCGGGCGGACCGGCAAACGGAATTCGATACGAATGACGATCAATCCATACGCTGGCTGTGGTGCTCCCGCCGGGTTCAGACCTACCAGTGTCACTGCGCGCATCTTGTTGTGCATATGGTTTGGCATATCGCCGCTCGAGCCGAGAGAGGGCATCCACATACAAGCCTGACTGATGAGCCGCCTCAAAGCCTAAAAAGCGGTAGCGGGCGTCACCGGCACCGCCACGCAAATTGACCACACGCATCACGCCATCGCCATCCGTTTGTGATTTGATCATCGCCAGCGACAACGCTGCCTCGCGAATCGGCGACACCGGCAATGCCTCGCCGAAAATCGTGCCTTGTTCGATACGTGGTATGACCGGCAAGATAACCCGGCTCGCCTGCTTGATTGCATTTGCAAACAACTGATCGCCCTTGATATCAGTGCGATCCGGTTCGACGAAGATCACGTCATAACCAATGACCGCCGGCGCGGCCGCCGCAATTTTTTCAATTAGTGCCGCCTGAATTGTCCGTCGCCACGGCCATCGCCCGACCTGTGCCAGGCTCGCCTCATCAATGCCAATGATGACAACTTCCGGGATAACCGGACGCTGCCACAGGCCCATCGCCAGATCGTAGCCGGTTTGATCAACGCGCTGAAACCAATCACCACGCGCGGCGGCGATTATGCCCACCAACAGCAAGACCGTGATCAACAGCCATTCACGATAGACCGAATGTTTCATCCGCAATTGGCGAAACGATGGCAGGCGACGTCAGCCGGGTATTGCCACACGGTCAAAACACCCCGCTATAAATTTCCACCGCCTGCGTCGCACTCCATTCACCCGGATTGACCGGGTCGGCGGGCGTTGATGCGGCACCCACCGCGCGCACTCGAATGAAATAAGTGTTTTTTGCCAGCCCCTCAAGTTTCAGCTGACTGTCGGCAATGACTCGATCCTGCACCAGCTCGGTGAAGGACTCGCGGCGCGAAATCTGGTATTGATATGACTGTCCGGGTTCACCCTGCCAGCGAAAGCGCGCGTCGCTCACGCTGCCGATTGGCGTTATGACCAACGCCGACGCACGGACAGTAAATGATTGCGCGTCACCAAAGGGACCCTCGCGGGCGGTCGAGTTGCTTGCCACCCGCCAAAAATACCGTCCGGGCGCGAGTGGTTGCGGGGTCGTCAATGTGATGGCGGCAATATTTTTCTGGTCAAGCAACAAATCGACAAACCGCGCATCGCGGGCAATTTGCAGGCGAAAAAATGGCGGCGACAATTCTGCCACCGCCGTGTCGGTCAATTTCTGAGGCACCCACTTGAACACCACGCGACCGGCATTCACCTGTGACCCGGCAACCGGCACCAAATACGCCGGTGCAAACGGACGCGCGGCAACGGTGAAGGGTTTCTGATCCGAATCCCCTTCCAATCCGATACCATCAATGGCCCGCACACGGACGAACAGTTCGCCGTCCGGCAATTTGGCGAGAATGGCGGTTGGCACACCGGTCACGGTTTCAGCAACTGGTCGCAAGAAATCTTTATCCAGCGCGGCGAGTACGCGGTAACCGTTGGCACCGGCAACCGGCAAAAACCGGATTGCAACATCGGCCCGCGGTTGGGGACCAACAATCTCAACCAATTGTGGCGCGGGCAACAATTTTATCGGCGGTGACGGCGGCCTGCCGTCTTCAACAATGGTGCCGAAGCCGGCATTAATAGCGAGCCCGGACGCGACGTCCGTCGTGGTGCCGGACACACCAACCGCTCCTTCCAGCACCTCGCTCAGCGCCTTTTTGCCGGCCAAGTCAGCACCGGCGCGAAAAACCGTCCCACGCACACCCATGTTTGACGTTGGCGTCCGCACTTCATAACGTGCCGCCGGGTTTTGGCGGGTAACCGATGTCTCCAACCGGCCTGACGCAAGCCGGATGATTGATTCACCAACCCGGGTATCGGCGAGCAAACGCGCCCGTTCGATTTCGATTGCAGATTTTGATTGGACCGTAAGCGTTGACCCGTCCGCCAGCTTGATTGTGACAAAGCCGTCGCCGCCGGTGCTCACCTTGTCGCGCTCATTGAGGCGTTGCCCGTCGGCCAATTTGCCGCCGTTTACGCTCACCTCACCGCGTACGGCAACAACGGTTGGTGATGCGACTTCCGTTCGCATGGCCGTAACCGGCACCTTAATCACGCTGCCCACTGGTATCGCCTGAGGGTTAACCGTTGGATTGAACTTAACCAAAAGCGGCCAGTTTTTCCGGTCAATCAACAGGCGTTGTGCAAGTTTGCCAAAGGTATCACCCTTCGCCGCGGTATGAACATACACGCGCCCGGGTTCTGCCGCCCGTGTTAATCCCGCAAAGAAGCCGAGGGCGGCCAGCCAAATCAGGCCGCACGCAAGGTTGCGACCCGGCGACTGGCGATTGCCAGTAACGGCAAAAAATGGTCGCTTCATGAAAACATCCTTTGACTGGGATATGCGGTAAGAAGTATTGGTGCTATGGCACGCCAAAGGCGGTAAATCACTGGGCGGCTGGGTCAACCTTTTCCAAGCGGTAGCCAAAATTGTAAATTGGCGTCAGTCGCAGGCTGTTTGCCGGACAGAAATCGAGTTTTTTACGCAAGCGGCTGATATGGGTATCCACCGTGCGCGATTGCACCTCGGCGCTGTGGCCCCAAACACTTTCGGTAATATGTCCGCGCGACAACAACTGATCAATGTTGTTGAAAAAGAACACCGCCAGCTCAAACTCTTTGTCGGTCATTTCAACGGGATGACCGTTGACCTTGATGACCCGGTTGGCCAAATCGACCGCGTATGGGCCGATATCAATATGGTCCGACACATGCGTGCGCACCTTTGCCCGCCGCAGCAATGCATCCACACGTGCAAGCAGTTCGAGCCGCCGGATCGGCTTGACCATATAGTCATCCGCACCCGCCTGTAGCGCCGAGACAATATCCTGTTCCGAATCGCGCCCGGTGATAAATAATACGGGTGCGTCAATCTGCTGTTTCTCGCGCAACCAGTGCAGCACCTCCGGACCGGACAGATCCGGGACATGCCAGTCGAGCATATACAAGTCAAAACTTTCGCGGTTCGCCTCACGCACGATTGCCTTGCCTGATGTGAAATGATGAACGTTGTGGCCACCCGCCTCAAGCCAATGCTTGAGTGCACCGCCCACGTCAATATCATCCTCTAACATTGCAATTCTCATGCTATTGATTCCTCCGGCATATCACGATTGATCTATTTTTCTTTTGCCCGATTGCCCGGTTTTTCTGGTGCGCGGGTTATCTG
>JANPDI010000126.1:0-3902 GCA_031431435.1 Burkholderiales bacterium
TCCCCCCCATACCCCCACTTTGCATACCCGACGCCCTCCAGATGCCGGCGCCCAAGTTGATTTTGGCTGTGGTGGATGAGTGAACAAACTTGGGCACCGGACGTGGGCGAAACGATGAAGCCGTTTCGCTTCTCCGGTGAAGGGGTCGCGATTAAGCGGTTTTGTTTTTCCGGTGAAGGAGTTGCCAACCTTCCGCGCATACGCATTTGACCTTCCCCGGCTTCAGGCCGGGGTCCAAGTTGATTTTGGCTGTGGTGGATGAGTGAACAAACTTGGGCACCGGACGTGCGCGAAACGATGAAACTGTTTCGCTTCTCCGGTGAAGGGGTTAGTTGACCTTTCGCAGCCGCTGTTGACCTTCCCCGGCTTCAGGCCGGGGTCCAAGTGTGCTTTGGGCGGGTGAGAAGTACCTATAGGGTTCCAGATAAATCCACCCAATCCGGATTCATGCGTTGAATCAGATTGATTTTCCAATCGCGGCGCCACTTTTTTATCGTGCGTTCACGTGATCGCGCGTCGATCACGCTTTCATGCATTTCATACCAAACCAGCATATGCAAACCATGCTCTTTGGTGAAGCCATCAACCAGTTTGGCCTGGTGCTGCTCGATGCGCGCGCTGAGGTTGTTGGTAAATCCGGTGTAAAGCGTACCGAGGGGTTTGTTGGTGAGAATATAGACAAAAGGCATTTCAAAATTCGCTAAAGTTGGCTGCCAATCCTGTGCACGCGTCGACGTACTCATTTCCCGCGCAACTGCTTTTCAATATCCTCCGCCGCACGCTCTTCACGCGACTTGCCGGATTTGTCGACGATTGCGCTGCGGTCTGACACACCGCCAAATGCCCGCGTTAGATCGTCATCCGGTGCGTCCATCGGTGGAATAAAAATCTCCATCGTTTTTGGGTTGGGTTTGGCGGGCGCATCCTTATAGACCATCACCATTTGCGGAAACGCAATTACCAGCGCCACCATGATCAACTGGATCACCACAAACGGGATCGCCCCCCAATAAATCTGGCCGGTGGTGACCGGCGCCATGGTTTTTTTGGTGACCCGGTCAACATAGGCTTTGACCGGTGCGACGCTGCGCAAATAAAACAACGCAAAACCGAATGGTGGATGCATGAATGACGTCTGCATATTCACCGCGAGCAATACGCCGAACCAAACCAGGTCAATCCCCAACTTGTCTGCCGCCGGTGCCAGCAGCGGCACGATGATAAAGGCCAGCTCAAAGTAGTCGAGAAAAAACGCCAGAAAAAATACCAGCAAATTCACGGTGATCAAGAAACCGGTCTGCCCGCCGGGCAGGTTGGTCAATAATTCTTCGACCCAGACATGGCCATTGACACCGTAAAACGTCAGGCTGAATATGCGTGCGCCGATCAAAATAAACACCACAAAGGTGGTGAGTTTTGCGGTGCTGTCCATGGCTTCTTTGAGCCGTGCGAAGTTTAGCCGGCGCCGCGCCATTGCCATCACCAGCGCGCCGGTCGCGCCCATTGCGCCGCCTTCGGTGGGGGTGGCCACACCAAGAAAAATGGTTCCGAGCACCAAAAAAATCAGCGCCAGTGGCGGCACCAGCACAAACGTGACCTTCTCGGTCAGTGTTGACAATAGCCCGCCCTTGAGCAGGCGATTGAGCAACGCCAACACATACGCCACCGCCACACCAAAGCCGATGGAAAGCACCAGCAACTCATCAAGTGCGCGTGCTTGGTAGGTTTGCGCAAATACAATCGCGCAAATGCTGGCAATCACAAACAACACCAGCAACGACATGGTGCCGCTGCCGGCGTCGGTGCCATTCAGTTGACGCGCTTCAATCGGCAGCGCCGGCGCCCATTGCGGCCTGAGCCATGTCACCAGCAACACATACAGCGCATACAAACCCGCCAGTACCAGTCCGGGGATGATGGCGCCGGCATACATGTCGCCGACTGATTGCCGCAACTGGTCTGCCATGATGATCAGCACCAACGACGGCGGAATAATTTGTGCCAGCGTGCCTGACGCAGCGATCACACCGGTGGCCAGACGCCGGTCATAACCGTGGCGCAGCATGATGGGCAGCGAGATCAGTCCCATCGAAATCACCGACGCGGCCACCACGCCGGTGGTTGCCGCCAGCAACGCACCAACAAAAATCACCGCGAACGCCAGACCGCCGCGCATGCCACCAAACAGCTGGCCGATGGTGTCGAGCAGATCTTCGGCCATGCCGGAGCGCTCCAACAGCAGGCCCATGAAGGTGAAAAACGGCACCGCCAGCAGCGTCTCATTCGACATCACACCCCAGATGCGGTCGGGCAGTGCTTGAAACAGCGATAACTGCAGCAATCCCAGTTCAATGCCAACCAGACCAAAAAAAATGCCGTTGGCGGCCAGCGCGAAAGCGACCGGGTAACCCAGCAGCATAAAAAAGATCAGGCCAAAAAACATCAGCGGGGCGATGTTGTGGATCAGAAACGTGGTCATGGCGGCAGCGCCTTGGCGGCGTGATCGGCGTTGTCGGAAACGTCATCGGCAACGTCATCGGCCGCCGCAAAGTCCGGCAGCACGCCACACAGGATGGCGATGCGTTTGATCAATTCGGAAATGCCCTGCAACAACAGCAACAAAAAGCCGACCGGCACCAGCAGCCGCGCCCACCACAATGTCAGTCCGCCAGTGTTGCCGGAGACTTCACCGCTTTTGAATGCATCGACAAACACCGGCCACGACAGCCACATGACGATGAACGCCATCGGTAACAAAAACAACACGGTGCCGCCGATATCAATCCACAACTGCGTCCGTCGCGACAGGCGCAAATACACGATATCGATCTTGACGTGCTGGTGGTGCAGCAGCGTATAGCCGGCGCACAACAAAAACACCGCCGAGAACAAATACCATTGCAATTCCAGCCAGGCGTTTGAACTGTCACCAACGAGGTAACGAATCGCGGCATTGCCGGCGCTGACCAATACCGCGACCAGAATCAGCCAGTAGGCAGATCGACCGATGCGATCGTTAATGGCATCGATCCCGGCTGAGACCTTCATCAGGCCGGCAAGCAGCGGCGGGGCGGCGTTCAACGGGCGGGTCGGGTTGGTGTTTGGCGCGGGATGCGGCATCCGTTCTTTCCGATTGATCGTATTATTGTTGTGCGCGGTGCTGGCTGCATTTTGGCATAGCGGGTGCCGGGTGTTGCGATGCCCGATTACCGGTGCGGCACAACGGCGTCGCAGCGCGGCGACACAACCGTATTTGTTTTGCGGGTTCAACCATTTTTGGTGGCGCGGCTTGGTTTGCAACGCTAAACTATCCGACATCACCTGGCAAACAGTCTTGCTGTCGACAATCAGAAAACGATCGGAAAACCATGAATTCCCTCAAGCGTGTGGTTGTGTTGTTGTTACCGTTGCTGATGATTGGATGCGCCAACGTGTCGCCGTCACAGCGCGGCACGTTGTCAAAGGCCGACATGCAATTTGATTTTGACCGCGCGGGTAGCGCGATATCGGGCCACACCTATGCCAGCAAGGAAGCGGCGGCCGGTGGCAAGGCGGTTGGTGGCGGTGGCTGCGGATGCACGTAAATTATTGATATGTCCATTAGGGAACTTCCAAAAAACTCAAAATTTCCCTCCCCTGCGAAGGCAGGGGCCCAATTTTTATTGTGGTATCAACATCATACAAAAATTGGGTACCGGCCCGGCGCAACCCTTGTGGTTGTGCGCCGGTAAAGGACAGGTTTTTTGGAAGTTCCCATTATTAAAAGTCGTTTATTGACGGCATGTTCCAGGCATTTTTGCCTTAAAACCCCCGCTGATATTGGAGGTTCAGTTTGAAAAATGACTCGAAGAACCCGCTTGGTGCGTTGCTCTCCGCGGCGTTGGCACTGCCGATTGTTGCGG
>JANPDI010000127.1:0-8197 GCA_031431435.1 Burkholderiales bacterium
ACGTAGATCGCGTTGGGCCAAAAAGGATCAAAGCGGCGGAGCGTAAACTTAACCTGCGACCAAGAGCGGTTTTGGATGACCACTGTCCGCTGGAAGTCGCAAATCACCTCTCAGGCGTCGCACTTCGATATTGATTCTGCCGTTTGCAATTGCGAAACTAAGCCTGACTCAAGACCAATTCGGCTTTTTCTTCACAAACGGTGGGGGAGCGGCAAATGGTGCCGGTAGAATCGGCGCGACGCTGCCACGCGGCAGCACCTCGGGTACCGATACCTCGACCGCAGATGGCGCAGTCGCAGGTTTTTTGGCGGGGGGCTTTTTGGTTGTCATGCCTCATTATGAGCGCGTCGCGTCAATCGCGCCGGATTAATACGCCGGACGCATGTCTGAACGCAACTTCACCCAACCGTCGTAATCAATGCATCCCGAAGGTCTCGAAAAACTCGTTACCTGGCAAATGCCGTTCGGAAAGTACCAAGGGCGGCTACTCGCCGACCTGCCGGGCAACTATTTGCACTGGTTTGCAAGGCAGGGTTTTCCGGAAGGCGAGCTTGGCCGGTTACTCAATCTGATGCGCGAAATCGACCACAACGGGTTGTCTTCACTGCTTGATCCGTTGAGGCGTCGTTAATACAGCAGGTTCGCGCCAAAGTGCGGCCGGCTGCCGTCGCGAACCATTGACGACCAGGTGTCGAGATAGACATCTCCCATTTTCCAAAACGCGCGACAACGGGCGAAATACACCAGCACCGCCTCGTGCTCGCCGGCATGGAGCATCGCGTCGGCCAACTGCATGTTGGGGCCGAAACTGTTCATTTGTGGTGAGCCTTTTGTTTCAGCAGAAGCGAGCAGATGGCGGCGCGCGGCGGCCTTGTCGCCATTGCGCAATGCAAGCATGCCGAGCGCAGAATTGGCTTTGTGAATGGCATTGCCGTAGTTCCAATCGTCCTTGTGGCGCTCGGCCATCACCAGCAGCTCGGTTGCAAGCGTGGCAGCGTTGGCGGTATCCGCTTGGATTGACTTCCACAGTGCGGCGTTGCCGAGCGCAATCCATCTGGCATATTGATCGCTTGCCTCAGCAAGTTTGGTCTCAGCCTCACGTGCGCGAACGGCGGCATCAACCTGTATATCCGGCATAAACCGCGCGGCATAGTGCGGCCATAACTTGGCACCGACGTAACCCAGACCCAAAAGCCCGATCGCACCAGTCACCAGCGCAACAATCACGATTAAAAGTATTTTCATGAAGCTATGTTCCGGGTGGAAAATAGTCGGGATGAATGCCTGAGAATGAAATTCAGTGCTACGCGATGCTAACTCTTTGGCCGGATAATGCAACAGGATCATAAATACGGGCAACTACTGTGTCTTTACCCCAGACTTTCTTCTGCACCAGTTTCCAATGCGCGTAAACCGGCATTGGTTGTTGGCGACAATGTTGTTGGTTTTTGCCGCACACGGCGCCGCCGCGCCGTTGAGTGTCGGCTCGAAGCGATTCACCGAATCGTATGTGTTGGCCGAGCTGGTGGTGCAATCAGCGGCGGCAGCGGGGGAAAAAAACGCGCTGCACCGGCAGGGGTTGGGCAACACGGCCATTGTGTTGAATGCACTCACCAACGGCAGTATTGATGTCTATCCAGAGTACACCGGCACCATCGCCCGCGAAATTCTCAAGCTCGATACGGTCCCGTCGCTCGCTGAATTGAATCAAAAACTCGCGCCGATGGGATTGGCCGTGTCGGTGCCGCTCGGATTCAACAACACCTACGCGCTTGCCATGCGCCGCGCGATGGCTGAGCAGACGAGCGCAAAAAAACTATCCGACCTCAAGGTGCACCCGTCGTTGCGGCTGGGGTTGTCGCAGGAATTTATCGGTCGTGCGGATGGCTGGCCGGGGCTCAAGAAAATTTATGCGTTGCCGTTTGACACGCCGCGCGGGCTCGATCACGGCCTCGCTTATGAGGCGGTTGCACAGGGGCAGGTCGATGTCATCGATATTTATTCGACCGATGCCAAGATTGGGCAATATCAACTGACCGTGTTGATTGATGACGCACAATATTTTCCGCGCTACGACGCGGTGTTGTTGCATCGGGCCGACCTGCCGCAACGCCACCCGGCCGCGTGGGCGGCGATCGCCAAACTAGAAGGCCGCATCAATGACACCGCCATGCAGGCGATGAATGCCGCTGCTGAATTGGACAAGAAGCCTTTTAATCGTGTTGCCGCCGAATTCCTGTCAGGTCTGCCGCCGCCCATCAGTCCTGCCGGCGGTTTTTGGGACAAACTGTTTGCACCCGATCTGGGTCGCTTAACCCTCGAACATCTGGCGTTGGTATTTTTGTCACTCGCCGCAAGTGTGCTGGTCGGTGTTCCACTGGGCGTGGTCGCCGCACGCCATCATCGAAGCGGGGTTGTTATCCTCGGTGTCACCGGCGTGCTGCAGACCATTCCGTCACTCGCGATGTTGGCGATCCTGATTCCGCTCACCGGCCGAATCGGCTTTGTGCCGGCCTTTATTGCGCTGGCAATTTATGCGTTGTTGCCGATTGTGCGCAACACCCACGCCGGGTTGACACAAATTCCGCCGGGCATGAAACAAGCCGCACAATCACTCGGCATGACGCCGCGGCTGATCCTGCGATTGATCGAGCTACCGTTGGCCCGCACCACCATTCTGGCCGGCATCAAAACATCGGCGGTCATTGGTGTGGGCACGGCAACCATTGCCGCGTTTATTGGTGCCGGTGGATTTGGTGAGCGGATTGTCACCGGACTGGCATTAAACGATCACGCCACGCTGCTTGCGGGGGCGATTCCGGTGGCGGTGCTGGCACTCGCCATTGAGGCGGCATTCAGCGCCGGCGAACGGCTTTCAGCACCGCGCGCCGGCTAGATTGTCGTGCAGGAATACCGCGACCAGGCGGTCACAACAATTGCCTTTAATGTCCAGACGGTGGCGCCCAGGCGATGCCGTTGGTGATTTCGATGACACGTTCGTTACCGCGCACCGGATGCTGTTGTTCGTTCAGTTTCAATAACGCAAAAATTGCGCTAGAGACTTCCGGCGCGAATCCCGCCCGTTGACGGTCACGGTCGTTGACCAGCAGTGAATTCAAATACACGTCGCACTCCGGCAGACCCCAATGGAGACGGATCTGGTCGGTGATGCGCTTGATCGGAATGGCAGCCAACAGCGTTTCCATTTCGCGGGAATCGCGTGATTTGGACTGCGGGGCGGCCGTTTGCTGTGCAGGACTGATCATTACCTTCTCCAATCTCAATCTTCGTTAACGAGTGTCAAGAAGGTTGTCGGCAGAAAAGGGCGCGACTTTAGGCGAAAAAAACAGACTGCCTTGTCGCAGCCCCGGCGTTCGCGTATTGCCACGATCGCCGCGGTGCGATGGCGGGTCGGGTTTACAAGCCCAGATCACTCAAGCCGGGATGGTCGTCCGGCCGGCGCCCATTGTTGTCGCGCGCCCAGTGATACTTGCGTTCACTTTCCTGAATCGGCAGGTCATTGATGCTGGCGATGCGCCGTGCCATCAGGCCTTCCGGTGAGAACTCCCAGTTTTCGTTGCCGTAAGCGCGCTTCCAGTTGCCGTTGCCGTCATGGCATTCGTAGGCGAATCGAACCGCGATACGATTGTCGGCAAACGCCCACAATTCCTTGATCAGCCGGTAGTCGTGCTCCTGTGACCACTTGCGTGTCAGGAATGCAACAATTTGCTCGCGTCCGACCGGAAATTCAGAACGATTGCGCCATTGGCTGTCGACCGTGTAGGCCAGCGACACACGTTGCGGATCTCGCGCGTTCCAAGCGTCTTCGGCGAGCCGGATTTTTTGCATGGCGGTTTCGCGCGTAAATGGCGGCACGGGCGGGCGGATCACAACTTCACTCATTGCTTTCTCCGGTTGGTTTGTCGGTAATCGTGTGTTGATCGGGTGCAAATGGCGTTTTGCACTTGACCGCATTACTCTACATCGCAGCCCGGCGGCCCGGACATTCAGCGGTAAAACTTCCGGCAAAAGCCGCCGGGCGGGCCGAATCGCGCAATAATCCAACACTACTGCCAATTACCCTGACCGTACAACATGCCATCGCTCCGTTTTGCCATTTTTATTGTCAGCATTGCAGCGGTTTTTACCGTCGCGGCCCAACCGGTCATACAACCGGTCATGCAGCCGGTCAACGCCGCTGAACCGACGCCGGCACAATTGCAGCGGCCGCTGGCAACGTGGAATCAGGTCGAACGCGAATGGGCGTTTCGCCATTGGGACAAGGTTGCCAATACCCGGCCGATCCGCCGTGGCAGCAACGTCAAATCCCTGCCCGTGGGTGCGCCGCTGCAGGCGTTGGTTGCCGGCAGCGACGCCGCACGCAAGCTCGATCAATACATTGTCGATTACAAGGTCAGCGGTATGCTGATTTTGCACGACGGTAAAATCCGGCTGGAACGTTACGCACTCGGCCACAGCGCGAACGACCGGTGGACCTCGTTCTCGGTGGCAAAGTCGATTACCAGCACGCTGGTGGGTGCCGCGTTGAAAGACGGCTTTATCAAGAGTCTGGACGACCCGCTGACGCGATATATCAAGGGTCTGGCCGGCAGCGCGTATGAAGCGGTGACCGTCCGGCAATTGTTGACCATGACATCAGGCGTGAAATGGAACGAGGACTACACCGACCCGACATCCGACGTGGCGCGTTTCTTCTCCACCCCGCCGGATGCCGATACTGATGCCAGCGTGAGTTATATGCGCAAACTGAAGCGTGATGTGCCGGCCGGCAGCAAATGGCTTTACAGTACGGGTGAAACCAACTTACTCGGCGTGTTGGTCAGTCAGGCTACTGGTAAACCACTCGCCGTCTATTTATCCGAAAAGATTTGGGCGGCCTACGGGATGGAGCAAGACGCATCGTGGTCGCTTGGCATGACCGACCATGAACAGGCGGGTTGTTGTCTGCAGGCGGGCTTGCGTGACTTTGGCCGGATCGGCCAGTTTGTATTGGACGGTGGCAAGATTGACGGCAAGTCGATTGTGGCCGACGGATGGTTCGCCGCCGCCACATCCAAACAAGCCGATATCGGTGCGCCGGGACGCGGTTACGGTTATCAGTGGTGGACACGTGACGACGGCACCTATGCGGCGGTTGGTATTCACGGCCAGATGATCAACATCGACCCTGCGCGCAAACTGGTGGTGATTATCACCAGCGCCTGGCCGGTTGCCACCGGACAGAAAGAATCAGGCGCGCGCAATGCCCTGTTGGCCGGCATCGCCACGCTGATCGATGCCGAGAAAAAACTCGAAATGCCACCGAGATTGATTCACTGAATGATGCCCGCCGACGAAAAAATTGGTCATGCCCCCAGGGTCGCAAACCACGACGACATTGATGAACTGGTGCGCATGATCAACCGTGCCTTTGTGGTCGAGGCGTTTTGTGTCATCGGTGACCGCACCAACCACGACGACATACGCGGCCGCTTTGACCTCGGCACCTTTCTGGTGGTTGACGACCCGGTCAATCACGGTCGCCTGATCGCCTCGGTGTACGTCACCACCGGAATCCCCCGTGGCTATCTCGGGCTGCTGTCGGTCGACCCGGATGCACAAGGCCGCGGTCTGTCGTTGGTGATGGCAAAAGCGGCCGAAGATTTTTGCCGCGATGCGGGATGCGAATGGCTGGACCTGACCGTGGTAAATGTGCGCAAGAATCTGTTTCCGCTTTATACCCGGCTCGGGTTCGCGCCTTTTGATGTCATGGTGTTTCCGCAACCGGCAAAAATGCGTATGCCGTTGCATTTGGTGAAAATGACCAAGCCGCTGGTGTCAGTGACCTGATATCGTCTTTGTGGTTTCAGGCTGATGTTCGATTGTGCAGTGCCAATAACGAACGGGGTGCGATGATGATGACCAAAGCCGAACAAATCGCTGAACTAAACGCACGACCGGCCGCCGAGGCGGCCAAAATCATCAGCGAAATTGATCCCGCCACCGCCTGTGACTTGCTGGCAGCGCTGAACCCTGCGTTTGCCCAGGATATCCTGACGGCGTTGCCAGCCGCACACCACCACGCGATTGTCGCCGTCACCCCGCCCGAAGTGGTCGGGCAATGGGCGCGCAATCAGACGTTTGAGCCGGGCGAAGTCGGCAGGCTGATGGAAGTGGCGTATGGCACGTTTGCGCCCGCCACCAGCGTGGGAGATGCGATCGAGACACTGCGCGCGTTGATCAAATCAGCGTTTATCACCTATGGTTATGTCACCGATCCGGATGGCAGGTTGCTTGGCATTGTGACCATGCGTGATCTATTGTTCGCTGAAAACAGCCGTACGCTGGGTGACATCATGCAGCCGGATGTCTTTTCGCTGCGCCCAACTGAAAAAATTTCAGACGCGATGCGACTGACCGTCAACCGCCACTACCCGGTGTACCCGGTGTGTGATGGCGACGGGAAACTGCTCGGGCTGGTGCGTGGCCAGGCTATTTTTGAGTCGGAAGCGTTTGAAATTACCGCACAGGCCGGTAGCATGGTTGGTGTCGAAAAAGAAGAGCGTCTGTCGACCCCGTTGATGCAGAGTTTTCGTTTCAGGCATCCATGGCTGCAACTGAATTTACTGACGGCATTTCTGGCCGGCGGTGTGGTCGCCATGTTTCAGGGCACCATTGATAAATTTGTCATCCTCGCCGCTTTCCTGCCGGTGCTGGCCGGGCAATCCGGCAACACCGGATGCCAGGCAATGGCGGTGACGTTGCGCGGGATCACGCTCGGCGAGATCAAACCGGGTAACGGCAAACGGTTGGTCTTCAAGGAGGGTTTGCTCGGCGCGATGAATGGTGCACCCATTGGTGTTGTGACCGGACTCGCGATGTGGTTTACCACGTCGGCGCAACATTCACCGCATGCGCTGATGCTGTCGGTCGTCACATTTCTGGCGATGGTTGGCGCCTGTACCGTGAGCGGCATTTCCGGCGCGGTGGTGCCGTTGACGCTAAAGCGCTTTGGTGCCGATCCCGCCACCGCGTCGAGTATTTTCCTGACAACTTCAACCGACATTGTCAGCATGGGGTTGCTGCTGGGATTGGCGGCGGCACTGGTGAAGTAGATGGCTGCCGGTCCAACCTTGGTTGCGTACTGCTGTCATTGGTGTCGGGCTGTGATGTGGATTGTGGTGGGCGCCGCACTATTGGCGGCAATGGGTTGCCGTCAGATCGATACGCCTGATGCGAACCGTTCTGCTGCTGCCACGGATGCCATTAATATGCCGACGAAGAAACAAATGACATTCGACGCGGCAAAGTTGCTTGAAATCGAGAACGCCATCAAGGGTTTTATCGCCGCCAAACAAATGCCCGGCGCGGTGTTTTATTTGCAACGTGGCGGTACCAATGTTGAACAGGCATTTGGTCGTCACAGTTACCACACAGCGGCGCCGGCGATGGAAACCGACACCGTGTTCGACGCCGCCTCGCTGACCAAAGTGGTCGCCACCACGCCGGCGACCATGCTGTTGGTCGAGGCCGGCCAAATCTTGCTTGACGCACCACTACCGACCTACCTGCCGGAATGCGCAGGCGACGGCCGCGGCGAAATTACCGTCCGACATTTGCTGACCCACACCTCAGGTTTACCGGCCGGGTTATCGCTGCGTCCGGCATGGCAGGGTGCAGATGAGGCGCTCAAGCGCGCCTGTGCCCAACGTCCGACACAGACGCCCGGCACATTGTTTCGTTACTCCGATATCAATTTTATTTTGCTCGGACATCTGGTCGCGCGCGTGTCGGGGATGCCGCTCGAACAATTTGTTCAGACCCGTATCTTCAAGCCGCTGGGGATGACAGACAGCAGCTATCTGCCTTTGCTGCGGTTACCGGCGGCGCGTATTGCACCGACGCAGATCATCAAACAAGAGGGGGCCGAACGAACCTTGCAGGGCGAGGTTCATGACCCCACCGCGCGCGCGATGGGTGGCGTGGCAGGCCACGCCGGGTTGTTTACAACGACCCGCGACCTGTCGCGTTTTGCACGCATGCTGCTCGGTGGTGGCGCACTCGATGGTGTGCGGATTCTTGCGCCCGGCAGCGTCACGCTGATGCGTACCGTGCAAACCCCGGTTGGTATGGCGGCGCGTCGCGCACTGGGTTTTGATATTGATTCCCCGTTTGCACGACCGCGTGGCAGCGTATT
>JANPDI010000128.1:0-18445 GCA_031431435.1 Burkholderiales bacterium
ATCGATTCGCCGCAATGACACGGAAAACGACGGTCGTTTTCGCTCACCGCAAGCTCGCTTGGTAAGTAGCGATAGTAAACGAAATGTAATACAACAACGCGCGCCAGTCGGGCTGTGAATCCAAAGATTTGCAGACGGTCAATGAAGGCGGCGTGAATGAAACGGATTTTTGACTGATTTGCCGTGGTGCCGGGTTTGCCGCTTATGTCATACATAAGGCGTGCAATACGCACCATGACGGACCAGCCGCTTGGAACCCCGCTTGTTGATTTAACCCTTGCTTTGCTGTTTATGTTTGACAACGTCGTGCTGGTTGCGACACCGAAAAACAATGCGAAGCAATGCCACAGTCTCCAGCGTCACCCGAATATTGGTGTTGTGTTTAGTGATAACCGCCAACCCTTTGTTCCGGCTTTTCGCGTGCAAGTTTGCATGCGCAGCCAGTGACCCTGTCGGCACGGTCAGGTCGTGATGTTGCGGCTTGAAACTGGTACCAACTGGTACCGGGGCTTGGGCAGATCGTCAATCGTGCACAGCTATGACAGTGTGATGATTGATCCGGTTGAACATCAACCAGCAGGCCGATTCCAATCGTTACCCGCGGCCCGCGCAGTTTTTTTGCTGCGCCCGCAGGCTTCCGTTTCCTTCCGCCACCACCTCGACCATTTCAGTTGAGCGTGCACGAAGGACACAAAATGAAAAGAATGTTATTTAACGCCACGCAAGCCGAAGAGCTTCGTGTTGCCATTGTCGACGGACAAAAACTCGTCGATCTCGATATTGAACACGCCGGACAAGAACAAAAAAAATCGAACATCTACAAAGCGCGTGTCACACGCGTCGAACCATCACTCGAAGCCATTTTTGTTGACTATGGCGCCGAGCGCCACGGTTTCCTACCATTCAAGGAACTGATCCGCGAATACGTTCAGGGTGAAGACGGCGACGGCACCCGTGCCCGCCTCGCACAAAACCTGAAAGTCGGCCAGGAGTTGTTGGTTCAGGTCGAAAAAGACGAACGCGGCAACAAAGGTGCGGCACTCACCACCTATGTTTCGCTGGCCGGACGTTATCTGGTCTTGATGCCGAACAATCCTCGTGGCGGCGGTGTTTCGCGCCGGGTGGAGGGTGAAGACCGCGCAGAACTGCGCGAAACACTCGATCAGCTTGATGTGCCCGAAGGCATGTCGGTCATCGCGCGCACCGCCGGCATCGGTCGTGGTGCTGACGAATTGAAGTGGGATCTAAATTACCTGCTGCAACTTTGGGAGGCGATTGAAGGTGCCGGACGTGATGTCAAAGGCCCCGAGTTGATCTATCTCGAGTCAAGCCTGGTGGTCCGCGCCATCCGCGATTTGTTTCAGCCCGATATCGGTGAGATTCTGGTAGATACACAGGAGATTTTTGAGCAGGCACAGTCGTTCATGTCGACCGTAATGCCCGCCAACGTGCACAAGGTCAAGCTGTACAAAGACGATGTGCCGCTGTTCTCGCGCTTCCAGATCGAACACCAGATTGAAACCGCCTATCGCCGTGATGTGACCCTGCCCTCCGGCGGCGCGATCATCATCGACCATACCGAGGCACTGGTTTCGGTCGACGTCAATTCGGCACGCGCCACCAAGGGCCACGACATTGAAGAAACCGCCTTCCGCACCAACTGCGAAGCCGCCGACGAGATTGCCCGCCAATTGCGGCTGCGCGACCTAGGCGGATTGGTGGTCATCGACTTCATCGACATGGAGTCGACCAAGAACCAGCGCGATGTTGAGAACCGTTTGCGCGACGCACTCAAACACGATCGCGCCCGTGTCCAGACCGGCAAAATTTCCCGCTTCGGGCTGATGGAACTGTCACGCCAGCGCCTGCAGCCGGCGTTGTCCGAGTCGAGCTACATCCCTTGTCCGCGTTGCCATGGCCTAGGCCATATCCGCGACACCGCGTCGTCGGCATTACACGTCCTGCGCATCCTGCAGGAAGAGGCGATGAAGGAAAGCACGGCCGCCGTACACGTTCAGGTGCCGGTCGACGTTGCGACATTCCTGCTCAACGAAAAGCGCCAGGACATTCATAAGATTGAGGTGCGCTTCAAAGTGAACGTGCTGCTGATTCCAAACGTTCACATCGAAACGCCCAACTACGAAATCGAGCGTTTGCGTCACGATTCGGAAAAGCTCGATTTGACCAAGCCGTCATATGAATTGGTCAACAAGCCGGTTGATGAAATGGCGATGAAGATGCCGGCAACGCCTGACACCAGACCTGCGCGTCCCGAGCCGGTGGTAAAGGGCATCACGCCAGATCAACCCGCACCGATTGTTGCCGAACCGTTGCCGAGAGACGCACGTCCGCCACGGACCGCCGTGGCATCAACCGGCGTGGCAAAACCTTCCATGTGGAAACGCTTCGTCGGTATGTTTGGCGGCGAATCAACACCACCACCTGCGTCGTCAACAACCAACACCTCGACTGAACGTAAATCAACACGTGATGGCGCGGATCGGGGCGGCGAGCGCGGCGACCGGAACAATCGTAATGACCGCGGTGGACGCGGCCGTGGTGACCGACCTGATCGTGGTGGCAAGGGTGGTCGCAGCGAAGGCGGCGACCGCAAAGACCAAAAACCGCGCGGGGATCGTCCGGAGCGCGGACCAAAGCCGGAGCGTGCAGAACGGGGGGAGCGCGGTGAGCGCGCACCACAAGGCGGCCAGCAACGTCAGCCACAGGCTGCCAAGCAGGACGAATTGCCAAATGTCGCAACCAACCCACCACGCCAGGCAGTGTCAAAACCGGCACTGGAAGCACGCGCACCCGACAACACCGATGAGGGCGAAGGTCGTGGTCGTCGTCGTCGCGGACGTGGCGGACGCGGACGCGGGGGTCGTGATGGTCAGGTTGAAGGCCAGCAAGACGCCCATCAAGACACACGGCAGCACACACAAAATGCCGAAGCGGATCAATCCGATATGTCAGCTGCGCCGGCCGCAGCCGCCGTGCAGCCGGCTCCCGCTGACTATTCGACCGCGCCCTCAGTCGCGGCAGCACCGGTGATGGTCGCGCCGCCACCGGTGATGGTCGCACCGCCACCGGTTCAAGCGATGGCCGCACCGGCAATCGCTGCGCCTGTGTCGGCCCCTGTTGTCGCCGAACCCGTTGCCACCGCACCGATCGCGGCATCGGTGGTCTATAGCTCGGCCAGCGCACCCAAGGCGCCGGTTGACGAGATCCCCGATACCGTCCCACAGCGCACGACGTCACCGTCACGCGAGCGCCGCCGCAACACATCGGCGACAAGCGATCCGTTGGTGTTCATCGAGACTGCAGCGGAGAAAATTCAGCCGGCACCCGCGACATTGGCTGAATTTGAGCCGCAACGCCGCAGCACGCCGCGCCCGCGTCGCACCCGCAATGTGGTGAGTGAGCCGCTGGTAGTAGTTGAAACCAAATCTGACGCACCACCACCGGCGTAGTCAGCACGGTCGCAACAACGCAACAAAAAAAGCCGCTCATTGAGCGGCTTTTTTCATTAACATGCTCAACACACCAGGCCAAAAAGAACATCATGCCATCAACATCGCCAATCGATTTCTACTTTGATTTTTCGTCGCCCTACGGCTATCTGGCGGCCACACGCATCAACGCCATCGGTCAAAAATACGGCCGGCGTATCAAGTGGCGACCGATTTTGCTGGGGCCGGCGTTTAAGGCAAGCGGCAATTCACCGTTGGTCAGTCAGCCGCTTAAAGGGCCGTATTCAGTCCGCGATTTTATGCGCACGGCGCGGTTCCTTGGTGTCCCCTACAAACAACCGGACGTATTTCCGATCGGCACACAGAATGCGGCACGCGCGTTTTATTGGATCGACGACACCGACCCGGTTACCGCGCATAAATTCGCCATGACATGTTATGCGACCTACTTTGCCGAAGGTATTGATATTTCAAGCCCGGAAAAGGTGGCGGAGTTGTGTGCGCGTGTTGGCGTCGATCACGACGCCGCATTGGCTGCGCTGGCCGACCCACTGGTCAAGGAGCGTTTGAAACACGAAGTAGATGCGTCGCTTGCCATCGGTGTGTTTGGCTCGCCGTACATCGTTATTGATGGCGAACCATTCTGGGGCGGCGACCGTTTCGATCAAATCGTCGCGTGGCTGGAAACCGGCGGATTCTAGATCCGCTTGACCACCGCCATCAGCTGATTAGCCGGGGGGAATGGCTAAGTCTGTTTGAACAAGTGGAAATACTGGCGCGAAACAGACAGCGTTTCCTTGCCGTCCTTTAAATAGAGAATCAGCTTTTCCGGACCTTCCCGAACCGCCCGGTCGACGACGTTGGCATTGACAATGGTGCCGCGATGAATTTGCCAGAATACATCGCGATCAAGACCTTCGATCAACTCCTTTAACGGGGTGCGCACCAGCGCCTCACCCGCCTTCAGCGCAATGCGGGTGTATTTGGTGTCTGACTGAAAGAACTGCACGTCATCAACGTTGATCAGCCGCGTGGCGTTACCGACCGAGGCGCGAATCCACTTTAGCTTGGGCGATGTTTTGTTGTTCTCAAGCAGCGATTGCACCAGCGCAGACAAATCCGCCGGCGGTGTCCGAGGCTGCAACTCAATACGTTTACGCAACCGCTCAACCGCCGCCTGCAACCGCTCTGTTTCAACCGGCTTCATCAGATAGTCCGCCGCCCCGTTTTCAAACGCCTTGATCGCATATTCATCATAGGCGGTGACAAACACGATGTGGGCGGCGTCACCGATGTGCGCGGCAACCTCCAGTCCGGTCTTGCCCGGCATGCGAATATCGAGAAAAGCGATATCCGGATTAAGGTTGTCAAAGTCCGCGATTGCCTGACTGCCGTTGCGCGCCTCGGCAACGATTATCAACTCTGGCCAGCATGTCAATAGCGCCTGTTTCAGGCGTTGCAACATGAGTGGTTCATCGTCTGCAATCAATGCCGTGGTCATTCTTTCACCTCTGCCGTTTGTTCAATCGTGATTATGGCCGCGACACCATGTGGTGGCGACTGCTCGATTGTCATGTTTGCCTTATCGCCAAAAATCGCCAGCAAACGCTCACGAATATTGGCGAGCCCGACGCCGCCCCCGGCAACGGCGGTGGTGTTTTGCAATAAACCCAGCCCGGAGTCGGTCACACCAAACTGCAAACGGCCATCGGTCTCGCGCGCAAAAATATGAATGGTCCCACCATCAGCAGCCGGCTCCACACCGTGTTTGATGGCGTTTTCAACCAGCGAAATGAGCATCGCGGGTGGCACACGACGGTCGACGAGTATTTCCGGCAGATCGAGTGAAAACTGCAGACGCGCGCCCATGCGTGTTTTCATGATCGACAAGAATGCGGCGGCCATTTCAAACTCAAGTTTCAGCGTGGTGGTTTCCTCGCGCAACCCGGCCAGCCCCGCGCGAAAAAATGCAATCAGCTCGCGCGTCAGCTGCGCCGCTTCCGGTGCCCGCCCCTCGGCCAGATGTTGCACACTGGCAAGTGTGTTGAACAAAAAGTGCGGCTCCACCTGCGCCTGCAGGAGTTTTAATTTTGCATCGGCAAGCTGCCGTGCCAGACGCTCCTCCTTCGCCTGTTGCTCGAGTTGCAGATTGCGTGACTGCAATTGTTTGCGTCGGGTTTGTACAATGACCATCAGCATCAAGCTGTAAATGACGCCCGCGACCAGCCCGCCAATAATGACCTTGGGACCGACACGAACAAAATCCGCCGCGAGGCCGGCGCTACCGCCCTTCAGGAACGCACCCAACAGTCCGCCGACCAGCGCCCCCGCGACGGTCAGCAGCACCATGATCAACCCCCACTTCGCCGACAGCTTGAATTTGCCGTGGCCAAACCACGCCGACAACGCGGCAATACCGGGCCCGCCGATGATCAAAAACGTCAGAAACAACGCCTCAACCCAGCCAATTTGCTCCTTGCCAAGCCGCAACAATGCCGCCGCCGCAATCCACACAACCACGCCGATGGCCGTCCATTTCCATTTGTTGCGTTGCCACATGGCATCAAAGGCACGAACGTCCTCTCGCTGATCCGGCGGCAGTTTTTCGAGTGTTCGCGTCTCAAATGCCGCATACTTTTGGCGGATTGATTCAATGAATTTTTTCATAGCTCGTATGCTAGCCGGTTGGACAACCGGACCCAAGCGGAGACCGACGAAATACGAGAAGACGCGACGGACGACGATTTGCCATCGTCGCGGCGTGGCAAATCCCGCAAACTGGCGCTAGACTGCATCCAAACAATCAACCTGCGGAGACAATATGGCCGATATCAGCCTCAAACGTGAACACCAGCTTGGCCTGAAAGGCGCAAAAGCGGCGGCCGACCAAATGGCCGAACGGCTCAATGAGCGATTTGATTTGTCCGGGACCTGGCAGGGACATGTCCTGAATTTTTCACGCCCGGGGGTGAGCGGCATGCTGAGTATTACCGAAACCACGATGTCGCTTGAGGTGACACTTGGTTTTTTGTTGAAAGCCATGAAGGGGCCGATCGAAAAATCGGTGCACGAACAACTCAACAAGGTATTGGCCGACGCCAAGCTCGTGGCACCCAAAACCAAACCGGCGGCAAAATCGCCGGACAAGCCGACCGCGGCAAAGAAACCCGCCGCCAAGAAAAAATAGTCCAGACTGTCTGTTACCGCTACCGTCAACGCGCCCGCTACGGCATATCGGGATTGTTGCCCGCAAAAATCGACTCAATCAGCGCGGTCTCACGCGTCGCAATGGTGGACAAGAAGTGACCGGCGCCCTTCATATGCCTGAACGCCGCAAAACCCACCTCGAGAAACCGCTGCATTTCGCCCAAGCCCGCCATTTTTGAAGGGCGCCGCAGCATTTTGAGTGTTGAATAAATGAGCGGTTTTTTGACGACCAAATCGAGACCTTCACCAACCTCCTGCATCAACGCCACCTGGCGCAGTCGATCTTGCTTGCGGCCGGCGGCACGAAACGCGATGCCGTAACTCTCCGACGTTATCTCCCGACCCTGCAAACGCGTTGCGAGCGCGCGGTCAAACTCCTCCGAGAGAACGTCGAGTTCCAGCGCGTACGACACGGTTTCAAATGCATACTTGGGCAACAAACGCTTGATGGTCGGGTAAATGCGGATCAAATCACGATCGCGAATGGCCGATTCATTTTCGCCGTACAGTTCGTCCAGAAAAAACGCCGTCGCCTTGGCATAGCGGGTGTCAGCGGCAAGATCGGCGTAGGTCTTGGCCAGACGCCGGTGCTGCCAGCGCTTGACACGCAGTACCTCCAATGAAAACGCCGTGTCACGGTGTTGGATACCGCGCAGCAGTTCAAGACGTTGCAGGTGATTGAGCATAAGAAATAGTGGCAATAGGCATACATTGCGCCACGATAAATTGGAATAAGCAATCTAACCGAGTCTGGCACAATATCGTGCGGCTGGTATTCTATTCCCGGCATCATCTTCCCCGGCACGCTTTTTTACAGAAACCAATTTGAATATGGATTCAAGCGATATTCCTCTTGCCGCAGCAACCGACCTGCATGGCGAATTTCAACGGCTGACCGCGGCGTTTCAGCAGGACCGGATGCCGGATGCCGCGACACGGCGCGCCAGACTGGCAAAACTTGCCGCGTTGCTTCGCGAGAACATAACTGAAATTTGCGCGGCAATTTCCGCTGATTTTTCGCATCGTTCAACGCATGAAACACAGCTGCTGGAAATTTTCCCCGCGCTGTCGGCGATCAAGCACGCACGCGCCCATCTCGGCGGCTGGATGCGGGTAAAACGTTCGCTGGCATCACTTTGGTTTCTGCCTGCCTACAATGAGTTGCGGCCGCAGCCGCTCGGGGTGGTGGGCATTATCGTGCCATGGAACTACCCCATCCTGCTGGCCGTCGGTCCGTTGGTGGCGTCGCTGGCGGCGGGTAATCGTGCGCTGGTCAAAATGAGTGAATTCACACCGCGCACGGGTGCCTTGTTTGCCCGCCTGGTGAATCGTTACTTCACCGACAACGAAATTGCCGTCATCAATGGCGAAGCCGATGTCGCCCAAGCCTTTGCAGCGCTGCCTTTTGACCATTTGTTGTTTACCGGTTCAACCGCCGTCGGCAAACACGTGATGCGCAGCGCGGCGGAAAACCTGACGCCGGTCACCCTCGAACTCGGTGGTAAATCGCCGGCGATTGTCGGTGCCGATGCCGACGTTGCCGGTGCGGCGGCGCAGATCATGTTTGGAAAATGCCTGAACGCCGGCCAGACCTGCATCGCACCTGACTACGTGTTGTTGCCGCGTGGCGCGGAAAACGAATTTATCACCGCGGCGAAAGCGGCGGTCGCACGCCAGTACCCGTCAATCGGCAGCAATCCAGACTACAGCGCAATTGTCAGCCCGCGCCATGTTGCGCGATTGAATGGTTACCTTGACGAAGCCCGCGCGCGTGGTGCGACCGTGACCCCGCTGGTCGGGACAACGGATCTGACGACGGCCGGCACACAAAAAATTGCGCCGACAATCGTCACCAACGCCGGCGGCGATTTGCGGCTGATGCAAGACGAAATTTTTGGGCCCATCCTGCCATTGATCACTTACGACACGCTCAACGAGGCAATCGCCTATGTCAACGCACGACCCCGGCCATTGTCGTTGTACTACTTTGGGCATGACCGCGACGACATCAAACAGGTGCTTGATCACACAATCGCCGGCGGCGTATCGGTCAATGAAACCATCATGCATATTTCGCAGGAAGATCTGCCTTTTGGCGGTGTTGGTGCCTCCGGGATGGGTGCCTACCACGGCAAATTTGGCTTTGATACCTTCTCAAAATTGAAGCCGGTGTTTCATCAATCACGCTTCAGCGGCTTGTTTTTGTTCAAGCCGCCTTACGGTAAACGATTCAACGCACTGATAAAACTTCTCATGAAGTAAAGTCCAGCATTGACGGGCATTTCCAAATGAAAATGCCCGTAAATGCCCGCCAAATAAGGACTTTCATTTTTTGATTGTGCCGCCGCCAGCCTGATCGCCCCATAATTGTTTCAAGCGCGCGTCCCGTCCGCAACCGTTGCGATAATATTTATAACGAATCGGATTCTTCAGGTAGTAATCCTGATGGTAGTCTTCCGCCGCATAAAAGGGGCCTGCCTGCGTGATCTCGGTGACAATCTTCCCGGTGAATGGTTTGTTTTTCTCAAGCGCGGCCTTTGACGCATCGGCGGCGGCTTTTTGTGCGTCGTTAACAACAAAAATGCCGGTGCGATATTGGCTGCCGACGTCACAAAACTGCTGGTCTTTGACGGTCGGATCAATGTTGCGCCAGAACACCTCAAGCAACCGTTCGTAGCTGATTTTTTTCGGGTCGTAAACCACCTCAACCGCCTCGGTATGCCCGGTGGTACCGGTCGATATTTCCTTGTAGGTTGGATCTTTTTGTTTGCCGCCGATATAGCCGGACGTTGTCGAGAGCACGCCATCAATGGCATCATACGGCGGCTCCATACACCAGAAACACCCGCCGGCAAATATGGCTTTGGCAGTGGCCGCCGGTGGCGCCGTCGTGTTGGTCTTGTCTGGCGCCTTGTTTTGCGCACTGGCCAGCATGGTAAACGCGCTTAGCAACAGCGCGGTGGAAAAACGAATCAATTTCATGTTCAAACCTTTCAGATTGGTGGACGCAGCGTGGCCGCCGGGAAAATTTGCCGATCGTATTTGATACGAATGCATGTCCATATTGGTTTCAGTCGATAGAATCTGGATTCCATTACGGATGCCATTGCTTTAGCCAGGGGCATTAACCGACCCGATGCCGGTAGTATCCGCCGACAATTGCACAAACACGACTTCTGATTGCCCTGACATATGCGAACCTACCATTACCGTCTCGTCAACGTCTTTGCCGAATCCATTTTTGGCGGCAATCCGCTTTGTGTTTTTACCGACGCACGCGGCATGCATGACGATGAGATGCCGGCGCTGGCCGTACAGTTCAATCTTTCCGAAACAACCTTTGTACTGCCATCGGATCGCGCCACCGCACGCATCCGGATTTTTACGCCGACCTTTGAGATGGCGTTTGCCGGACACCCCACGCTTGGCACCGCACACGTGGTGCGTGAAATTGCCGGCACCAGCGACCAAATCACCCTCGAAATGAAGGCAGGCATTATCCCCGTCAACGCAACCGGTGATCGCTGGACCCTGACCGCCGCGCCGGCAAAGACCCGTCCGTGTGAGCAAACTCGCGGGGAACTGGCGGCAATGTTGGGATTGGCTGCGACAGATGTGATGGCAGGCGCACGCTGGATCAACACCGGCAGCGAGCAGCTTATCGTGCCGCTTGCCAGTGCAGATGCAGTTCGGCGCGCACAGCCCAACGCCGACCGGCTCGGCAACATTTCGAGCGATATCGGCCGTTCGATGGCATATTTATTCGCCGCCAACGGTGATGGCAAACTGCTGTCGCGATTCTTTTTTATGAAACACGGTGCGATCGTTGAGGACCCCGGCACCGGATCGGCAACCGCCAATCTGGGTGGCTGGATGATTCACCATGGCAAGGCACCATGCGTGTTTGCAATTGAACAGGGCGAAATGATAGGCCGCCCCTGTCACCTGGGACTCGAGGTGGATGCAGACGATAGCATCATGGTGAGCGGAAACGTGATCGAAATCGGCCGGGGAAGCGTCACACTGCCTAACCAATAGCGACCATCAATGGCTATTCACACGGCGGAAAATGTTGATCTGCCTGGCGAGTAACAACAGTGCCGCGTAACTGGCCGCCGCAAGCCCGAAATACCAGACAACCGGCCAGCCCGACAGTCCCTGCGCAAACAGCCCATTGCCGGAGACACCGAGCAGACGACTGACCAGTTGCGCGAGTGCAAATGCCGCGACGGCCAGCAACAGGTTTCGGCCCAACATGACGCTACCGCCACCAAGCCCAGCGGCGCGATTTCCGAATTGGCTCATGTCGCGCCGCGCCCGGTTCATTTCACAGGCGGCGTGTCACGAACAGTGCGGCGCAATACCTTGCCGACGTTGGTTTTTGGCAGTTCGGTCCAGAACTCGATTTGTCGCGGCATCTTATAGCCGGTCAGCCGCTCCTTGCAAAACGCCATGATGATTTCTTTGGTGAGGTTGGGATCTTTTTTCACCACCACCACACGCACCGCCTCGCTGGACTTTTCATCCGGCATCGACACCGCACAAACTTCCAACACGCCCGGACACATTGCGACCACATCCTCGATTTCGTTTGGATAGACGTTAAAGCCCGACACCAGAATCATGTCTTTCTTGCGGTCGACGATCTTGAAAAAACCCTTCTCGTCCATGACGCCAATATCACCGGACTTAAACGCGCCATCTTTGCAAAATACTTTGGCCGTCTCGTCGGGGCGCTGCCAATAGCCCTGCATGACCTGCGGCCCCTGAATACAAATTTCACCGATTTCACCCACACCCAGAATGTTTTCGTCGTCGTCGCGGATGGTGACAATGGTCGACGGGAATGGCAGGCCGATGGAGCCGTTAAATTCCTGCATATTGACCGGGTTACCGGTTGCGGCTGGTGAGGTTTCGGTCAACCCATATGCTTCAACAATCGGCTTGCCGGTGGCTGCTTTCCATTTTTCGGCGACAGCACGTTGAACCGCCATGCCGCCACCAATGACCAATTTCAAATTCGAAAAATCCAATTTGGCAAAATCCGGGTGATGCACCAATCCATTAAACAAGGTGTTCACACCTGTCATGACCGTCCAACGGCGGCTTGCCAATTCTTTGATAAATCCGGCCATGTCACGCGGATTGGGGATCAACACGGTTTCACAGCCACGTGCCATATAACTGATCGACGCGTTCAACGCAAAGATGTGATAAAGCGGCAGCGGTTGCATCACCACTTCATTTCCCTCAACCAATTCAAGCCCGGTCCAACGGCCAATCTGCGCCATGTTGGCGACTAAATTGCGGTGCGTGAGAATGGCGCCTTTGGAAACACCAGTGGTGCCGCCGGTATATTGCAAAAACGCAATGTCGGAGCCAACCACGCTCGGCGGATGGTAAAGCAATCCGGCACCCTTGCTGAGGACGGTATTAAACGCCACTGCGCCGGGGATATTCCACGCCGGCACCATTTTTTTGCGATGTTTGATGACCCAATTAACAATCATCGATTTGGGGAAACCAAGCAGGTCACCCAACTGGGTTGTGATGACGTGTTTGATCTCAGTCTTGGCAATCACCTGCTCAAGTGTCGTCGCAAAATTTTCAACAACAACAATCGCTTTACTACCCGAATCCTTCAACTGATGCTCGAGCTCACGGGGCGTGTACAACGGGTTGCAGTTAACCACCGTCAGTCCGGCGCGGAGGATGCCAAGAATGGCGACCGGATACTGGAGGATATTTGGCATCATCAACGCCACGCGGTCACCGCGCGTGAGTTTCAGGTCGCTCTGCAAATACGCCGCAAAATGTTGCGATGCGCGGTCGAGTTCGGCAAAGGTCATCGACTTACCCATGCAGGTAAACGCTTTTTTGTCGTGAAATTTTTCGAACGACTGGTTGATCAGGTCTTTGATCGACGAATATTCATCAGCGTCGATATCGACCGGTATGCCGGCCGGGTAAGACGAAAGCCAGGGCCGGCTGGTGGCCGACGTTGAGACAACGTTGTCCGTAATGGTCATTCTGTTCTCCTCGTTATTGGTATCTTTGCGGACGGTCAAGCCATCCGCCTGTGTTGTTTTCGATAGTTTGCCTCAAGCCTGCGCGGGATGCGAGTACAACCTGTCGGATTTGCGCCAAGCATGCGGCCAAGCCGGGCGACTCCCAGGTGATGGCCATTGACGATGCCGATGCCGGGAGGGCGCGTCGACACCGCCGTTTCATAGTGTGATTACTCTAATTTTTCTTCGTAAAGTGTCCTTGTCGCGTTGGCAGCCGGTTGTAACGACCCCCGCAACGCCAACCAACACTTCAGGAGATTTCCATGGCATCCCGTCTCAAAAAAGCCGCACAAGCTGCAAAATCCGCCTCACCCGTCGACCAAATCACTGAAAAGCTGAGCAAGGTTGCCGCAAGTCTGTCGGAACAACAAATGGCGAAGCAGGTCATGGAATCTGCCCAACAAATCTGGCTGGCCGGCTTGGGCGCGTTTTCCAAGACGCAGGTTGAAGGCAAAAAAGTCTTTGAAACGTTGGTCAAACAGGGCGAAGCGCTCGAAACCCGTACCCGCCACGTCGCCGAAGCCACCATGGAAACCGCGCGCGATCAGGCGACTAAAACCCTTGAAATGGCATCCGGCAAATTTGACAAACTCGAACATGTTTTTGAAACACGGGTCCACAAGTCATTAAATCGTCTGGGCGTACTAACCAGCAAGGATGTTGAAGCATTGTCGGCGCAAGTGGCCGAACTCGCCGACGCCGTGCGTGCGTTGATGGCGCAAGAAAAGCGCGCAACCACGGCGCGCCCAGCGACAAAAAAGCCAGCGGCGAAAAAACCAGCCGCCAAGGTAGCGACAAAAAAGCCCGCCGCGAAAAAACCGGCTGCCAAGAAAGTGGCTCGCAAGAAATAATTGGTCGCCGCTGAAAGGCGGCAACCGAACCAGCTCCTCCTCGTCCCGATTCTTTCAGAAAACGGACGACTTCAAGCCCGAACCGCAAGGTTCGGGCTTCTTTTTGTGCGCTGCGCAATAACGACGTTGGCGGCGCTGGCGCTAATCGCGCAACACCCGTTCGACTAACTTCACGTAGGCCTTTTGCGCATCCTCGGTCGACATACCCTTGATCTTGGTCCACGCGTCAAATTTGGCCCGGCCGGCAAAGTCGGTGAATCCAGGGCGTTCGCCTGTCACATCGCCCTCCGTGGCCTGCTTGAAATGGGCGTAAAGCCTCAACTTCATGTCGTTGCCAGGGTCGGTTTTTACCTTGGTCACGTCTTTGGCGGCTTTTTCAAACAGCTTTTTTGAATCCGACATCGGGTCTCTCCTCGAAAAATAGTGTTTTTTTGGCCGATTTGGTGTGCCAACCCGTGGCTGAGGGGTTTGCATGGGGGTTCAATCCCGCTAAAGTAACTCTAACGGATTCAAACAGGCATCGCAATTTTGTCCCTGTATTGGCTCCCAGTGCGCTCGGCGGTCCCACGGTTCATGGAGGAGTGGGATGCAACATGTCGAACGACCGTAGTCCAACGACATAAAAACGACAAAGATCGAACATGGCGAGCTTCCCCGATATTCCTTCATTTTCCGTGCTTGGCCGAGAACGCATGACAGGCGTTGATACGGCGTGGCTGCGAATGGAACATCCGACCAATCTGATGATGATTGTCGGCGTGATGATCTTTAAGGAAAAACTCAGTCACCAAAAGCTGAAATCGGTATTGGAGCAGCGTTTTCTAAGTTACAAACGATTCAAACAAAAGGCGATTCAAGATCCGACCGGTGCATGGTGGGAAACGGACAAAAAATTTGATCTGGCCAACCATATCAAGCGCGGCAAACTCGACGGTCGCGCCGGCAAACGCGATCTGGAAAACTATGTCAGCCGGCTCGCCAGCGAGCCGCTTGATTTCACCAAGCCGCTTTGGCAGTTTCATCTGGTTGAAAACTATCACGGCGGCTCTGCCCTGATCACGCGCATCCACCATTGTTACGCGGATGGCGTTGCGCTGATTTCGGTGATGTTGTCGCTGACCGGCGACTCGCCCGCGGCGAGTTTGTTGAAACCCAAAAAGGCCGAGAAACGGCCCAAAGATGAAATGGATTTTTGGACGTCTGTGTCCAAGCCGATGGCGTCGGTCATGTCCGGCGCGATGAAGCTCACCCGTGGCATTGTTGAACAGGGTTTGGAAATTGCCAAGGACCCGGCCACCATGCGGGAGTTCGCCACCAAGGGTGTGGAGCTGGCCGAAGAGCTGCGCAAGATCGCCGTCATGCAACCCGATACACCGACCCGCTACAAAGGCTTGCTGGGCGGCGAAAAGCGCGTGGCGTGGTGCGAGCCGCTGCCACTCGCCGAAGTGAAGGTGGTTGGTAAGGCACTTGGTGCGTCCGTCAACGATGTCTTGCTGGCGACTGCGGCCGGCGCCTTGCGGGATTATTTGCAGCGCCACAACGACCCGACCGATCATGTTGAATTGCGCGCCGTTGTACCGGTCAATTTGCGACCGATTGATAAAGCCGGCGAATTGGGCAACCAATTCGGACTGGTATTTGTTGATTTGCCGGTCGGTGTGGACGATCCGCTCGAGCGCATTGAATTAGTTCGCGCGCGCATGACGGCACTCAAAGGCTCGTCGCAGCCGATCGTGGCCTTTGTATTGCTGTCGGCAGTCGGACTCGGACCAAAAATCCTGCAGGATCAAATCAGCGGCTTGATCGGCCGCAACGCCACCGCCGTGATGACCAACGTGCCGGGGCCGCAAAAACCACTCTACCTGGCCGGCTGCGAGATTGATGAAATTGAATTTTGGGTGCCACAGTCCGGTGGCATTGGTATGGGCCTGTCGATCCTCACTTATAACGGCAAGGTGCAGTTCGGCCTGATCACGGATAAGCGTCTGGTTCCGGATCCCAACAACATCATCGATCGGTTTGGTGAAGAATTCGAAAAGCTGGTGATGTTGACCCTGATGGGACCCTACGGTCCCGAGTTTGACGACGCGTTGGCGGATGTGTTTGGTGACGATGCTCGATCTGCGGGTACCCCGTCAGTGAAACCGCGCGCATCACGCAAGCCGCGCACGGCGTAGAACAAACACAGCCGCATGACCATTGCAATACTAGCCGGCGCATCTGGCCTGACGGGCGCTTTTCTGCTGCGGCACCTCGTGGCGGACAAGCGTTATACAAATATTCATACACTGGAACGACGTAAACGCCCCGGCATTGCCGGCAATCATCATCCCCACGTGGTCGACTTTGCCGCGCTTGGCACGCTGCCGGATTGTGACGACGCTTTTTGCTGCCTGGGCACAACGATTAAAGAGGCCGGCTCAAAAGCGGCCTTTCGCACGGTGGATTTTGACTACGTGCTGAATTTTGCTAAAGCGGCAAAATCCGCCGGCGTTAAAAAATTCATGGTCGTCAGTGCGCTCGGCGCAAGCCCGACTTCGGCGGTCTTCTACAATCGTGTCAAAGGCGAGATGGAACAAGCGCTCACCAAGATTGGCTTTGATTCCCTGCATATTTTTCAGCCGTCATTGCTGCTCGGTGACCGCGCTGAGTCACGTTTGGGCGAACGGATCGGTATCGGTGCATTCGCCGCAATTGCGCCGCTGCTGATTGGCCGTGCACGCAAATATCGGCCGATTGCAGCGGATGATGTTGCAAAGGTCATGATCAAGATGGCCTCGCGCGACAGCACCGCCAATCACGCCGTATTTCGTTACGAGTCGGATGAGATTGTGTTGTTGGCCGGCCGTTAGTCCGCGACCGCTGCCACCAATTCGATTTCAAGCAGGTAGCCATTCCGAAACGTCCCGACCGGAATGATTGCGCGCGCCGGTTTGTGATCACCGAAGAATTTTGCATATTCGGCGTTCACATCCGCCCAATAGTCGGTACTGGAAACAAATATCGTCGCCTTCAATACCAGGTCGCGCCGCGATCCTGCCGCAAGTAAGATCGCTTCGGCATTCACCAGACATTGACGCGTCTGCTCCTGAATCGTCGGCGGCGTAAAGTCCGGCCTGCCCGGAACGCGCGGCAATTGGCCGGAGACAAAAACAAATCCGTTGTGAACCACAGCCGGTGAATAGTGGCCGGGCGGAATGGGAAGCGATGCATCGTTAACGAGTTTCATTGTTTCATCCAGGGGAGTTTGTCGAGATCAACATTGCCGCCGGTCAGGATGATCCCGACCCGCTTGTTTTTGACGTCGAGGGTGCCTTCGAGAATCGCGGCAAGCGGTGGGCTGCACGACGCCTCACAAATAATTTTTGCGTATTCCCATGTCATGCGCATCGCACGAATCACATTTTCCTCGGACACAACACCGATGCCGTCGACATTGGCACGGATGATGTTGAAGGTTCGTTCTGACAACACCGTCAACAGACCATCACAAATCGATTTCGGTGTCTGCTCGGTAACACGAACCCCGCTCGCAAACGAACGTGCGCCGTCATCCGCGCCGCGCGGCTCCCCGCCATAAACTTTGATCGACGGTTTGATGCCTTTGGCGGCAATCGACGTGCCGGACAACAAGCCACCACCGCCCAACGGCGAAATCACCACGTCCAGATCGGGAATCTCGTCAAGCAGTTCGAGCGTTGCCGTGCCCTGCCCCGCAATGACGGTGTCATTGTCAAACGGGTGAATCATCTCGTAGCCATGACGATTGATAAGCTCGTCAACAGCCGCCTGTCGTGCGGCGATGTTGGGTGCACAGAACACAATGTCCGCACCGTATCCCGCGATTGCCCGCTTCTTTGGCAACGGTGCGTTGTCGGGTACCACCACCGTCGCCTTGATGCCGCGCAGGCCGGCAGCCCACGCCAGGGCGGCACCGTGATTGCCCGATGAGTGGGTCACCACGCCGCGTTTGGCGGCGGAATCATCGAGCGAGAAAATGGCATTCGCCGCGCCGCGCGCCTTGAACGCGCCGACCTTTTGGAAGTTTTCACATTTGAAAAAAATCGTCGCACCAGCTTCACGATTGATGAATTCACACGTCAGCACCGGCGTGCGGTGGATAAACGGTTTGATTCGCGCATGCGCGGCGCGAATCGTATCAAGCGTAATCGCTGTCATGTCCGGTCGTTCATTCGTCTTCGAGTTCTGATTTGGCGATTTCGATATCCATGATTTCCATGGCATCGCGGCCTTTCATCTTGGCGGCTTTCTCGTAGAGCTTGGTCGCCTTGTCGATTTCCTTGTCCTTGAACAGCATCAGTAACCCGTTTGCGTATTCGATATGCGCGACCGGGGACTGTGGGTTGAGTTTGATGGCGGTTTCATAGTGTTTGACCGCGTCGTCCTTATTTGCGCCGTAGGTCAACTTACCAACCAGCGCGCCAACCTTGTCGATAATTTCTGCGTGATAGGCGCCCATTGCGGTATGGGCATCGGCGTGTTTGCCATCAAGTTTCAGCGCCGTCTCAAGTGCCGCCTTGATTTTGCCGCCATAACCTTCCTTGAGTGCTTTCATCACCGAAATTGATTGAGAATAACGTCCCGCCGAAAAGGCGTATTGGTAATGCGTGTTGGCGTTTTTGGGATCCGCCTTTGTCGCATCCAATGCCAACGCCATCGCCTCTTCAAACAGCTTGATTTTTGCCACGTCCTTTTTTTCGACATGATTGGCATAAATCGAAATGGCCTTGAGCGCAACCGTGTGACCGGCGCCAAGCGTGGCAGCGTTAACAAAATCGCCGGCATGAAACGCGCGCCACGCGTCCTGCAAAGCCGCGTCTTTCGGCCA
>JANPDI010000129.1:0-1794 GCA_031431435.1 Burkholderiales bacterium
AGCAAGTCCCCCAATGAAGTGTCAAACGTAACACCTCTTTGCGGGACTATACACCTAGGTCGTGACAGCCTTTAACGCAAACTCCTCAATATCGGCCGCTGGCCGCGCACCGAAGAGTCTGGCAACCTCTTTTCCGCTTGAATACAGAATTAAAAGCGGGATGCCCCGAATACCAAGCGATTGTGAGACTTCAGGATGTTCTTGCGTATCAATCTTGGCGAAACGGACCTTTGATTTTAGTTTCAGAGCAGCCTTTGCAAATTCCGGGGCCATCTTGCGGCATGGTCCACACCAGGGTGCCCAATAATCGACCATGATCGGGAACTCGTCTCGCCCTGTTGCCTTGTTGTGCATCTGCAGATCAATTACGGCAACGAGGCCGCTGAACAGCGGATTTCCACAGCTCGCGCATTTTGACCCGCATCCAGTTTGGCGATGGGTACACGATTGATCTGACCGCAACTCAGGCACGTGACGTTGTCGGCCACTTTCATCATCAATTCCACGTCTGGCATCATCCTGAAAGGATCGACCATAGCGTCGATCGCGACACGCGAACTGATCTCCATCAAGATCGCGTCGCAGTCGGTGACGATACAACCCGCGCTTTCGCCACCGCCTGTGTCAGGTCGCCCATGCCGTAAGGCTTGGTCAACACCAGAGCATCGAGAAAGCCGTCGATCAAACCGCGTTCGCCGTAGCCGCTGGCAAAAATGATCGGAATGCCGCGTCCCTGCAAAATTGCCGCCAGCGGGAAGGAGGTGACGCCGTGCACATTGATGTCAAGAATGGCCATATCAAGTTCACCGTGCATGGCAAACTCCATCCCCCCGGCCACGCGGGTCGCCATCGACACCACGGAATGTCCGAGGTCGCCCAGCATACCGGCAAGATCAAGCGCAATAATTACTTCGTCATCCAAGATCATGAAACGCAGGAATTCGGCAAGAACGGGCATTGACGTGTCCAACTATGGATCGAGGCCCGGCAAAGGCGAATCAAGAATGCAAACAACACCGGTGGCCGGATAAGTAACTGTTACCTCGCCGAAAAGTTCCATCGGCAATACTTGTTCGATCAGGCTGGACCCGAACCCCTTGCGCACCGGAGCGTTCACCGGGGGGCCGCCGGACTCCGTCCATTGCCACCACAGCCGGGCTTTGTCAGCGGATTCAGTGACAGTCCAGGTTATATCTACCCGTCCTTCCGGCACCGAAAGTGCGCCATATTTTGCCGCATTGGTGCAAAGTTCATGCAGGGCCAGGCAGAATGTCACCGCAATCTGCGGCCGCAGCGCGACATACGGACCCGAAATGCTAAACCGGCTTTGCCCGCCCTTATGCGGCTCAACAGTGGCCTCGATCACGCTGGCCAGATCAGTGCCCGACCAGTTCGACGTCACCAAAAGGTCATGCGCGCGGGCCAACACACGCAACCGCTCGCTAAAGGCAACGCGCGCTTCGGGCAGCGATATGTCGCCGCGTAGGGTTTGCGAGGCGATGGCCTGCACCACAGCCAGTGAGTTTTTGACCCGGTGGTTAAGCTCGTTCATCAGAATGCCGCGCTGATGTTCGGCCTGTCTGCGGTCGGTTATGTCGCGCGCTATGCTGGACGCCCCCAACAGCGCGCCGGAAAGATCGGTTAACGGGGATTGCGTCACAGATACCCATACAGGGGTGCCGTCGGCCCGCATCCGCGAAACTTCATAGTGCAGGGTCTGTGCGCCTTCGCGGAACCGCGCAAGGCAATCGGGCACGTCACCCGGCTGGCGCGGATCATTCAACACCGACAACG
>JANPDI010000130.1:0-4703 GCA_031431435.1 Burkholderiales bacterium
GCAAATCGTGGCAAAACAGTTTTCGAGGGTGACCAGGACGGACGGTATTTCCACCGTCCAAAACAATCACACCGTCAACGTAATCGGTTCCATCGCATCGACCTGCGGCAGGATGCGGCCAATCGCCACGGTGTGCGGGTAGCCCAACGCGCGCAGTGCGGCGATACACGCCTCGGCTTGATCGGCCGGCACACTGGCCAACAAGCCACCCGCTGTTTGTGGATCAAAAATCAGCGGGTAGCGCGGGTGTTTGACCATCGCCTCTTGGTTGCGTAACGCCCGGCGCAAACGGACATTGGCACCTTGCAATGAGCTGACAATACCCGCGGCGACACACTCTTCCGCGCCATCGAGTAGCGGCAGGGCAGATAAATTAAGTTCGGCATCGACTGCCGAGGGCCGCGTCATTTCGATCAGATGGCCGAGCAGCCCGAAGCCGGTCAGGTCGGTGCAGGCGGTGGCGCCGTGTTTGAACAAACACTGCGCACCCAACCGGTTCGACACCACCATCGACGTTAACGCCGCGTCGATCCAGCGACCTTTGGCGGCGAGACGCGCGTGTGCCGCAAACAGGGTGCCGGTGCCGATCGGTTTGGTCAGGATCAACACGTCGCCCGGTTGCATGCCGCTCTTGCGCAAAATCTTTGCCGGGTCGTCGTCGATCAGCCCGTTCACCGCAAAGCCGAGCGCGAGCTCTTTGCCTTCGCCGGTATGCCCGCCGACCAATGCGCAGTTGGCTTCGTTCAACACCTCGAGTGCACCGGTCATCATCTGAAACAGCACATCCTCAACTTTTGATTCGAGCCCGGATGGCACCGTGGCAATCGCCGTCGCTGATTGCGCCTCGGCACCCATCGCCCAGATATCACCCAATGCGTGGTTGGCCGCGACCTTGCCAAACAAATAAGGGTCGTCAATAAACGACCGGAAAAAATCCACCGAGTGCACCATCGCCTTGCCCGGCGGTACGCGCACCACGGCGGCGTCGTCCGGATCTTTGAGACCGATTACCACATCGTCTCGATCCACCGGGTGCAAGTTGCTGAGTGCGCGCGACAACACCGTTGCGCCAACCTTGGCACCACAACCACCGCAACGCATCGCAATCGCTGATATCGCCTGCAGCGATTCTTCCTGACTCAGCTTGATCTGGCTCGCGGTGTTGGCCGGGCTGATGCCGGACGATGCATCCATCACCATCGGCTGAAGATCCTGAAACTTGCGCATAAAGCGCCGGTCGATCCAATCTTTCCATTGCCACACTGCGTTGCCGGCGAAGCTCAGCCAGCCGCGCGACGCCACCGCGTATTTATCGCCAGTGCTGATCAACGCCAGCCAGCGGCGCTGTGGTCGATACGCCACCTGCGCCACACCCTCGACGGCCAGCCGCAGATTGGTGGTTAACGGCGGGCCTTGCCGCACCGCAAACACACCGGCTTTTTCCAGCGGGTGGTTGATCATGTTGGCGATATCACCAGCCGCAAAAATATCCGTGTCGGTCACTGTCTGCAAGGTATCGGTGACATTGATAAAGCCATTGGCATCAAGTGCCAAGCCTGTTTCACGCAACCACGGCGCACCACCGGCACTGGTCACCCAGACAATCTCATCGGCGGCGAGTGTTTCACCGTTGGCCGTTTGTAATCGCCCGGCAAACACCTCGGTGACGCCGGCATTGCGATGCACCACCACACCACGCGCCGCCAACACCGCATCAAAACGTTTGCGTACGTTGTTATTGTGCGTCGGCAGGATGGTCGCACTGTTGGTGAATAGATGAAACACCAGGTCATCGGCATGTCGATTGAGTGCCTGCAACTCGTTGCGCAATCGAAATTGCATTGCCAGTAACAACTCCACACCACCCGCACCAGCACCGACCACGGCAATGGTCAATTTACCGGGGTGATGTTTGACCCTGTCCAGCAAGGCCAACCAACGCTCGTTGAAGCGTTGAATTGGTTTGACCGCCACCGCGTTTTCGGTCGCACCCGGCACCTGTGCCAGCTGCGGGGTCGAGCCGATATTGATCGACAGCTGATCGTACGGCACCGGCGGGCGGTTGCGGCACAACACTTTTTTATTGATGCGATCAAGGCCGATGACTTCATCACGATACAAACGCGCCCCGGCAAACACCGCCAGCCGGCTCAGGTCGATATGTACCTCGTCGTAGTCGTAATGCCCCGCGACATAACCCGGCAACATGCCCGAGTAGGGGGTGTGCATATCGGTACAAATCAGCGTGATGCGCACCCCCGGAATCGGCCGCATGCCAAAACTTTTTAAGACACCGACGTGGCTGTGCCCGCCGCCGACCAGCACGATGTCTCTGAGGATGGGTTGATCAGGGGTTTGCATATCGGGCTATTTTACGGTGAGAGGGGTGTGAAGCTGCGCCGGCCACACAAATGAATGCAGGACACGCATTGTTGGTGTTGCGACAAGAGTGAATAGACCGGCAGCCAATGTTGCTTCCCGCCCGCTTGTCGGTCTTGACAATGATGGCAAATGGCATATACTTCGGCATATACAAATTATGAGCAGAGTATTTGTCATGGACCGCACCGCTAAAATATTTTTGAATAACCGCAGTCAGGCGGTTCGTCTGCCCAAGGACTTCCAGTTCAAGAGCAGCGAGGTGTTTATCCGCCGCCAGGGTGATGATGTGGTGTTGTCTGCCCGTCCATCCGATTGGAGTCATTACCTCACGCACGGACCGGTTGCGCCTGCAGACTTCATGTTGGCGGTTGAAGATTTGCCGTTACAGGAACGGGCATTCTGATGGCGGTGTACATGCTTGATACGGATGCCTGCTCGTACATCATGAAGCGTTCGCATCCAAAGCTGCTAAAGAAAATTCAGTCGGTTGCAATTGTGGAACAAGTCATATCAGTGGTGACGATGGCAGAACTCTTGTACGGCGCAAAATTGTCCACCAAACCAAAACTGGCAATCGACGCCTACGCTGCCTTTGTCAAACATCTTGCGGTGATGGATTGGACCCAAGAGGCGGCTGAGCACTACGCCGACATACGCGCCGATCTGAAAAAGCGCGGCGAAATGATCGGTGCGAATGATTTGCTAATTGCCGCCCACGCGCGCAGTGCCAGCGCGATCCTGGTGACCAACAACGTTCGTGAGTTCGGCCGGGTCAAAGGTCTGAAGGTGGAAAATTGGGCCAAGTAAGCAGACGAACGCTGGCATGACGGCCAGTCTGGAATGGTACCAACCAAAAAACCTAAACCCCCGGCCGTCCCGCCGCCTCGCCCAAATCCCAAAACACACCCGCCATGATCGCCAACCCCTCGCGGGCCAGCGCACCGAGCATGTGTTCGTTTGGCGCGTGCTGTGAACACGCCGAATACGAATGTGGAATCCAGATAGTCGGCAGGCCCAGCGTATCGGCAAATACTTCATTGGGCAACGAGCCGCCGAGATTCGGCAGGATCGCCGGCTTTGCACCGGTGGTTGTACTTAACGTCCGGGTGATGCTCGCCACCGCCCAACGCACCCACGGCGAATCCGGGTCAAGCCGCGTGGCGTGCATTGGTTCTTCACGCGCCGGTGTCACCACCACTTGCGGAAAACCTTCACGTATCAAATGCCGCTGCAACGCCGGCACCACGTCGTTTGGATCGGTGCCGACAACAAAACGCAAATGGCCGCGCGCCCAGGCTTTGTTGGCGATTGCATTCACCGGAAAATCCGGATTGCCGACTTTCATCGCCAACACGGTAAAACTCGACCAGCCAAACACACGCTCGGCCGGGCTCAAGCCGGGCTCGCCCCAATCCAAATCGATATCAGGTGAGTCGTCCCCACCAGAGGGTTCGCAATCCTGCAACGCTGCACGCACGGCAGCGGGGATACCGGTCGGCCGCCACTCGGGCACTCGAATCGCACCGTTCTTATCGGTGATGCTGGCGATGGCATGCGCCAACACAATGCCCGGATCGGCGATCAGCCCGCCCCAATTGCCGGAGTGATGCGCGCCTTCACGCAGATCAATCGTCAGATCAAAATTCATCACGCCACGCGAACCCAAAAATAGGGTCGCGCGATCCGGTTGCAAACGCGGGCCATCGGAGGCGATAAACACATCGGCTTTTAATGCCGCCTTGTGCGCGCGGCAAAACGCATCCAATCCGGGTGAGCCGATTTCTTCGCCCATCTCGATCAGCAGCTTCACATTGAAGCCCAGCGTGCCACGTGTATCAAGCACACTCTTGAGCGCCGCCAGGTTGATGGTGTGCTGGCCCTTGTTATCCGCCGTGCCGCGCCCGTAGAGACGCGGGCCGTCCTCAAACATCTGCCAGGGGTTGAGGCCGGCACGCCATTGCGGCTCGAGCCCGCGCACCACATCACCGTGGCCGTAACTCAGTAACGTCGGCAGGTTGTCCGCCTCAAAACGTGTGGCGATCATAAAAGGCGTTTTACCAACCGGGCTGGCAAACACCTCGCAGGTAAAACCGAGCGATTGTAATGTTGGCGTGAGTTCATCCGCCAGATACGCACGCAACACACCGGCACGATCCGGATTTTGGCTTTCGGTGGGCATCGCCACCCGCCGCGCGAGATCGGCGTGGAATTGCCGGCTGTCGAAATAGTGCTCGGCGGATTGAATTGCTGAAGCGCGGGTCATGGGTGTGGTCCTTGTGATTTTGCGTAGTTGTCGACGGATAGCGACGGATTGCGATTCG
>JANPDI010000131.1:0-4988 GCA_031431435.1 Burkholderiales bacterium
CGCCTGCAGATTGTTCTCTTCAACCACCATGCCGGGCCAGACCATGTCCATCAGCTCGTCTTTGGTCACCAGCCGGTCGCGGTGTTTGATCAATGCCTGCAGCAAATCAAAGGCGCGTGAGCCCAATTCAACGGCCACCCCATCGATTAGCAGCGCACGCTCTGCAGGGCGAATTTCAACGCGGCCAAAGTGATGGTTTTGTGACACGTGGTTTGATTTCCGGCCGGTTAATGTTGCGTTTATTTATTCTAACCGAGCAATTTCATAACGTTTCAGGAAATTTAAGGTGGCCAAAGGACTCGGGCGGGCGGGCGGGCGGATAGTGCAGTCATCGGCAAACGATTGCCGAGCAACACAAAACCCGGCACAAACACCAACGCAAGCCCTAACCAGGAGAATCATCATGAAAGCAACCAACAAACCTAATCACTTCGCCTCTATCATCGGCGCGTTACTTGCCGCCGGAACACTGGGCGTCAGCAACGCGCAGCCGCCGGTCGACATGCCCGCCTTCTCTGTCCCATTCGATGCCGGCGTGGCCTGCAGTTTCCCGCTGACCCTCGAGGGGTCGGGCGCCCGGCTCAGCACCAAGGAATACACCGACAAAAACGGCAACTTGAACATCTTTTTCAGTGGTACGGGGTACGCATTTCGTTATACCAATGTCGCCAACGGCAAGACCACCTCAACGCCGTCGCAGGGCGCCTCGCAGCACATTGTGGTTTATCCGGATGGGTCACAAACGATTACTTCCAACGGTGCCGCGCTGCTGGTCTGGTTTCCAACCGACATTCCGGCAGGGCCGACAACAAACTACTACAACGGCCACACCGCCCTCTCGCTCACGGCCGAAGGGGTCGGTACCTTGACTGCGCAACACGGCAAGAACATCGACATCTGCGCCAAGCTGTCCTAATCGACCACCCGGGGCCGCAAGGCCCCGGGTGGTGCCGAATGATGCACGGCGGCTTCCACGCCAGCGCGGGGGGAGAATCGCTGTCAGATGAACGAAGGGCCGGGTCCCCGCGCAGTTACGTCAATGGGCTGGGACGACGGCGTCGCGCCGACTTCCGGCCGCACCTGCTATGTGGCTGCCGCCACCGCCCCGCGCCGCCGATTCACCCAAACCACAAACACCCCGCCGGTGACAAACATGATTAATGAATAAATCGCCGCCGGTATCGCCATGTCGCCGTTGTTGAGTACGTTAAAGGCGATGTAGATGGCCAACGTGCCGTTGTGAATACCGATCTCCATGGCAATGGCAATCGCCTGCCGCTCGGATAACTTCACCGCCAGCGGCACGCTGTAGCCAATGCCCATTGAGATCAGGTTAAACGCCAGGCACGCAAAGCCCACCACCGCAAAATATTTGACCAGCGTGTCCCATTGCTGGGTATTGGCGATCACGACTAGTGCCAATAACAACACGACCGAAAAGATGCGAATTGGTTTTTCCATTTTGTCCGAGAGCGTCGGGAAGCGGCTGCGCAACAACATGCCGATGGCGACCGGAATGACGATGATCATGCCAACTTCCATGATCTTTTTGAATGGTGGTGGGATGTATTGATCCGCGCCCATGAAGTACTGCAACGAAAAACTGATCATTAACGGCAGTGCGATCAATGCCAATAACGAATTTACCGCGGTGAGGGTGATGTTGAGCGCCACATCCCCGCGCGCGAGATGGGAAAAAATGTTGGCGCTGGCGCCACCCGGTGCGGCTGCGAGCAGCATCATGCCGACCGCCAACGCTGGCGGCAATTTAAACAAAATACAAAGCCCGAAACAGACGGTGGTCAAGACCAGCATTTGAATGGTCAGCCCGACGATGACCGCCTTGGGAAACCTGACCACGCGGGTGAAATCGGCGATGGTGAGTGACAAGCCCAATCCGAGCATGATGATGCCGAGCGCGATGGGCAACAACACGTTGGTGATGACGGTGGCTTGCATCGAAGCCGCCCTAGAATTCGCGGATCAAATGTTGCTGGCGGCGGGACACCGGCAATTTTTCCGGCACGCCTTTTACGTTGCAGACCCAGTTCATGCCGGCGGTGCCGGCGTCGGCGTCATCACCCGACACACCCGCGGCGTCCGGATTGGTTGCGGCGGAAACCGCAACGCGCTCAAAGCCGATGATCGCGCCGGTGGCGACGATGGCGTTGCGGTGGATGCGGGTAAATATCCCGGCAAACTCCTCTTCAAGTCGCGTCAACGACTCTTCCAGCAGGTATTCACGGGTGGTGGTGCGCACCGTCAGATACTTCAATTCGGCCTTCAAATATAAAATGTCTTCGACCGGCAGCAGCACCACTTTGCCGCGCTCGTGTATCGAGAGATGTTTGCGCTTCGATTGCGTGGCTGCCGAAATCGCATTGGCCGCCGTCGCCAATACCGGCCGCGCTTTTTGCAACGCGGCGAGCAGGCGCTCTTGTTTGATCGGCTTGAGCAGATAGTCCACCGCGTTTAATTCAAACGCTTGCACCGCATATTGATCAAATGCGGTGGTGAACACGAGTTTGGGCGGTGTTTCCATGCAGGCCAGGTGCCGCGCAAATTCGATGCCGTCCATCACCGGCATACGAATGTCACACAATACGATATCGACACCGCCCTTGTTGATGGCCTCGATGGCTTCGCGGCCGTTGGCGGCCTCGTCGGCGATCACCAGCGCAAACGCCTCGCGGCAATCATCCAGCAGATTGGACAGGCGCTTGCGCGCCGGCGCTTCGTCATCAACAATCAGTATTCGGGCGGGTGTGGTCATATTCATTCGGTTGGCGCGTTGGGGTGGGTGGACGATGCAAGCGTGACGGGCATGTTGATGCGAACGATGTACTGCGCACCTTTGATGTCGGCGCGCAAACTTGCCTCGGCGTCAAAATGCAGCTGCAGGCGCTCTTTGATATTGGCGATCGCCATGTGGTTGCCGGAGACGTGGGTCGATTCACTGTGGTACGGGTTGGTCAGCACGATATGCATTTGTTTGCCGCTGGTACTGATGGCAATACTGAGCAGCCCGTCGCCGGGTTGTGGCTCGATGCCGTGATAGACGGCGTTTTCCAGCAACGGCTGCAGGATCAACGGTGGCACCAGCGCGTGTGCCGGCATATCGTCGATTTGCCATTCAATTTTTAGACGGTCGCCCAGCCGGATCTGCTCGATCTCCAGATACTGGCGACACAGCAACACTTCGTCTTCGAGCGGCTTCAGCTGCCGATTGTCGGCCATCAATACCCGGAACAATTCGGCCATGTCTTCGAGCATGCGTTCGGCGCGTTTGGGCTCGTCGCGGATGAGTGACAACACGGCGTTGATCGAGTTGAATAAGAAGTGCGGGCGTATGCGCGCTTGCAACGCTTGCAGACGCGCCTCGGTGAGGGCCGGCGAAAGTGAGCGCGCCCGCAAATCAAAATAGAACAACACGATGGCAGTGGCAACAACAAAGAACACAACAAATTGCATCCGGGACATTTGCGCGTCGCTGTCGGTGGTGGCGACAAGCGGAATAATGGCGAGGTACGCATACCAAAACAGCGCGCCGATAGCGCACTCCAGGGCAAAAACGGCTGAAACACCCCGCCAATAGGCGAGTTTTAAAAATAGCGGCTTGGCCGCACAGGTCGCCACCAGCGAAAAAATGATCGCCGGCTGGGCGACAATCGAAATCAATAAAAATTGCCGCATCAGCCCCGACATATCGGCACCGACGTCGGCGCGCACCAGGGCGGCGGCCAGCACAAAAAAGTTGACGATGACCAATAGCCGCAGCATGATGCCGAGATTGCAAAAGTCGGGCAACCGCGGCGTGTAGCCGAGCTGTGGCGCATGCAGCGATGTCGGCGGATTTTGAGGGTCGTTTATACTCATTCGAGACACTTTACGGCAAGCGTTAATTCAAGCCTAAGATCAATTTCACGAGTATCCACCATCACCATGTCCCAACACAACGACCAAAGCCCTGAAAACAATACGCCCGCGCAGAGCACCAAAGCCTGGTCGGGTCGATTCTCGGAGCCGGTGACGGAGTTGGTCAAGCGCTTCACCGCGTCGGTGACGTTCGATAAACGGCTGGCGGCGGTGGATATACAAGGCTCGCTGGCACACGCCAAGATGCTCGCGGCGGTGGATGTCATCAGCGCGGCGGATCTGGCGGATATTACTCGTGGCATGGCGGCCATCCGCGCCGAAATCGCCGCCGGCACATTTGTCTGGGATGTGGCGCGCGAAGATGTGCACATGAATATCGAAGCGCGCTTGATCGAGCTGATCGGCGACGCCGGCAAGCGGCTGCACACCGGTCGTTCACGCAACGATCAGGTGGCAACCGATATCCGCCTTTGGTTGCGAGATGAGATCAAGAACATGGTGGCGCTGACGCGCACCCTGCAGTTGGCGTTGCTCGGCATGGCCGAAAAACACCACGACACCATCATGCCCGGCTTCACCCATTTACAGGTCGCCCAACCGGTCACCTTTGGCCACCATTTGATGGCGTATGTCGAAATGCTGGCGCGTGATGAGGCGCGTTTTGTTGATTGCAATAAACGTGTGAACCGATTGCCGCTGGGTGCCGCGGCGTTGGCCGGCACCAGTTATCCGATTGACCGGGAAATGGTTGCGCGTGAGCTGGGGTTTGACGGCGTTTGTGAAAATTCACTCGATGCGGTGAGTGATCGTGATTTTGCAATTGAGTTTGTCAGTGCTGCCGCCACCACCATGATGCATTTATCGCGCTTTTCCGAAGAGCTGATTATCTGGATGAGCCAGAGTGTGGCGTTTATCGATTTGCCGGATCGTTTTTGTTATTCATCGTCGATCATGCCGCAAAAGAAAAATCCCGATGTGCCGGAACTGATTCGCGGCAAGACCGGGCGCGTGAATGGCCATCTGGTGGCGTTGCTGACCTTGATGAAGGGCCAGCCGCTGGCTTACAACAAGGACAATCAGGAAGATAAAGAACCGCTGTTCGATAGCGTCGA
>JANPDI010000132.1:0-2115 GCA_031431435.1 Burkholderiales bacterium
ACCAGTGTCAGCAGGGTTGAAACAAATATGCCAAAAATCAGCGAGATGGCGAGGCCGTTGAATATCGGGTCGTCAAGGATAAAAAACGCACCGATCATTGCGGCCAGTCCGGTTAACAGAATGGGTTGTGCGCGCGCAATCGCCGACTGCACCACGGCTTGACGAAACTCGACGCCGGCATCGACCTGCAGCCGGATGAAATCAACCAACAGGATTGAGTTGCGCACAATAATGCCGGCCAGTGCGATCATGCCGATCATGCTGGTGGCGGTGTACTGTGCGCCGAGCAATGCATGGCCGGGCATCACACCGACAATGGTCAATGGAATTGGCGCCATGATGATCAACGGTGTCAGATACGAACCGAACTGTGCCACCACCAACAAATAGATCAAGATCAGTCCGACGGCATACGCGGCACCCATGTCTCGAAACGTCTCGTAGGTAATCTGCCATTCGCCGTCCCATTTGACGGCGTAGTCACGGTATGCGTCGTCTGGCTGTCTGATGAAGTATTCCTGAGGCGTTTTACCGTTCATCGTGACCAGCTCGTTGATGGCTTTGCGCATGGCAAACATGCCATACAGCGGGCTGTCGACCTTTCCGGCCATGTCGCCGACCACATAGTTGACCGGATGCAGATCCTTGTGGAAAACCGGCTGTTCGCGCAGTGTGTCACTCACCGTGACCAGTTCACGCAGCGGCATGGTTTTGCCCGATGCGGTACGTACCGGCAGTTGCAACAATGCCGTTTGATCGCCCTGCATTTCCGCCGGTAACTGCACCATCGCCCCGACCGGATACTTGCTGCCGTCGTGCAAAAAGCCGATGGTTTCACCAGCCAGACCGGCGTGTAATGTGTCAACGATATCGCGTTGGGTGACACCGGATAACGCCGCTTTACGCCGGTCGATCAACAACAGACGGCGTGGCGCATCAACGATGCTGCTGTCGTCGACGTCAACCACACCGGGTGTTGCCTCAAAGACGCCGCGCACTTGTCGTGCCAGTGCGCGCCTGCCTTCTGCATCCGGGCCATAGACTTCCGCAACAATCGGTGCCAAAACCGGCGGTCCGGGTGGTACTTCGACCACCTTGATATTGGCACCAAAGCGCCGGCCGATTTCTTGTAGTGCCGGACGCACCCGCATGGCGATCACGTGACTTTTTGCATCACGATGTTGTTTGTCGACCAGATTCACCTGGATATCCCCGACTTCACCACCGGCGCGCAAGTAGTATTGGCGCACAAGGCCGTTGAAATTTATCGGTGCAGCGGTGCCGGCATAGGTCTGGTAGTGCGTGACCTCAGGGACCGTCGCCAGATAGTCACCCAAATCGCGCAGAACCGCAGCGGTCTTTTCCAGCGGCGTGCCGGCCGGCATATCAACCATCACCTGAAATTCCGACTTGTCATCGAACGGCAGCATCTTGAGCTGAACCAGCCCGACTGCGGGCAAAATCAACGAAATGACGATCAGGGCCAACACACCAATGCCAAGCCGAAGCCGTGCACGACGGCCGGTGGTGTCATCGAGTAACGGCGCAAACAAACGCTGGAACAGCGGGGCCAGTCGCGCGCTCAAGCCGCCGGGTGGTGTGGCGCCGGCGGCGTGCGGAACATGTTTCATCCAGATGCGCGCAAGCCATGGGGTGACGACAAACGCAACCGCCAGCGAGATAAGCATTCCCATGCTGGCGTTTATCGGGATCGGGCTCATGTAGGGACCCATCAGGCCGGACACAAACGCCATCGGCAACAACGCGGCAATCACCGCAAAGGTTGCAAGGATGGTTGGGCCGCCGACTTCATCAACCGCACCCGGAATAATTTCGGTGAGCGTTTTGTGTGGGAACAGAGATTGATGACGGTGAATGTTCTCAACCACCACAATGGCATCGTCAACCAGAATGCCGATTGAAAAAATCAGCGCAAACAGCGACACACGATTGAGGGTAAAGCCCCACGCCCACGATGCAAACAGCGTGGCGGCAAGTGTCAGCACAACCGCCGCACCGACAATGGCGGCCTCGCGGCGACCGAGCGCAAAAAATACCAGCGCAACCACGGCCGCTGTGGCAAACAACAACTTCTGGATCAGTTTTTGCGCTTTG
>JANPDI010000133.1:0-7658 GCA_031431435.1 Burkholderiales bacterium
ATGAATACCGTGCGTTTTGGCATCATCAGCACGTTCATCGCATAAAAATGGTTGACCCCGGCGCGACGGCCGATCACCTGATCGACATAGTGCAAATGCAGCGCGTGGGTGCCAAATGTCCCACAAATCATCCCGTCGGCCTCGCCACGGTGCATCAGCATCGCACCGATCAGGGTCAGGCGGCGGCGCATTTCAATCTTCGCGTATTGCTCGGATACACCACGGCGTGCGGTGATCTTGTAATACTCCTGCCAATAGTCACGATATCGCTCGTCGTATTCCGGATTGACCACCGCAACATCGATGCCAAGCCGAATGCGCAGGCCGAATTTTTCAATACGCTTTTCCAACACGCTGGGACGGCCGATGAGGATCGGCTTGGCCAGTCCATCGTCAACCACCACCTGCACCGCACGCAACACGCGCTCTTCTTCACCCTCGGCATAGACAATGCGCTTGGGGTTTTGTTTGGCCTTGCCAAACACCGGCTTCATGATCAGCCCGGAGTGATACACAAATTGATCGAGACGCTGCAGGTACGCGTCCCAATCCGTAATGGGCGACGTCGCCACACCCGACTCCATCGCCGCCTTGGCGACGGCGGGCGAGACCTTGGCGATCAGACGCGGGTCAAACGGCCGTGGAATCAAATAGTCCTTGCCAAACGACACGCCCGATTCGCCATATGCCATGGCGACGATATCGGATTGTTCGGCCTCGGCGAGTTCGGCAATCGCATAGACTGCCGCCAGTTTCATCGCCTCGTTGATGGTGGTGGCACCGACGTCGAGGGCGCCACGAAAAATGAACGGGAAACACAACACATTGTTGACTTGATTTGGATAGTCCGAACGGCCGGTGGCAATCACGGCATCATCACGCACCGAACGGATTTCTTCCGGCAGGATTTCAGGTGTTGGATTGGCCAACGCCAAGATCAGCGGTTTTGCCGCCATGGTTTTGACCATTTCCGGTTTGAGCACACCGCCCGCTGACAATCCCAGAAAAACGTCTGCGCCGCCGATCACATCCGCCAGCTTGCGGGCATCAGTTTGTTTGGCGTAACGCGCCTTGTTGGGATCCATCTCTTCGACCCGGCCCTGATACACCACGCCGGCAATATCAGTCACAAAGATGTTGGACATTTTCATGCCGAGTGCCACCAGCATATCCAGACACGCCAATGCGGCGGCACCGGCGCCCGACGACACCAGCTTGACCTGGGAAATATCCTTGCCGACAACTTTGAGACCATTGACAATCGCCGCGCCGACGATAATCGCGGTGCCGTGCTGGTCGTCGTGAAACACCGGGATTTTCATGCGCTCGCGAAGTTTTCGCTCGACGTAAAAACATTCGGGTGCCTTGATGTCTTCCAGATTAATGCCGCCGAAGGTTGGCTCAAGCGAGGCGATGATATCGACCAGTTTGTCGGGGTCGAGTTCGTTGACTTCAATGTCAAAAACATCGATGCCGGCAAATTTTTTGAACAGGACCGCCTTGCCTTCCATCACCGGCTTGGCCGCCAACGGACCGATGGCGCCGAGTCCCAGCACGGCGGTGCCATTGGTGATCACCGCCACCAGGTTACCGCGCGCCGTCAAGTTGCGCGCCTCGGCCGGATTTTCAACGATGGCTTCACAAACCGCTGCGACGCCCGGGGTATAGGCCAGCGCCAAATCGCGTTGTGTGGCGAGTGGCTTGGTGGGGGCAATTTCGATCTTACCGGGGCTCGGATAACGGTGGTAATCGAGCGCACTTTTTTTCAACTCGTCTTGCTTTGGCATGGTCTTTTCTCCTGTGCGAAGTCTAGCAGCCTGTCGAACTTAAGGGAATCGGCTGCAAAACGACCTGGCCGGTGCATATTTCACCGCTTTCTTGTGTCAATGAAAAAACCATTGGCATGAAAATCCTCAAATTCTGCCGACACTGAGCGCACTTTTTGCGTCGATTCCTTAAGTCCGACAGGCTGCACCGCGCGACGATTGTTTCGGCACCCGAAGTAGCCCGGACTGATACTTTTGTCCGAGGGTGTGCTTTCGCTTTGTGTTTTTGTTAAATACTCATAAAGTACGCCTGCCATACCCGTCAGGCAGGACGCAAAGACGGCGCCGATCGACGCGGCGTCAAGCCGGCATCATTTCACCTCTACAATCCGCAAATCGTTGTTGCAGCCAGAACCCCGGAGCGTACTTACATGACCCACGCAGCAACCGATTTGACGATTGCCAAACCGACCCAAAACCAGTTTCAATTGTTGCGGGAACGGCGCTTTGCACCGTTTTTCTGGACGCAGTTTCTGGGCGCGGGCAACGACAACATTTTTAAATTTGCCTTCACCATTTTGGCGACGTATCACGCTGCTGAGTGGGGGCAACTCGACCCGAAAATTGCCGGTCCGCTCATCGGCGGGTTGTTCATCCTGCCGTTTGTATTGTTTTCCGCGACTGCCGGCCAGTTTGCGGATAAGTATGACAAGGCGATGTTGACCCGGGTGGTCAAAAATATGGAAATCGCATTTATGGTTGTCATCGCCGCCGGATTTGCAATGCATATGGCGTCACTGCTGTTTGTTGGTGTATTTTTGATGGGCTGCCACTCAACATTGTTTGGTCCGGTTAAGTTTGCGTATTTGCCGCAGAACCTGCATGACTCCGAATTGACCGGCGGCAACGGCATGATCGAAATGGGGACGTTTACCGCGATTCTGCTCGGCAGCATGATCGGTGGTTTTCTCGTCAAGTTAGGCGAGCCGGGCGTGATGTCAGTCGCCGCCGTTTCGCTCGCTGTGGCGGTATTGGGGCGCGTTATCGCCGGCTATATTCCAGCGTCGCCGCCGCCAGAACCGGCGTTAAAAATCAATTGGAATCCGGTCACGGAAACCTGGCATAACCTGAAGATCGCCTACAAAAGTCCGGCGGTGTTCAACTCGCTGATTGGCAACTCGTGGTTCTGGTTCATGGGGTCGATTTTTTTGACCTCGCTTACCGGCTTCGCCAAAGAAGTGCTTGGGGGTGATGAGCTGGTGGTGCTGCTGTTGATAGGCCTGTTCACCATGGGTATCGGCATCGGCTGTGTGCTTTGCGAAAAAATGTCGGGACACAAAATCGAAATTGGCCTGGTGCCATTTGGTTCGTTCGGCATGACCATTTTTGCAGTTGATCTCTATTTTGCGTCGCGCAATATTGCGCCGTCGGGCAGCTTGAGCAGTGTGCTGGAATTTGTGCAGCACTGGCCGAATCTGCGGGTAATGGCGGACCTGTTTTTGATGGCGATGTTTGCCGGCTTTTTTTCGGTGCCGCTCTACGCCATGATGCAAGCGCGCGCCGAGCCGGCATACCGGGCGCGCATCATTGCGGCGAACAATATTTTGAACGCCGTGTTTATGGTGGTGGCTTCCATCCTCGCCGCGGTGCTGTTGAAAGCGGGGCTGACATTGCCGCAGCTGTATTTGGTGGTCGGCATCATGAATGCGGTGGTGGCGCTGTACATCTTTATGTTGATTCCCGAATTCCTGATGCGGTTTCTGGTCTGGATGCTGGTGCATACGTTTTACCGTGTGAAAGAAGACGGGCAGCGGCATATCCCCGATGAGGGGGCGTGTGTGTTGGTATGTAACCACGTCAGTTACGTCGATGCACTGGTGATTGCCGGCTGTATCCGCCGACCGGTGCGTTTTGTGATGGACTATCGGATATTCAAAATCCCGCTGTTGAATTTTGTGTTTCGCACCGCCGGCACCATTCCGATCGCGTCGGCCAAAGAAGACCCGGCGATGCTCGAGCGCGCCTATGAACGCATCGACGAATATCTGCAGGCCGGTGAAGTGGTCTGCATTTTTCCGGAGGGACGCATCACCGATAACGGTGATCTTTATCCGTTCAAACAAGGCATCATGCGTATTCTTGAAAAGAATCCGGTGCCGGTGATTCCGATGGCGTTGCAGGGATTGTGGGGCAGTTTTTTTTCGCGTTGGGGCGGGGTGGCGATGCGTTATCCACGCGGCGTGTTTTCCAATATCGCGTTTGTCATTGACACGCCTTGGCCGCCGCAAGCCGTCAGTGCAGAAGGGCTGCAGGAAAAAGTCGCGGCGCTGCGTGGTGATTGGAAATGAAACACAATTATTGACGGGTCGTTTTGGGTAAAAATGCCTGAAGATTGTTGCTCAATAAGGGCTTTGCCGTTTCACTAATTTGGCTAACCGGCCAAAAAACAAAGGTGACAACATGTGGTTTCTGGGACTGATTGGCGGTTTGATATTGGGCGGACTGGCAAGCGGTGGCGGTGGCGCTGCTTTTGGCGCGTTTGTCGGCGCGATGATCGGTTGGGCGATCGGCAAACTTTTTAACGCTGGCGGCGCGGGCGAAAAAACCGCTGTACCAGATGTTGAAGCCCGGTTGGGCAGATTACAAAAGGCGGTGGAAGACATCCACTGGCGGTTGCAGCGCATCGAAAAACAGAACGGGCTTGCCGGTTCGCCCATGCAAACGCCTGCGCCTGTGGATCAGGCGGGTGCGAATCGTGACGGGGCCATCGCCGCGCCAGCGGTTCCGGCTGAGCCATGGGGCAAGGCGTCGACGCCGGCGGTGATGGATGCGGCGACCAATGCGGTCAATGAAGAATCGGTTGCCATCAAACAAGCGTTGGCTGATGTTTCCAACCAAGCGGCCGCGCTTTCGTCACCGCCGCCGCCGCCAACACCACCACCACGCGCGCCATCTCAGACAGTCGCGCCGGTGTCAACACCCAATCCGCTTTGGGCATGGCTGACCGGCGGCAACACCATTGTGCGTGTCGGTGTGTTGATCCTGTTTATCGGCGTCGCCTTCTTGGTCAAGTATGCGGCCGAGCATTCCATGTTTCCAATTGAGTTGCGGCTGGCGTCGGTTGCCGCCGGTGCGGTGGCACTGCTGCTGGTGGGCTGGCGTTTACGACTAAATCCAGACCGTTCGGGATATGCGCTGACGTTGCAGGGTGCCGGTATCGCCATTTTGTATTTGACGGTGTTTGCGTCGTTGCGTTTGTACAGCCTGATCCCGGCGAGCATGGCATTTCCGTTGCTGGTGGGGATAGCCGCTTTTTCGGCGTTGCTGGCCATTCGTCAAGATGCGCTGGCGCTGGCGGTGGTCGGTGTGGCGGGCGGATTTTTGGCGCCGATACTTGCCTCAACCGGTGGCGGCAGTCACGTGATGTTGTTCAGTTATTACGCGGTGCTGAATGCCGGCATTTTTTTCACCGCGGCGTATAAAGCGTGGCGGCCTCTCAATCTGGTCGGCTTTGTATTCACGTTTGTGATTGGTTTGGTTTGGGGTGGACAGTTCTACCGGCCTGAATATTTCGCCTCCACGGAGCCGTTCCTCGTTTTGTTTTTTGTCGCCTATGTTGCGATTGCGGTGATGTACGCCTTTAAACAAGCGCCACGATTGACCCATTATGTCGACGGCACCTTGATCTTTGGTGTGCCGATTGTCGGCTTTGGTTTGCAAGCCGGGCTGGTCAAGGACATGGAGTTTGGCCTTGCGTTTTCGAGCCTCGCGCTGGGCGCGTTTTATTTGCTGCTCGCCACCTGGCTGCACCAAAAAATGCGGCCACAACTCAAGTTGCTCATTGAAAGTTTTCTGGCGCTGGGCGTGATTTTTGCCACACTGGCGATCCCATTGGCACTCGACGCACGCTGGACCTCGGCGGCATGGGCGCTCGAAGGTGCCGCCGTGTACTGGGTTGGTGTCCGGCAGAACCGCAAATTGGCGCGCGCCTTTGGCCTGCTATTGCAACCGCTGGCGGGCGTTGCATTTTTTAACGGCTGGCAATACAACCCGGACACCTATGTTGTGGTTAACCGGCAATGCATCGGCGCGTTATTGTTGGCTGGTAGTGGCTTGTTCTTGAACCGCCTCATCAGCCGTTCTGATGCGTCAACAACCGCGATGGAAAAAGGCATCAGCCCGTTTTTGTTTGTGTGGGGCTTTGCCTGGTGGATGGCTGCCGGCTTCGGCGAGATCAACCGGTTTGTGTTGACCGATGGTCCGTACCTTAATGCGGCAAGGTTGGTGTTTATCGCGTTGTCGGCGTTGTTGTTCAGCCTGGCGCATTTCCGGATGCTGTGGCGGGAAGCGGCGTGGCCGCAACTGGTGCTATTGCCGGCGATGTTGATGATCGCGGTGCCCACATTCGCCAATACCAATCATCTATTTGGTTTTGGTGGTTGGTGGGCCTGGCCGCTCGCATTGGGCATTCATTATTGGCTGCTGAAGCGGCACGCGCCGGGTGTCGACACGGTACCCGAAACAGCCGACACGTCTCCATCACTGACGGGTTATTTTGCCGGCCTGCACGCGGCGACGATGTTGCTGGTTGCCGGCATCGGTGCAATCGAACTCAACTGGCAGATGCAACAGTGGGGACTTGTTGACAGCGCCTGGTCGGTGGCCGCAGTGATGTTGATACCCTGCGGGTTGTTGTTGTGGGCATCCAGCCGCGCCGCAGACACAACCTGGCCGGTGTCGGCATTTGCAAAATCGTATCGGCTATACGCCGGTGTTCCGATTGTGATCGCGCTATGTCTGTGGAGCCTGTTTGCCAATTTCACCCACGACGGCCAATCTGCCCCGCTGCCGTATTTACCGGTCGTCAATGCGATCGACCTCGGTCATTTATTTTTGTTGATGACAGCGATCGTCTGGCGGCGTCGGGTGTTCGATGAATCTGATGCCGGATCTAGTCCTGATGTCCGGCGGTTATTCATGGTGGTCGGCAGCGGACTGGTGTTTATCTGGCTTAACGCCATTTTGTTGCGCACGCTGCATCATTGGGCGGACCTGCCATATCGTTTCGAGCCGATGCTGCGGTCGGTGCTGGTGCAGGCGTCGTTGTCACTGTTCTGGACGGTGCTGGCGCTGGGTTTGATGTTGTTTGCGGCGCGCAACGTACGGCGCGGCGTTTGGATGGTTGGTGCCGCGTTGATGGCGGTGGTGGTCGGCAAGTTGCTGCTGGTTGATTTGTCGCACCTCGCCGGTGTTGAGCGCATTGTGTCGTTTATCGGCGTCGGGGTGTTGATGCTGGTGATCGGCTACGTCGCGCCGGTGCCGCCGGCGGCAGATAAAGAGGTGGCGGCATGAAACGCATCTCGTCACTCGCGGCAGTGCTGCTGGCACTGGTTGGTTTGAATGGTACGGCTGCCGACGATGCAAAACGCAGCGATATCTTATCGGACTACGCGAACAAGCGGTCCATTGACACAACCAATGCGGCGGCACCAACACAGGGTCTGGTGCGATTGCAACTGCCGTTTGATGTGTACCGCGGTGTGGCACACGGCGACCTGCGTGATGTACGGATCTTTAATGCCAAAGGCGAGCGGGTGCCGTTCGCACTAATCACCGAGCCGGATCGCGCCGTCGAGGCACGCACAACAACAGCACTGCCGTTTTTTCCCATGACAGAAGACGCGGGCAACCCATCCGGAAATACGTTTGGCGGCACGGCGGGCGGCATTGCGGGCAGCGCTGCGGGCAACACACAACTGACCGTCAGATTGCAAAGTGACGGCACCTTGATTTCTCTTAATATATCGCCCGCGACGGATGGTACGCTGGTGACCCGCAAGATAACCGGCTATCTGGTTGATGCCAGCCGGCTGGTCGCGCCAATTCACGCAA
>JANPDI010000134.1:0-4144 GCA_031431435.1 Burkholderiales bacterium
CCGCGAAATCCGAGCATGGGGTTTTCTTCGGTCGGCTCGTAACGCGGGCCGCCGATCAGATTGCGGTATTCGTTTGACTTGAAGTCGGACAAACGCACAATCACCTTTTTCGGCCAGAACGCCGCGGCGATGGTGGCCACACCCTCGATCATTTTTTGTTTGTAAAATTCAACCGGATTGTCATAACCGCGCGAAGCCTTGGCCACCTGTGCGCGCACATCGTCCGGTAACTTCGCATAATCAAGACACGCCTTCGGATGAATACCAATGGTGTTGGAAATAATAAATTCCAACCGCGCCAAACCAACCCCCTCGTTCGGCAGCTGTGCGAAGTCAAACGCCAATTGTGGATTGCCGACGTTCATCGCAATCTTCACCGGAATTTTTGGCATGTTGTCCAGCGCCACCGTGATGATTTCAAACGGCACCCGGCCCTGATAGACAAATCCAGAGTCGCCTTCGCAACAGCTGGCGGTGATGTCCTCGCCGTTTTTGATGACCTCGGTCGCGTTCTCGCAGCCGACAATGGCCGGCACACCAAGTTCACGCGCAATGATGGCGGCGTGACAGGTACGTCCACCGCGGTTGGTAATGATGGCCGATGCCTTTTTCATCACCGGCTCCCAATTCGGGTCGGTCATGTCGGTGACAATCACATCACCCGGCTGAAACAGCGCGATTTCATCTACATTCGCGATCACCCGTGCCGGACCTGAACCAACTTTCCCGCCGATGGCACGGCCCTCGGCGAGTTTTTTGCCGGTGCCGTTGAGTTTGTAACGCGTCAATGAATCCGTCTTGGTCTCTTGTGACTTCACGGTTTCCGGGCGCGCCTGCAGAATGTAGAGTTTTCCATCCTGCCCGTCACGACCCCACTCGATATCCATTGGCCGGCTGTAGTGGTTTTCAATCGCGACCGCGTATCGCGCCAGCTCTTCGACGTCGGCATCGCTCAGCGAAAAGCGGTCCCGGTCGGCCTGATCAATCGGTCTGGTTTCAACCGATTTGCCCGCAGCCTGTTCATCACCAAACACCATCTTTTGTGCCTTCGAGCCGAGCGATCGGCGCAGCACCGAGGGTCTGGCATTTTTCAGGCATTGTTTGCTGACATAAAACTCATCCGGATTGACGGCGCCCTGCACCACCATTTCGCCGAGTCCGTAACTGGAAGTGATAAACACCACTTCGCGGAATCCTGACTCTGTGTCGAGGGTGAACATCACGCCCGCCGCACCGGAATCTGAACGCACCATGCGTTGCACGCCTGCGGAAAGTGCCACCTCGGCATGATCAAAAGATTGATGGACCCGATACGATATGGCGCGGTCGTTGTAAAGCGAGGCAAACACGTGTTTGATCGCCTCGAGTACGTTGTCGATCCCTTTGATATTGAGGTAGGTTTCCTGTTGCCCGGCAAACGATGCATCCGGCAAATCTTCGGCAGTCGCCGAGGAGCGCACCGCAAATGATGCCTCGCCGTGGTCGGCGGTCAGGGTCGTGTAGGCGGCCCGAATTTCTGCCTCAAGCGCCGGTTGTAGTGGGGCGTTTACCACCAATGCCCGAACCATCGCACCAGTTTTGGACAGCGCCGCGAGGTCTTCGATATCGAGCGTGGTCAACGCGTTATTGATCTTTTCGGTCAACTTGTTGTGGTTCAGAAATTCGCGGAATGCCCCGGCCGTGGTGGCAAAACCGCCCGGCACCCGCACACCCGCCGCCGAAAGCTGACTGATCAACTCACCCAGCGAGGCGTTTTTACCGCCAACAGTGGCAACATCATCCATCCGGCATTGTGACAACGGTACAACGCGGGGGGCTAAAACAGGGGCTTGGGCCATGAAAGACGCTTTCGGAGGATAAAGGACTTGCCACGGGCAAAACGCTGCACTGATGCGTCCCGGCGACCAGCCTCGGGGCCGATCGGCGGAAGACAACACCAAGCAAAACAATGTTGCGCTGCAAAAGACGTAAAATTATAGCGGACGGAGGCTATTTTGCTCCAATCACACTTCATTCAATCAGGAGCGACCGTGCCCCACAGAAGAACCGCGTTTTTTATCTCGGACCGGACTGGTATCACGGTCGAGATGTTGGGTAACTCGCTTCTCACCCAATTTGACGAAATTGAGTTTCGCCGGATTACGTTGCCTTTTATCGACAATATCGAAAAAGTCCGTGATGTCATGAACCAGATCGAGCTGAATCATCGCGAATCCGGGCAGCGGCCGCTGGTGTTTACCTCGCTGATGAATACCGAATTGCGGCTCGAAATCGCCAAGGCCAACGCCATGGTGCTCGACCTGTTCGACCGGTTTATTGTGCCGCTTGAGGAAGAGCTGGGCGTGAAATCGGCTCACGCCATCGGCCGCAGCCATTCAGCCGGTAATTTTAAGGACTACAACCACCGTATTGAAGCCGTCAACTACACGCTGGCGCACGACGACGGCATCACCAACCGCAATCTCGAACAAGCCGACATCATCTTGGTCGGTGTGTCTCGCTCCGGAAAAACACCCACCTGTTTGTACATGGCACTGCAATTTGGCGTGAAAGCGGCCAACTACCCGCTGATTCCGGAAGATCTGGAAAAAATGAAACTGCCCCCTGCGCTGTTGCCGCTCAAGGGAAAAGTTTGGGGGCTGTCGATTGTGCCGGCGCGGTTGACGCAGATTCGTCAGGAACGTAAACCCGACAGCAAATACGCATCGCTCGAAAACTGCAAATGGGAAGTGTCGACCGCCGAGCGCCTGATGGAAGGTGCGGGCGTTCGGTATTTGAACTCAACCACCAAATCGATCGAAGAATTGGCCACCACAATCCTCCACGAGGCGGGGCTCGATCGCCGGGTTTATTGAGACTCCCACACGAGAATCTTTGCATCCATGTTGCGTCGCATTATTGTTGCAATGCACCATTGGTACCATTCCATGACTGTTGCATAAGCGGCACAGTTACGGCCTAATTCAAACAAGTTAGCCACCGGCTCCGCGTCGTTTGCGGGATAATTTTGGTTGCTTTGTGGCCAATGTGTCGCCAAACCAAATTGCCCGCTTTTGCCAGCGGCAATGACATCGCCCACCCGTCTTCAGCCAATTGGTTTTTTGTCAGCTCTTAATAACAATCGTTTTAATCTCGCGAGGAGTTTTTCAATGTCACGCAAATCTTTTGCCAAACGTGTTCTTCCAGCCGTTGTTGCCAGCGCCCTTGCATTTGGCGGCAGCGCCAGTGCCGTCCAGTTTCAGGGCGTTTATGTGTTCGGCGATAGCTTGTCGGATTCCGGGTATTACCGCCCCTTCCTGTTGCAGATCGGCGTGCCGGCGGGAACTGCCGCGTCGCTGGGCCGGTTCACCACCAACCCGGGTCCGGTCTGGTCGGAAATCATCGCCCAATACTACGGTGGCAACGCAAGCCCATCCAATGTCGCCGGCGGCGGCATTTTTGCACAAGGCGGCGCACGGGTTGCCGCGGCCTCCGCGTCCACGCCTCCCGGTGGCGCACAGCGCCCCGTGACGACCCAAATTGGCGAACATCTTGCCGCCAATGGTGGCTCCGCGAACCGAAATGGTCTCTATGCAATCTGGGCGGGCGGCAATGATCTTTTGCAAGCCGGTGCCGCAGGCGTCGCATCAGCAAATGACGTCGCCGCACAGTCGGCGCGTTTGCGCGCGGCTGGCGCGCGTTACATCATGGTGTTTGGCCTGCCAAATCTGGGCTTGACCCCGGGCGCACAGGCCGGCGGCGCAGCTGGTGTGGCGTTACAGACCCAAGCATCGGTAGGCTTCAATATCACGATGTTCAATGCGCTGGCGGCAACCGGCCAGCGCGTGATTCCGGTTGACGTCTTCACCATGTTGAATGAAGTCGCGGCGAATCCAAGTGCATTTGGCTTCACCAACATCTCAGGCGTTGCCTGCGGACCGTTCCCGCCGTTTTCCGCTGGTGGCAATTCGCAGTTCTGTACCGGCTCGACGCTGGTGCCGGGTGCGACGCCGACCAACTATCTGTTTGCCGACGGCATTCATCCGACCACCGGCGCCCACGCCATTGTTGCGGATCTGGTCAAGTCGTTGATCGACGGCCCGAATGCCTACTCGACCATGGCTGAAGTGCCACTGTCGTCACGTGCGGCGCACGTTCGCACACT
>JANPDI010000135.1:0-3257 GCA_031431435.1 Burkholderiales bacterium
GGCGCGCAACCATTGACATAAAGTCTATCGGAACAAAGGATGTAAGCACCAAGCGAACGCTAAAACCCGCTTATGAACGAAGCCGCCTAAAAAAGCTTTTCTTGTTCGGAAATCGCTTTTTCGAGTGTTGCTTCGAACGCATTGAGTTTACCCTTGATATAGGCTTCGTCAATGGTTACGTTTGCCGTCGATGCAGACGACTTCGATGATGCGGCTGCCGGTTGCGCCGCGTCCGCGCCAATATGCAATTGTTCGTGCGCAAGATTCAGTGCCGCCATGATGGCGATCCGCTCATTACCGACCACCTTGCCGGTGTCGCGGATTTCTTTCATTTTGCGATTGACCAGCTCTACCGACGCCATCAACTGGCGCTCCTCCCCATCTGGGGCGGCCACGCGAAATTCACGACCTAGTACATTGATGGTGACCGCTTTGGCGGGTGTTGCTTTTGCCGTGGTCATACACGTTCACCTTCAACTTCAGGAATTTGCCCGATCAACGCTTCGATGCGGATTTTGGCCTGATCGAGCTTTTCTGCCATGCGCTTGACCTCGTCTGACTTGGCCGCGAGCAACTGGCGCAACTCATTGTTTTCGGCGCGCGAACGCTGAAACAAAGTCACAAAGTGGTTAAGCTTTTCTTCAAAGCGTTGAATTTCCGCATCCATCCCGAAATCGTAGCCAAAAAAACCTTTCCAGTCAATGGATAAGCGACACATTTGAAAGTAAATTCCTATCAAACATGCCCGCCTGGGGTTCAATTTTGCGCGGTGACAATAACAGCTACGCCTTCCCCGGCGCAAATCACCGACTTTCAGCAAACGAAGACGGGCCTTTCGACGGCGCGGCAAGAAAAAACGTACACCAGCCGCCGCTATCGCCACTTTTGCCAAAATAACCGACCATTTCCACGACTTGCCGTAACATGCGTCGCCCGGCGGGTGGCGATACCGGCAAGTCGAATCGAAGCCCGGTCCCGGCCACCAGATAAGGCAAGTCTTCCACCACATAAAACGGTGCAACCGCCGCGAGAGTGTGAATACGAAGTGTCAGTGAGGCGAGCGGCACCGACGTGCTGATTGTCACATCACCGGCGGCGGCAAGTGACTGACGCGACGCCGTTGTTGAAATATCGAAAAATACCGGCTCGCCAAAAATGAGCGCTTGGGGCCGATCGGTCGCGTCGTGGTTTTGCGCGGCCAATCGATCAAGAAACACCTGATAAAGACCCGCAAACGCCTGCTCCTGCTCTTGGGAAAGCGGCGAGGGTGCCAGCGCCTCGCGGCGCGACAGCGTGATCGTTCCGAGTGGAAATTTTCCGCGCGAAAGTGCATTCCGGAACTGCGTTGCCGGGATGGCGTTAAAGAGCGCTTCAAAGTCTCCGGCGGGCACTGCCCGCAAATCCGGCAGCCAGGAAACCTGATGATGGCGCATCCAATTCATGACATAAAAAGCGCCACGATTTGCGGCTGTTTCGGCGCTGCGCCAGTTGGATAAATGTGCACAAAATGCGATCGGCCGCTCGTAGACGGAAAAAGTTGGTTGCTGGTCGGCCGACGGCGACTCTCCCGGCAGTACCAGCCACAGATATTTCAAATGCGCACCCGCTGAAATTTTTTCCCGGTCAAACAGACATAGCTGGCTGGGAATCCTGCGCACCAGCCCGCGTATTCCGATGGCGCGAACGATCCATCCGGGGGCGGCGTACAGCGGCATCTGCATTTCCGCGACGGCACAGCCGCTGCCTAGAAATGCGGCGAGTGCGTCGTCGTAAAAATACAGCACCTCGTCGGCGTCGATGCGAAACACAAAGCGGTTTGTACAGGCTTCGTAACCGGCAACCCGCTTCTCGGCCTCATTTTTCCACGTGCGATTGATGGTCCGAAATGGAATGCCGCTGGCGTTCAGCGCCGCGTAAACCCGCCCATCCGAGCGCAACGGGTCGCTGCCGGTCGCTGTGAGGTAGGGGGCCATCCAATCGTACGCACCGTCGACCACGACCAGTTCGTCAACATAACCGGCGATCGATTGAAGTACCGGCACCAGCAATTCCCAGTCGTTGTAGATCGATAGATACGCGCTGAACTTGAAATTTTTTCGTGGCAGCGCGTTTCGATTCGGCGAACTGAAGCGAAAAAATACCTTGCGCGCATCACGCTTGAGCAGAAATGCGATACGCGTGACCGCTTGCAAAGCCTTCATTCCCGATTTCTGACTTGGGTCGGCAACATCATTGCCTGGAGGCAGATTGCGCGGGCTGATCGAGAAAAAAATGCGCGGGGTTGGCGCGGCAGATAGGACGGTATCATTACGGTTGTCATCACCCTATGCAAAACACGATTATGCCGCGAACCCCCAAGAATCCGCCAACCCGTCCGGCAACGCAAAATGTCCGATAACGCCATTGATCTTTCTGCCGTGCGCCGGATATTGGTCGTCAAGTTGCGCCATCAGGGCGACGTTTTATTGTCTTCGCCGGTATTTCGCACATTAAAAAACCAGTTGCCGAATGTTGAGGTGGATGCGCTGGTCTATCACGACACACGCGAAATGTTGACCGAACATCCATCGGTGTCTGAAGTGCACACGATTGACCGCGAATGGAAACGTCTCGGATTGATTGCCCAGGCCCGTGCTGAGTTAAAGCTGATCGCCGCGTTGCGCCGCCGCCGCTATGACATGGTGCTGCATTTGACCGAACACCCGCGCGGCGCCTGGCTGACACGATTGCTCGGGCCGGCGATTTCGGTTGCGCCGCGCGCCACGGCAATGAGCGAGGGTCGCAATTCGGGCTGGTGGAAAGCCAGCTTCACCCACACCTTCCCGCTGCCCAGCACCACCTTCCGTCACACCGTCGAACAAAATCTCGACGCGCTGCGGCGGCTCGGTATTCATCCGACACAAGCTGAAAAAAAACTGGTGTTGGTGCCGGGCGCAGCGGCAGAGGCCAAGGTCGATCAGTTAATGGCGGCACATGGCATTCAGGCAAAACATTTTATTCACATGCATCCGACCTCGCGCTGGTTTTTCAAGACGTGGCCGGCCGAAAAATTTGCCGAACTGATTTTGCAATTGGGCAAACAGGGGGATCGCGTCGTATTGACCGCCGCGCCGTCCGCCGACGAACGTGAAATGATCGCGGCGATCAAGACCCATTTGAAGGCGCCGGTGGTTGATTTGACCGGCGCGCTTTCGCTCAAGGAACTCGCCGCACTGACGGCGCGGGCGCGCGCATTTGTCGGCGTCGATTCAGCGCCA
>JANPDI010000136.1:0-3024 GCA_031431435.1 Burkholderiales bacterium
CATCAGCAACGGAAAATTCCACGGGATGATCTGGCCGATCACACCGAGTGCTTGATGGTCGGGCATTTCACTATCGGCCAATTGCGCCCAGCCGGCGTGGTGATAAAAGTGGCGTGCGACCAACGGGATATCGATGTCGCGGGTTTCGCGGATCGGTTTACCGTTGTCCATGGTTTCGAGCACCGCAAACAATCGTGAATGTTTTTGCACCTGGCGGGCGATGGCATACAGGTAGCGGGCACGGATGTGGCCCGGTGTGGCGCTCCAGCCTTTGAATGCAGCGCGTGCGGCTTTGACGGCGTCGTCGACGTCTTTTTTGCTCGCTTGTGCCACGCGCGCGAGCTTTTTGTTGTTCGACGGGTTGATCGAATCAAACCACTCTTTGGAAGATGGGTCGCGCCACTTGCCGTTGATAAAGATGCCAAATTTGCCGTCGTGCTCGGCGATCCAATCGAGCGCGGGTTTGGCGGCTTCCGGGGCGGGGCCGTATTCGAGGGTGTTTAGGATTTGTGCGACTTTCATGCTTTGAGGGCTTTCTTGTTCTCTTTTTTTGGTGATTCGTGTGTTGCTAGATTACATTGGGTCCCGACCTTCGTCGGGACGACATGCTGAAGTTGTAGCTCCCTACAATGCGTACAAGAATACGTCTACTTTAACTGTCGCCCCGACGGAGGTCGGGGCCCAATTTGTCGCTGCAATAACTCAAACAATCGACGCATACAAATCATCCCAATTCGGATTCATCGCCTGAATCAAGTTTATCTTCCAGTTCCGCCGCCATTCTTTGATCTGCTTTTCCCGTGTGATTGCGGCAAGGACGTCTTCGTGTACTTCGTACCAAACAAGCTGTTTCAATCGGTGCGCTTTGGTAAACCCTTCGACAAACCCGCTTTTGTGTTCGAACGTCCTTTTCACCAGATCACCCGTCACCCCGGTGTAGAGCGTTCCGTATGGTTTGTTGGTGACGATGTAAACGTAGTATTGCTTGCTCAATTGGTTAAGTCATGAAGCCGTTCAAATGTTGATTCGACTTGGATCCCGACCTTCGTCGGGATGACACTTTTTAGGATCGTAGCTTGCAAGAAAAACCCCACGGTCACTAACGCTAGGCATGTCGCCCCGACCCCGTATCGCAGTACGGGACAGGCTGCGGTCGGGGCCCAAGTTCGAGCGCACCACCTCGTTAGACGCATGAGCGACACTCATCCAAGAGGCTGATACTGCATCGACGCATACCGCCCGTACGCAAAATGCTCCAGCTGGCGTTCGATATCGTTGATCAATGCCGATGCGCCCATGCGGAACAAATGTGGCTGCAACCATTCGTCGCCCAACTCTTCTTTCATCAGGATCATCCAATCAAGCGCTTGTTTGGCGGTGCGGATGCCGCCGGCGGGTTTGAAGCCGACCTTGATGCCGGTTTGCTCATGGTATTGGCGGACGGCGCGCACCATTACGAGTGAGCCGGCGATGGTGGCGTTGGTCGGCTCTTTGCCGGTCGAGGTCTTGATGAAATCGGACCCTGCCTGCATACACACCAACGACGCACGCATGATGTTTTTGAGGGTGCCGAGTTCGCCGGTGGCAATGATGGCTTTCATGTGCGCCGGGCCGCACGCTTCGCGGAATGCCTTGACTTCGTCGTAGAGGCGTTTCCATTCGCCGTTCAACACATATTCGCGTGAAATAACGATGTCGATCTCACTGGCGCCGTCACGCACGCTGGCCTTGATCTCTTCGATTTTTTGTGGAAATGGTGAAAGCCCGGCAGGAAAGCCGGTCGACACCGCGGCGACGGGAATGCCACTGCCGTTGAGCGCGGCGACTGCGGTACTGACAAACGTGTGATACACACAGACCGCGCCGGTTTTGAGTTTGAGGTCAGACACGCCCAGGTCTTGTAACAATTGTGTGCGGATCGGCTGGATGGCTTTTGCGCACAGGCGTTTGACGGTGCCGGGGGTGTCGTCACCGGAAAGCGTGGTCAGATCGATGGTTTTGACGGCGTGCAATAACCACGCGGCCTGCCAGTCTTTTTTGACGGTGCGGCGGGTTGACATGGTCGCGGCGCGGCGCTCGATGGCACTGCGGTTGATGCGCACATCGCGCACCGGTGCGGGGTCAAATTTGGTGCCGGTGTTGCGCGCGGCGTCGTCTTGGCCGGTGTTGTGATGTGGCGCGGCATCCGGATTGAGGTGGGTAATGTTGGCCATCAGGGATTGGTCAATTTTGCAGACACGTTATGCGCGGAATTGTGTGCGGTTCGTCACAATTTGGCGCGCGGTGGGCATTGTTAATTTTTGTGGCTGATGAACCTAAGACGTGAGTTGCGGTGACAATACAGAGCAGTTGATTGTTGTGTTTTTTGGTGCAACGCAAAATGTCTGTCTGAAGCACATTTCGCTACAAATTATTATACGCTGACACCCCCAAACCGGGATGTTCTGGACACACCGCCATGAAAGCGTGATAGATTAGCGCTTACTGATTTGAGGCGAATCGACAGGTTGACGGCCAGCGCCGTCGATAGTGGATAGATTTGGCAGTATTGCAGTAATGCAGTAATGCAGTAATGATTTGGCGGGGTTTGATGACCCTGTCGGTATGAAAATTCCAAGTAATGGGGAAAAGATGGTTACGCGTCGTCAAGTGATTTTAGGTTTTTCATTGATTTTGGCCGCATCGCCTTTGGTTTGGCTGAGCACCGACGCCAGCGCGGGCGACAAACTGTTGCGTTGGACCAGCAGCGCATCAAACAAAACCTCGATGCGTGAATTACCACCAGGCTTGCCCCGTCGCACCGATTCGACATCTGTGTTTGGCAGTAGCACCGCCTAGATTTAACTTGCCACATCGGGGCTGGCGCGGTTTCTGAGCCCGGCAAATTGGCCCAACCTGGCCACTGAGCGCACACCGGCTAATTAGCCGACCCCCGCGACAGAACAAAATTCACCAATGTCCAATGCAACTTGGACCCCGGCCAGAAGCCGGGGAAGGTCAACAACTCCCCCTTCACCGGAGAAG
>JANPDI010000137.1:0-2371 GCA_031431435.1 Burkholderiales bacterium
CCGTTTCGTGCCGCGCTTGATCAATGCGAAGCCGAAAGTTGTGCATTGCATGTTGCCGAACATGCGCACATGACGGTGGACCACACGGTGGCCGGCGCAATGCTCGCCAAAAAGTGGCAATTCCCGACGCCGCTGGTCGACTGTATTCGCAACCATCATCAAGCACCACCCGCCGACGGGCTGGGCCGCAGCCTGTTCATCGCCAACCAACTGGTCAAAGTCCGTGGGTTCGGACACTCCGGCAACCATCAAATTGCCGCGCTGCCGCCGGGCCTTGCCAGCGCACTAGGCGAGAGCTATGATGCCATTGTCTTGGCGCTTCCCGACTTGGAAAAACAACTCGACCAGGTGCGCACTTATGCCAACGCCTGGAGCAAAGGCTGACCGATGAAACTCCGTTTTTGGGGCGTACGCGGCTCGATTGCCTCACCCGGCCCGGATACCGCGCGTTACGGCGGCAACACCACCAGCCTCGAGATCCGCACCGACGAGGGCCACATCATTCTGATCGACGGCGGCACCGGCATTCATCGTGCCGCATTGAGCCTGCTGGGCAGTATGCCGCTGAACCTCGATATTTTTATCACGCATACCCACTGGGATCATATTCAGGGTCTGCCGTTTTTTATTCCGATATTTATTCCCGGCAACAAAATTCGGCTACACGGCCCGATCGACCCGGTCAACGATACCGGCATCCAGAAAGTGATGGACGTGCAATTGCAGTACAGTTTTTTCCCCGTCCGCGAAGCCGAACTGCGCGCCAACATTCAATACCGCTCATTGATGCCGCATGAAGTCGTGACCGTCGGCGACGCCACCGTCACACCGGTGTTGTTGAATCACCCGGTGGTCGATTACGGCTACCGCATCGATTGCAACGGCAAATCATTTTTCTTCACCGGTGACCACGAGCCGCACACCAACATCTACGCGCCGACCGATGACGGTTACGCTGCCTATCAAGCCATCATCGACAAACAGCGCGCCGAGATCGAACACGCGCTGGCCGGAGTCGATGTGCTGGTGGTTGATAGCTCGTACACGCCGGAAGAATACGCGACCAAAATCGGCTGGGGCCACGGCACCTATGATGGCGCGATGCAACTCGCCCACAAAGTCGGCGCCAAGACATTGTTTTGCACCCACCACGAACCGACCCGCAGCGACGATGCCCTCGAAGCCGCGTTTGCCGCGGCGCTGGCGCGCAACCCGGTGGCCGCCGGTAATGTCGATATTCAACTTGCCCGCGAAGGGCTGGTGCTTGATTGGTAGCGTCGGCGTAAGTTACCGCCCAACGCAATCAATCCGCCACAACGATCAGCGCATGATCTTGGTGGTCTTTGCTGTCTCGGGCCATTTTTCATCGGCGATTTTGATAAAGCCTGGAATATCTTTTTCCCACATCGATTGCACCTTGGCGCTGTAGTTCAGATAGAGCTTGCCGTCAACAATCGTGAATGCGGTCGGATCAATCACCGCTTTGTAACCACGCGTGGCACCAAAGGCACAATAGCCGCCGTACTGCGGCACGTATTTTTCCGGGCTCGCGATAAATTTGTCGCGATGTGCTGCCGATGCAAACTGATATTGCTGGTCGCGGTAGGTCGACACAAATTCGGGTTTGCCGATGGTCGGCTTGCCCTCATCAAAATACGCCACGACATCGTAGCCCTTGATGGCGATGGATTCATTTGATTCGGCGGCAACGCCGGCGGCAATAAATAGGGCGCACAGCAACGCTGTCAGTGCGGCGAAAAAATAGTGTTTCATCAAAATGATCCGTTGTTGATCAGGCCAATGTGGCTGTTGCAAGGTTGGTCGATGGCGCAGACAAATCCTTTCACGCCATTGTCGTTCCAACCGCACGCCAACCCCAGGCCAATCCCACGCCAACCTAATGCCAACCCTTCGATGGATGTTCGGTTTCAAACTGCGCGCGGTCTTTTGCAATTTGTTTTTCGAGTTCATCGCGGCCGAGCTTGGCGGCGGAAACACGGCTCGCCTCATCGCTAAACGCCGGGATGGCCGCCTCGATATTGACGATATTGTGCCGCCGGAAAATATTGGCCATGTCGCGCGCACGGAAGCGATCAAAGCCCAACGCCTCCAATGTGTGGCGTCCGGCACGCAGCGCGGCTTCAAAGGTTTCGCGTTCGACAATTTCCACGCCACGCTTGCGCAGCTCGACATAGTGTGTGAGGTTGCGGGCGCGCGCGATCATCTTTAGCTTGGGGAAATTTTCACGGACGATGTCGGCGAGCATCAGGTTGTCTTCAATGTCATCAATCGCATTCACAATCAAGGTCGCCTCGGCGGCACCGGCGGCGTGCAACAAATCCAGGCGCGCGGCGTCGCCATAAAAAACCTT
>JANPDI010000138.1:0-36133 GCA_031431435.1 Burkholderiales bacterium
ACCGGATTGGCAAACCAAGGTACGGGTGAAGTCGACGATGTTCTCGATGCTGGGAGGATTTGGTGACGGCGGCCAACGCGGCGACGAAGCCAAAGACCAGCCGAAAGAAGAAAAGAAAATCACGCCCAAGGATTTGCTGAAGGGTCTGTTCGGCCGATGAAAGTGCAATCAGGACGGGCGTTTTCGGGAGAAAGTGTCCGGAAGTAGCCGCAAATGCGAGTGTTTTGCAGACTGTGCAGGCCGAACTGGCAATTGGTAATCGTTTGCGGATGGCATCGATGGCCGCAAGATGAAGGTTGCAAGTGGCGGGGAGGGCGCGAGCCGTCGATAATATGTCGAGAGAGGAGTAGCCGTGGACAAGCGCCGATACTATGGATTCGACGCATTGCGCGGCGGCATGATGATGCTCGGCATTGTCCTGCATGGCGCGACCTTCTACCTTTCGGCACCTCCGCCGACGATGCCGATCATGACGGACAGAAATACTTCGTTCGTAATGGATGTTCTGTTTCACTTCATCCACAGCTTCCGCATGCCTGTTTTTTTCATCATGGCGGGATTCTTTGCCTCACTCCTGGTCGATAAACGTGGAACGCTTGCGACGTTGAAGAATCGTGCCGCACGAATCCTTGCGCCGTTTTTGGTCGGTTTAGTGACCGTTCTCCCTCTGACTCTTCTGCTGGTCGTTAGCTTTATGGTCAGCGTCCGTTTCGGGACGCACGAGATGATCCCAAAGCTACAAGACGCACGCGCAGTCATTCAAGAGACAGTTGCCATGCACCCCGACGCAAAACGCCCGTCCCCCATGCATCTGTGGTTTTTGTACTACCTCTGCTATTTCTACCTGCTGATTCCGCTTATCGAATGGTGCGCACGGCATGCCAGACCGTACGCAGAATCGATTGGACGCGGGCGTGGGCTTGGGCTGGTCGTTTTTGCGTTGGCGTTTGTTTCGGCGCTGACGCTTTGGCCCTACCGTGGCGCACAAGTGCATGAAGGTTTTTTGTTCTTCGAGCCACATGTCCCATCGCTGTTTTACTATGGTCTATTTTTCATCGTTGGGTATCTGTTGAATGGTTGCCGTGTCATTGGGTGCCTGCGATTGTGGCACCCGGCGATCTACGGGGCAGTCGGAATGCTGGCGTTTCCCGTCGCCGTTTACGCGAGTGCGATTGACCATCGGTTAGTACCAATGGCACCAGACGTCCATGTGTTCGCGGTACTAGCCAACACCGTTGCCACTTGGGGGCTAATGCTTTGTGGCGTGAGTGCGGCGTTACGCTGGTTCGATAGGCCTTCGAGTTGGGCACTGTATATTTCGCAGTCATCGTATTGGGTATTTCTGGCGCATATGCCATTGATCGCGTTTAGCGTGTGGCTGGTTGCGCCTCTGGATTGGCCGGCGTTAATGAAATTTTTTATCGTTGTTGCGATTGCCATGCTGGGTTGCTTTGTCAGCTACCACTACTGGATTCAACGATCTTGGATCAGTGTGTTTCTCAATGGCCGTCGTTTCAATCTGGACTGGCCTTGGCGAAAGATGGCGCAATGATGCGTTGCGACACGACTGACCTGCCCCCCGTCTAGCGTACCAACGTAAATTGGAGAAGTCCGCCATTTCTTGGAGAATTTCGGACATGAAGAAGAGCAAACACAGCGAAGAACGAATTATTGGCTACCTGAAACAGGTCGAGGCGGGCATCCCCCTGAAGGACATGTGCCGCAAGGTCGGCATCTCGGAGGCGACCTTTTATAATTGGCGCGCGAAGTTCGGCGGCATGAAAACGCCCGCCCCTATTAGACTTTTCATGCGGCGGCGATTGCTGCGGGGTCATCCGCCATGTAATTTTCCATCGGCGGACACGAGCACACCAAGTTGCGGTCGCCATAAACGCTGTCGACCCGCGCCACGGTCGCCCAATATTTATTCGGTCCAAGGCCCGGCACCGGTCAATGCGGTGCACGACGTTTGGCGATGTCGTTGTTGCCGAGGATGGCGACTTCGGTTGCGCGGCGCAAGTACGATACGCGCATCATCGCACTGTAGGCTCAGCAAATCGACAGGACCGACGCCGCGCCAAATGAGGCCACCGATACCGCATTGACCTGTTCCGCCCGGCTGATCTCTTCCACCAGGTTGACCTTTTCCGCTGGGCCTACCTTATCCGCCGCGTCAATGCTGTTGTCGGCACTCACCGCCGACCGCAGCCTGCATATCGCAAGCAGCACGCAGGCGTTAAAACGCCGCGTCCAACCACACCAATGCCAATATTGTGGCCACAAAATACACCAGTAGCCACAGACTTTGTTTGTCGATTTGCCCCGGCACGGTACTCCAGTTGCCTTGTTTTGTCGGGCGGCCTTCGCGGGCAAAGCGCGCTTGCTGGCCGGGAATCGAATATGCCGACCACTCGGCCTGTTTGCCATCGAGCACGCGGCTGACTGTCCAGCCAACCGCTATTGTCATGACGCCGCCGATGAGGCAATACCACGGCCATGCAATATTCGTTTGCGTGGCGACATACCAAATAATGCCAAAGCCCGCTGCAACGCCAACCAGCAGGCCGCGCTCGGTGGTGTGCTTGGAAAAAAAGCCCAGCGCATACATGCCGAGCTTGGCGCCAACAAAATAACTGCCGATCTTGCTGATGACTTCCAAAATAGAACCGTCACTATTCATGTACAAAATGGCCGGAAAAATGATGATCCCAGCCCAAATAACGGTGGCCCAGCGTGTTGCCAGCAAGTAGTGGGCATCGGTTTCGTCGCGCTTGAAGTAGCGTTGATAGAAGTCAACGACTGTTGCGGTTGCCATCGAATTAAACGCCGAGCTTAACGTCGACATAGACGCGGCCAGCACAGCGGCAGCGAGGATGCCAAGTAGTCCGGGGATGCCTGAGTCAGCGGCGAATTGCAAAATGATTTCATTATTATTGGTAAATGGCCTACCGCCATAGTAGCCATAGGCCAGGACGCCGATGAAGAAAAACAGGAAGTAAATTGGAAAGCCCGCATAACCCATCAGGATGTAAGCTTTTTTTGCGTCACCAATGGTGCGTGCGCCAAGGGTGCGTTGCACCATCATCTGGTTGGCTCCATAGACGGTGATGTGAAACAGCGTCATGCCGATTAAGCCTGCCCAAAGTGTGGTCGGTACGGAAACGTCTGGCGCCGGATTTAAGGCGCTCAAACGCCCCAACGCTTTTAGATTAGCCAGCACCTCTACAATCGGCGTCGGCATGAGCACAATTAATGCCACCATGATGACAATCGCACCGCCAAATAACACCACCGCCTGAAATACATCCGTCCATATCACCGCCAACATGCCGCCCATGGTGGTGTAAATGAGCGCCATGATGGTGATCAGCACAATACCCAGCGGCACCGAAATACCGGTAATAAATTGCAGCACCAAGGCGGTGGCAAATAAAATCGCGGCCGTGGACAAACCCTGCGTGATGAGAAAAATCGTTGACATGACCGCGCGTGAAGTCGGACCAAAGCGGCGCTCTTGATAGTCGTAAATGGACGCCACACCACTGGTGTAAAAAAATGGCAGAAAAAAACAGGTGACCAACAAAATCACAATTGGATAATTGAGATGTATGGCCAGCGCGGAAAGGCCGTCTTGATAGGCCCAGGCGGGTGCTCCTAAAAACGACAGCGCACTGATGTAGGTGGCGATAACGGACAAGCCAATCGCCCACCAGGGCGTGCGGTCATTGCCTAAATTAAATTCGCGCGCCGTGGTGACTTTGCCGCCCACCATATAGCCGAGCACTAAGTTGCCGATTAGAAATGCGATGACGATTGACCAATCGAGTAGCGCAAATTTCATGACAAGATTTCCTTCCTTTTTGTTGAAACGTATGCGTTGTGTGCCGGCTGCGGGCTGTTCGTGCTGATGCCGCGTCTATTTATTGGCGAATGCGGCCATCACATCAACATCCATTTGCAAAAGCAAATCAATCTGATCAATAAACACCCAGTTTTCGCGAAGTAAATTTTCTTCGCGCCGCCAAAAATCCATAACCCGCATGGTGATGCGTCGATTAGTCGCCGGCCGGCCCATCCACGCACCCGCGTGGGTGGCGCGTATCGACGGCCAGCCGGTGGAACCAACATACGCGCCCTCACCAATGCGGGCTTTATGGTCACCGCCGATGCGATCGGGGAATGCGTGTAAAAACGCCCGCTGATGGACGTCTTGAAACCCTTTCAAGCGGCGACTTATGCCAATCCCACCCGGGCCATACCACATCATGTCAGGATGCCAAAAGCGTGTCATCCCCATACTTTCAAGCGAGACGCGGTCGTAGCGCATGAGCCCCGCAATCATGGCCTCAACTAGCTTCAGGCTCTGCTCGCCGCTTGACGAATCAAGAAGCAGCGCCGTGACGCCATCGCGGGTGGCGGGTGCGGGCGACCGATCAAGTACGCCAAGTGGCTTGGATAGGTCAGCGGGATAACGATTAACTTGGCGCAATAGATCAAGAATGTCGAGGATGGTGTAAACCTCAACCACCTGGCCCGCCTCCATGCGACTAAATTCGCCGTAGCGAATATTGACAACGCCGCCGGTGGCGGCGATGCCCAACCATTCATTGGTAAATGTCGCGGTGTAGTAACCCGTCGCGCCAATCCAATCACCATCGTTGAAGCGACCCGCAATAACAATATCGTCGCGCCGCTCGACATCGGCAAAGGCCGCCAGGAACGGCGTCCATAATTTACCGAGTAACGCATCAACACCGTTTAGCGTATTGATCGGGTGCGGCCCATGCCAGGCCACATCCGCACGATAGAGCCGGGTCAACTTGTCACGCCATGCCGCTTTGGGTGCGGCGGCTAAATCCTGCCAGGCGGCGAGAAAGGCGAGCTTTTGCGCGTGCGGTTGATGCGATGCGCCATTCGCCTCGGCCATCGTTGCTGACAGCATTGTTAAAACCCTTTTATTTCGTTGTTGCTACTTTGCATGGGCAAAAAAACGGGCGGGTTCGACGTCTAACTTTTTGTCTAACCGCCGATATTCGTTGCGCACAATGTTTGCTTTATGCGCTGCTTAATACCTAGTACCAAACACCTAACACGCTACTTAAAGTTATAGTTTAAGCGTAGGCCAAAGGTGCGAGGTGGTGCCGCGCTAACTTGTAATGCACCGCCGCCGCCCCATACAAAGCGGTTAATAACTTGTGTGTCACCGATATTGTCCGCAAACAGCAGCATGCTCATGGTACGGTTAATTTCCCAATTGAGCTTCAAATCAGTCTTGGTGTATGCGCCTTGTTTTTCAAGTTCCGCATTGGTTGGCTGTCCATAATAGCCACTGGAAAATGTGAATACGGCCATTGGGGTTAAGCGGCCGCCACCGGGCATATCAAATTCATAGGCGGCTGAAACTGAGCCTTGGTAACGTGACGCATACGGTAACTTTTTACCCGTCAAATCACAACCAAATGCCGCACCCGGCTGACCGGTGCCGCCGGTGCCCGGAATCAAGCCGCAGGCGTAGCCAGGTGCAAATACACGGCGCTGACCGGGCGGGGCAATCAACACGCCATTGACCGTTGTGCCGGCAACGTTTGCCGCTTCTGCGACTAAAATTGAGGTGCCAAACGGCAACGCAACATCCGGGAAGCTCGTGTATTTTGCGTCAAGCAGGGACAAAGATCCCGTCATCGTCAGCCGCTCAACACCGCGCCATTCGACTTCGACCTCAACGCCATTTGACTTTGCCTTGGCCGCATTAAAAATGGTCGAAATCGTCGCCGCACCAATCGGCACTTGACGCTGCTCTTGCAGGTTGGTGTATTTATTGCTGAAAGCCGCGATGTTGACCTGCAAGGTATTGTCGAAGAAGCGGTTTTTTGAGCCGATTTCGACCGCCTTGACTTCCTCAGGCGAAAACGAACGTACTGACTCTAGCGCTTGTCCGGAGTTAAAGCCGCCGGAGCGAAAGCCTGTTGAGTACGAAACGTAGATTAAATTCTGTTTGCTCAACTTGTAATCTGCCGCGACGCGCACGGTGGATTTACTAAACGATTTTTCATCATACGTGCCGCCAAATAAAATAGACGGATTCGCCGGATCACAATAAAAACCAGGGCCGCGTGCGGGCACACAATTAGACGTGCCTGCGGTGCCATATGCCGAGGCAGGTGCCTGCGGCATACCAAGCACAATAAAGTTTGCGTCAGGTGCGCCAGCGGAAGTGCGCGGCACAATTGAATTGGCATTGGCAAACTTAAAGTTTTTAGTATCCTTGGTTGAGCGTCCACCCAGCGTCAGCGTTAATTGGTCACTCACTTTGAAGGCAAACTGTGCGTACAGCGCGTTTGATTCTGTTTCAGCAACTGGGTCGTCAAAAAATCCACCCGCCTGCCCTGAAACAAGTGGCGCTGCCAGGGCAGAGGAGCGAATGATGCGTGGCAATTGCTGGGCGACCAAGGTGCCGCGCAATTTGTCCTTAAAATAATAGTATCCCGCCACATAAGAAAGCGGGCCTTTGCCCTCGGAAATAATTTGCAACTCCTGGGAGAACGTTTTCGCTTGCGTGCGTTGATAGTCCACCGCAATTGTCGACGCCGACATATCGGAATCCGCCGTGCGTTGAACATCAAAATCGGCATAACCGGTAATTGACTTGATGGAAAAGTTATCGAAGCGATACGCGGCATCGAGCGAAGCGCTGGTATCTTTGAGCTTGAGAAAAGTTTGATAGTCGTTGTTCACCCGATAAGCGTTACCAGCGCTGGCAATGGGAATGCCTAAATCCACGCCAACACCCGCTGCACTGGTGCCTGTGCCGGCGCCCGCACCAACAGTACGCACACAATCATTGACCCCGTCACGGTTGTTAGGTCGGCCATTCAAAATATAAGGCGTGGCGTTGAATAGTTGTTGGCAAGACGCTTGGTCGTAATAGGTACCCGCCTGTTTGTAACCAAATGCCGAACCACCGTTACCGCCCTGGCTGGTCGAGTCCGCACGAAAGGTTGCCTCAAAGCGGGAGTTTGGTTTGAATTTGAGCGATACGCGACCGTAGGTTAGGTCTTGGTCGAACATGTCTGCAGCGCTATTAAAATCATTTTTAACGTAGCCATCGGCGCGTTCACCTGCCGCAACCAACCTTACAGCAACGGTTTCGCTCAGCGGAAAGTTAACCATGCCCTCAAGGCGCGCACGGTTAAATGAGCCGCCCAGAAGGCTCACCGAGCCTTCTGTTCTATTCAGTAAAGGCGCGTTGGTGATGATTGAGATATTGCCGCCGAAGGTGTTGCGACCAAACAAGGTGCCTTGCGGGCCGCGCTGGATTTCGACCCGATCAACGTCGATAAAGCTGGCCATCGCCTGCTGGGCGCGGGATTTGTAAATCCCGTCAACAAAAAATCCGATTGTGGTGTCGGCGTTTACGGCGACGTTTTCAGTACGCACGCCGCGAATGGCCGGGCGCGCATCTGAGCCAGAGCGGCCAAAAGTAAAGCCTGCCGACATCGACTCCATTTGCGATAAATCGGTAATCGCCCGATCTGCGAGCTGATCACCGCCGACGGCAGAAACCGATACGGGGACTTCCTGTGGATTTTCAGCACGGCGCTGTGCGGTAACGGTTATCGTTTCAATCCCTGCTGCTTTTGGTGGTGCTGCCGCAGCGTTTGCAGCGGTTGCAGCGGTGGCAGGCGTTGCAACTGCGGCCGGGGTGGGTGGCGTGGGTGGCGTTTGGGCAATTGACGCGCCAATACCGATGACGCCAAGGCTGGTCGCACCAGCTAGCGCCATTGCAATTTGTACCACCATTTTTTTACGAGGCCATGCTTTCATTGCGATCTCCTGTTTGCTGTTACTTCGCGTTTGACGGGCTGGGGATTTCTAATGCTTTGTAGTTGGTGATTGCCGACGGCTAGCGTCTACCTGCCGGGGTGCTGCGAATTACCGTTATCGAGCCATTGATCCGGGTGTTTTTATGGTTATTTTGCGTATTTTGCTAAATCTAGCAGATTTATTGCATTCGCAGTCAATGTTTTTCCCGATAATATCGAAATATGTCATTAATACGACAAGTTAGAGTCGCTAAATGCACTTTGACATCGAATGCAATAATTTTTTGTTCGGCGGGGTGTTAAAACGACCCATGCGCAACGCCCATAACGCGCCATCGACGGTCGTGTGCCGTGATGTTTTCCCCTATACTAACTGGCGAAAAAACCACAACGCAGCGTCAAAATCAAGCGGCGGTTTAAGACTGAGCAGCGGTTTAAGCCCAAGCTGCGGCTTAACCTAAAGCGCGGACGCAAACTAAATAGTGGCCTTAATCCAAACAGCGGACTTAAACTAAGCGCGGACGCATACAAATGAGCGGACGCGAACTTCGAAACAAACGCAAGCGCAATTGGTCAACGCAATCAATTACATCAGAATCGCCACTCGTCACGACAACTGCCAATGGCCGCCAAACTTCCAGCATCAAAACCGAAGCTGATCATTTCAAAACACGTTGCAAAGAACGTTGCAAAAGACGTTGCAAAACAAGCGGCGAATGCAACGCCGAAAGCGCGACGGGTGAAGGCAAGCCTCGTCAATCAACCAATCAACGACGACAGTGGCCGCGACAAAAATGTCACTTCATATGATGTCGCAATGCGCGCAGGTGTATCCCAATCGGCCGTGTCGCGCTGCTTTAAGCCGGGTGCCAGCGTATCGCAAGCCACGCGTGCCAAAGTGATGAAAGCGGCCAAGGCGCTCGACTACACGCCGAACGCCATTGCCCGCAGCCTTATTACAAGGCGCTCAAATTTGGTTGCCGTGCTGATTTCAAATCTCACGAATTTGTACTACCCCGAGGTGCTCTCCGAATTAAGTCAGCAGTTTGTCAAACGCGGTATGCGTGTATTGCTTTTCACATTGCCGCATGTTGCCAATGTGGACATAATCATCGCGAAAGTTTGGGAATACCTGGTTGACGGTGTGATCGCTGCAGCGCGTTTATCGCCTGATCAGGTAACAGAGTTTGAACGACGACGCATTCCGTTTGTGCTGTTTAACCGCAGCCTGCAAGACCGCATGGTGAACGCCGTCGTGTGCGACCAAACCGCCGGCGCGCGCCAGCTGGTCTCGCAATTGGCCGATGCGGGGCATCGCCGATTTGCCATTATCAGCGGCCCTAAAGACTCTGTTGTCGGCCAGGAGCGCACCAGTGGCGCACGGGATCGACTCGCCGAACTGGGCCTGCCGAAACCACTCATCGTGCCCGGGAATTATGATTACGAAAGTGGCGCGCGTGGGCTGGATGTCATCATGGCCAAGCTCGGACAAGCGCCCGACGCCATTATTTGCGCCAATGACGTCATGGCCATCGGCTGTGTCGATACGGCACGCCATCATTACGCGTTGGATGTGCCAAATGCCTTATCGGTGGCGGGCTTTGACGGGGTGGAGCCATCGACATGGTTGAGCTATAACCTCACCACGTTGCGCCAGCCTGTCAAAAAAATGGCCGAAGCTGCCGCTGAAATGGTGACGTCGCTCATCGGCAACCCGTCCGCCACGCCGGAGAAGCGCGTTTTTTCAGCGCAATTTATCGCCGGCGGCACAGCGCGGTTGACGGCTTTAAAAGATCTTGCTTAACCACGGTAACCACGGTAACCACGCTAAGTGCAACATAGCCGCCATTCAAACAACCATTCACACAAATTTCCATGACAAACACCAGCCACAATCGTATCCTCACCACACACGTCGGCAGCTTACCGCGGTCATCCAAAGTAACCGAGCTTATTTTCGCGCGCGAATTAGGCAGTCCCTATGATCACGCCGACTATGCAGCCACGATGGCGCAGGCCACTAAAGCTGTGATTGCGCGGCAAACTGCGGTGGGGGTGGATTGGGTGAGTGATGGTGAACAATCCAAAATTAGCTACGCCACTTACATCAAAGACCGCATCACCGGCTTTGACGGTGACAGCCCGCGCCGCACGCCGCAAGATTTGGAGGCATTCCCAACATTTATGAAGCGCATGGCGTCCAGCGGTGGAACGCCTAGCTACCGACGCCCGCGCTGTGTGGCGGAAGTCAAAGCCAAGACCCTCGCCCCGCTGACCGTTGACCTTGATAACTGCCACGCCGCGATTAAGTCACTCAGCGTCACGCCGCCAGTCGGTGTATTCATGAATGCCGCCTCGCCCGGCGTGATTTCACTCTTCCAGCCGAATGAGTTTTACCCCACTTATGAGGCGTATTTGTATGCGTTGGCCGATGCAATGCAGCCGGAGTATGAGGCGATTGTGGCGGCGGGCTTTCAGCTGCAGCTCGATTGCCCCGATTTGGGGCTGGGGCGGCATATGTTGTTCAAAGATAAAACGGAAAGTGAATACGTCAGCCTGGCCTACCAACATGTCCAAGCGCTTAATCACGCGACGCGTAATATCCCGGCTGAAAAAATGCGCATGCACATTTGCTGGGGCAATTACGAAGGCCCGCACCATTGCGACGCACCGATGGATGTGGTGTTGCCAATCGCACTTGCCGCCAAGCCACAGATGCTGTTGTTTGAATCATGCAACCCGCGCCACGCACACGAGTGGACGGTGTTTCGGGACAGCAAAATACCGGCGGATAAAATTTTGGCGCCCGGCGTGCTGGATTCTGTTTCCAATTTTATTGAGCACCCGCTGCTGGTGGCCGAGCGAATCGAACGGTTTGCCAATATCGTCGGACGTGATCGGGTGATTGCGGGCACTGACTGTGGCTTTTCAACCTTCGCCGGTTTCGGCAATGTCGATGGCGAAATCGTATATGCAAAATTAGCCTCGCTCGTCGAGGGCGCGGCGATTGCGACCAAACGATTGTGGAAGTCGTAAAAATGTCTGCCGCCACGATGCAACCGCGTCATGAGTCGTTCAAATCGCGCTTAAACAATCGCGAACTCATGATGGGCACGTTCCTCAAAACACCCTCGCCTATTGTCTGCGAGGTGCTCGGCTTATCTCCACTCGATTGCGTTTGCATTGATGCTGAACATGCGCCGTTTGCGCGTATTGAGATTGATGGTTGTATCGCCGCCCTGCGCGCGGCCGATATGCCGTCATTTGTGCGGGTACAAACGGGCAATGCGGGCGAAATATTGACCGCCCTGGATGCGGGTGCGACGGGTATTGTTTTACCGCACGTTGTATCCGGAACAACCGCCGCCGCACTCGCTCAAGCCGCGCATTACGCGCCGGGAATTGGCGGTGGGCGTGGCTATGCAGGCTCCAGCCGCAGCGCGTGTTACACCACCAAAACCATGGCGGAACACATCGCTGCTAGCGCGGCAGTTACCACCGTGATTGCGCAAATTGAAGATGCAGAAGCATTAGCCCATCTGGACGCGATTGCGAGTGTGCCGCTCATCGATTGTTTATTCGTCGGGCGCATGGATTTGACGTTATCGCTGGGCCTCACCTCACCGACAGACGCAAAAGTGGTGGCAGCGGTTGAGAAAATTTGCGAGGCAGGGCGTCGCCACAATAAGCCTGTAGGCATGTTTATTCCGCCAAGTGAGAACGTTTTAACCTGGCACGCCAAGGGCGCATCGCTATTTATGCTGGCATCTGACCATCAATTTTTGCTGGACGGCGCGCGCGCGTTATCAGCAAAAATCGCGGCTAAGACTTTGCGCTGATCGGACTCATCACTGGACAACGCGCTCATCGGCTAACACCTGCATCCACAGCGCGATTTCATCGATCAACACCCATTCACGGATGACAAGGTTTCGCCAGATTTCAACGTGGTTGATGCCCATGACTTCGACAATTTTGCCGGTCGCTGCGCCAAATTCACCCGCGCCGCAGTGTACTGCCCTCGCGCGCCAGCGAAGCGCGATGCGCTTGGCGCGACCGTCGTCGGCCTGCACGGCCAGGTGTTCGATGACAAAATCTTTGACGCTGAAGCATGAAAATAACTGCCGCCAATAACCCGCCGCGTCATCGCGACCGTGATGCGTTCGACCACCCGGCGCGCATTGATGGACGGCCTCGTCGTACGCGCCCGCTGCGTTGATTGCACCCGAAAAGTCGGCTATCGCATTGGCATAAAGTTGGGCATCTGCATCATCACTGAAAAACGAAAAGTATCCATCTGGCGCGGCGTTTGCGGCTCTTTTGCCCCAAACTGCCCGCCCTGATTGCACTTTGCACTTTTCGTCCTGCACTTGTGACACGGCCAACCAGCGCCTTGCCAGCGCCGCAGGTGCAATGCCGATTTGTTTGGCAATCGCCGATTGATCGCGCACTAACCACTCATGAACGATGCGATTGTCCCGGCAGACACAGTCAGCAATCGTACGCACGATTACTTTGTTACCCGTCGGCGCACCAAATGCGCCATCGCCTGCGTGCGTCATAGTCGAGATGATGCGGTGTGAACTGAGAAATCCACCCACCGCATCGCCCGACACAATAATGTCTTCGGCCAATAACCGCCGATCAGGAAAGGCAACCAGGGTGGCGCGTGTCCCGCGGACAACGTCCTCAATATCGGTCGACACCGATGCGGGCGTCTCAACCACACAGGGGTTGCTGTAGTAGCGGTAAATATCGTCAATCCGGCGACCTTCCCAAATGCGCGCCGTGATCACGCGAATATAGGTGTCAAGGTTGCTAAATTCAGCGTCAAATCCGCGCATGGCGGGGACCGATGCAGGTTGCGCTGGAGGGTCAACACGCATAATGGATGATGGTGAAATTTGTAAAATTAAGCCGCTACGGGTGACATTGACCGATTGTATCTAGCGTCGACAGTTTATGTGGTTTATGCAAGCGGATGCAACTAAAGTCATTTATGTTGCGCGAATTATGCGCGTTGGACGGCTGTTTTACCAATAACAACTAAATTTGCATTCGCAGTACATTTTAAGTCAAAATAATCCGCAACTGCTCGCGTCGAGGCTGTGCATTTTTGAATATGCTTTTTGTATAAGCGAGCGCCACCATCCCGGACGTCGAAATATATTTAAGGATAACGCATGATCACCATCCAAAAACACGGCAAAACCGCCGGTCAAAAAGCGGCGATTAATGCCGATGTGCGCGCAACCGTTGAAGACATACTGGCTGATATTGAGGCGCGTGGTGACGTGGCAGTGCGCGACTACTCCACCAAATTTGACCGCTGGACGCCTGCTTCGCTGCGCTTGAGTCACGCTGAAATTGCCGGCTGCATCGCCTCACTGCCAAAGCAAGCCATTGATGACATCGCGTTTGCCCAGGCACAAATCAAACGCTTCGCACAAATACAAATGCTCTCCATTCGCGATGTCGAGGTGGAAACATTGCCCGGCGTGGTGCTGGGGCATAAAAATATTCCGATGAATTCTGTGGGCTGCTATGTGCCCGGCGGCAAATATCCGCTGCTGGCCTCGGCACATATGGGGGTGCTCACCGCCAAGGTGGCGGGGGTGAAGCGGGTGATTGCCTGCGCCCCGCCCTTTGAAGGTAAACCCGCCGCGGCCATTGTGGCGGCGATGGCGATGGCGGGTGCAGATGAGATTTATGTGGTCGGTGGCGTGCAGGCAATTGCCATGATGGCGCTGGGCACTGAGCATGTGGCTCCGGTCGATATGCTGGTGGGACCCGGCAATGCTTATGTGGCTGAAGCCAAGCGCCAGCTTTATGGCCGCGTCGGCATTGATCTTTTTGCCGGCCCTACCGAGACCATGGTGATATGTGATGACAGCGTTGATGCCGAATTAGTCGCGGTGGATTTACTCGGCCAGGCCGAGCATGGGCCGAATTCACCCGCAGTGTGTATCACCACCAGCAAAAAATTAGCCGCCGAATTGCCCGCGCAGATTGAAGCCGTGCTCAAACGACTCGCCACGCGCGATGTGGCGAGCGTGGCGTGGCAAGATTATGGGCAAATAATTTTGTGCGATACCGATGATGAAATGCTGGCCGAGGCGGAACGCATTTGCTCCGAACATGTACAGGTGATGACGCGTGACCCCGATTGGTTTTTGGCGCGCATGACCAACTATGGCGCGCTATTTTTAGGTCATCGCACCAATGTTTCATATGGTGACAAAGTTATTGGTACCAATCACACGCTGCCAACCAACCGCGCGGGGCGCTACACGGGCGGATTGTGGGTCGGCAAGTTTATCAAGACGCACACTTATCAGCGTGTGTTAACCGATGCAGCCTCGGTGATGATTGGCGAATACTGCTCAAGGCTTTGTGCACTGGAACATTTTGCCGGGCATCAAGAGCAAGCCGATATCCGCGTGCGGCGGCTTGGCCTGTCAGCCGCTGAATAGGGACGATTGTTGATGGCTGCTGCGCTGCCAATTGCACCACCGTCATTGCCCCTCGCGGGTAAGGTCGCACTTGTCACGGGTGGGGCGGGCGGCATCGGCGAGGCGATTTGCCAGTCGCTGGCGCGTGAGGGGGCCAACGTGATTGTGGGTTATCACCGCTCTGCCGCTGCGGCAGAGGCACTCGCGGGCGCATTGTTTGCATCCGACCAAGCCGACACTGCGCGCACAGAGCATGTCGCACTACCGGCACCTGTCACTGATAGCCAAGCCTTGCATGCGCTTGCGCGTGAGATTGATACGCGTTATGGCGCGCTCGATGTTGTTGTTAATTGTGCGGGCACAACACGCTTTGTGCCACATGCGGATCTGGATGCGCTTGATGATGCGCTGATTGATACGATTTTTGCCACTAATGTACGCGGCCCGATTGCGGTGACCCGCGCCATGCTGTATTTGCTTAAGCGCCGTGAATCAGCACTGATTATCAATATTTCATCGATTGCGGCGGTGAGCGCGATGGGCAGCAATATCGCCTATTGCGCTTCAAAAGCGGCCCTCGACAACCTGACCAAATCGCTCGCCCGCGCGCTGGCACCATCAATTCGCGTACTGTCGGTGTCACCTGGTCTGGTTGACACTGAATTTGTCAAAAAAATGGACCAACATTGGCGTGACGAACAGGCAGAACGAACGCCGCTCGCGCGCTTAACCACGCCTGCTGAAGTCGCCCGCGCGGTTGTCGCCGCCGCCACACATTTAACGTTTTCAACCGGCGTGGTGCTGTCAGTTGACGGCGGGCGGCAGCTTGCCTGATGTATGACATTAGCCGGACGAACACACAAACCATGCAAACATCCACCCCAATTTTTGCTGAAATAGCCGACGATCGAGGCGCTTTGTGATGCGCGACATTAAAGATTCAGTCAAGGCACATTCGTTTCCCGAGGCGCTGCGCGATCGATTGGTGCGCTATCAGGAGTTGCGGCCCTGCACCAACGCATTTATTGATGCACGCAGCCCGGGCAGTGACCAAAAAGAAAATTTCACCATCATCGGCCCCGGTGTGGCTGAAAACCCGCATCAATATGTACATATCCGCGAGCCGCATGGTTTTAATATTGGTGCCGCGCGGCAGCCGTCTGGCTGCACTAATTCGCTGCACAGCCACGATACCGAAGAGGTATTTATTATTCACACGGGCAAGTGGCGTTTTTTTTGGGGCGAGCACGGTAACGCAGGCGACGTAATACTTTTCCCGGGCGACACCATCACCATCCCAATACACATTTTTCGCGGCTTTGAAAATATTGGTGAAAGTGTTGGTTTTATGTTCGCGATACTGGGCGGGGATGATCCCGGGCGCGTGCATTGGGCACCGCATGTAATTGATAAAGCGCGCGATTACGGTTTAGTGCTGCTCAAGGACGGCAGCCTGATTGACAAAACGCTTGGTGAAGCCGTTGAGGATGAGTCGCAGGTTGTACACTCGTCGCTCCCAAGCCAAATCGCCTATATCCGCACGCCGACAAGTGATCAAATGCAGCGCTCGGTATTGCGGCATCCGCAGGCAGGCGTCGAAAACAACGGCATTCGTCATCATCCACTGCTCACGCAAACGCGTGCGACCGCAGGCCCGCCGATACCAGTGCCGCCGCTGGCGAAGCTTCACCCGCACAGTTTCGCACTCAATCATTATTCGTTTGGTGCCGGTGCAAAGACACCATTACACACATCAGACGCGGTCGAGGTATTGCTCGTACATAAGGGCGAGTTTGTCTGGCGCAATGACAAACACGATCTCACACTCGGCCCGGGTGACACATTCACCATTCCCTGCGGCATGGCGAGATCACTTGAAGCGCTCAGCGACGCAGAAGTTTTTGTCGTCAGCCGCGCTTAAGTGAGCGTGGTCGATGGCGCGCATGGCAACTGGCCTCTCTCATGAGCTCACCAACAGGCCTGCGGTCACCAACACTGTGTTTTTTGCCCGGCACGTTATGTGATGAACGTGTTTGGCGCGATGTCGCAACACGCATTGGCGGCAAACACCGATCCCATTTCATCGACTACAAGTGCGATAGCAGCATTGCGGCGATGGCGACGCGCGCGCTTTGCCAAACCAGTGGCACGCTGATTCCCATCGGCCATTCGATGGGCGGTATGGTGGCACTCGATATGTGGCGGCAAGCGCCCAAACGCATTGCGGCGATTGCGCTGTTCGGCGTTGTGGGTGACGCAGATACAAAAATAAAAAATGCCGGGCGCAACGCCATACTCGCACGCATGCAACACACCGATCAAAGCGCAAACACCTTTCGCGAAATGATCGAAACCGTTTTTACGTCAGCCTACTTTGCGAAACCAAAAAGTGTCGACATGACGCAACCGCAAGTGCAGCCAACCGCGCAAGCAACCGCGCAGGCAACCGCGCGCGCTATCGTGGCCGATATGGCGCTCGCCGCCGGTACCGGTGTATTTGCTGCACAATCCGCCGCACTCATGACACGCCAAGCTGCATGGGCAATACTGCCCGACATCGTCGTGCCCTGTTTGGTCGCGCGCGGGTCGCTCGACACGCTTTGCAATAGCGCGCAACAAGCCAAAATGTGTGCACTGTTACCCACCGCTAGCAGAATCGTTATTCCGAATAGCGGGCATTTCGCGCCGCTTGAATCACCGGGCGAAGTTGCGCACACATTGTGCAACTGGCTGAGCAGCGCTGTTTTGAACCGCATGACAAAATCGAAAAACACAAAATTCTGAATACCCTCCGCGCAGGGCCATGGCATTTTCGTTGCGCTCTGGTTTGGTGGCGATAAGATGGTTAGGCCATCTACGGGACGTAAACCGACGACGCCAAACCAGCTTTTCGAGCAGCTAAAGGTACAGGTACCCGAGGATCGATCGCGCCACATTGCAATCCACGTAATCGATTGCACAATGCCAAGGTAGAATCCGTCTAAAGCGCGATTTGGCGGGCGTTTTCACGCATTTATGCTTGGAAACGCCCGTCCTGCTTGCACTTTGGTGTTCTGCGACACTACCCTACTGCGATGGCATCACTCACATACGCTTCCATCGGCGGACACGAACACACCAAGTTACGATCACCGTAAACGTTATCCACACGCGCCACCGTCGCCCAATATTTGTTCTGTCGTAAGCCGGGCACCGGAAACGCCGCCATTTCGCGTGTGTAATCGTGCACCCAATTTTCGGCGAGACACATTTCAACGGTGTGTGGCGCATTTTTTAGCGGATTGTCTTCACGGTCAATCTTGCCGTCGGCAATGGCGGTGATTTCTTGACGAATCTGGATCATCGCGTCGATAAAGCGGTCAATCTCGACCTTTGGCTCGGATTCAGTCGGCTCAATCATCAATGTGCCCGCCACCGGAAAACTCATGGTCGGCGCATGAAAGCCGTAGTCGATCAGCCGTTTGGCAATATCTTCATTGCTGATACCGGTCGCCTCTTTGATCGGGCGGATGTCGAGAATACACTCGTGTGCGACCAGACCTTCGTGGCCTGAATACAACACCGGGTAGTGCGGTGCCAATCGTTTGGCGATGTAATTGGCGCTGAGGATGGCAACTTCGGTTGCGCGGCGCAAACCCGATGCACCCATCATGGCGATATACGCCCATGAAATCGGCAGAATCGACGCCGAACCAAACGGTGCGGCACTGACGGCACCAACCACGTTGTCGGCTTTCATCAGGTGCCCCGGCAAAAATGGTGCAAGATGCGCACGCACGCCGATCGGGCCGACACCCGGCCCGCCGCCGCCGTGTGGAATACAAAACGTCTTATGCAAATTCAAATGCGAAACGTCAGAACCAAACTTGCCCGGCTGCGCCACACCCACCAGTGCGTTCAGGTTTGCGCCATCCATGTAAACCTGTCCGCCATGGCGGTGAATGATGTCGCAGATTTCTGTAATAGCGTCTTCAAACACGCCGTGCGTGGATGGATACGTCACCATCAACGCCGCCAGTCGATCTTTGTATTGATCCGCCTTGGCGCGCAATTCGGCAACATCAACGTTTCCGTTTTCATCACAGCCGGTGACAATCACGTCCATGCCAACCATGTGCGCCGACGCCGGATTGGTGCCGTGTGCTGACGATGGAATCAGACAGATATCACGATGGCCCTCGCCGCGCGACCGGTGGTAGGCGCGAATCGCCAGTAACCCGGCATATTCACCCTGCGCACCGGAGTTGGGCTGTAGCGAAACGGCGTCGTAGCCGGTGATTTCACACAGCTGCGCTTCGAGTGTTGAAGTCAGTTCCTGATAGCCCTCGGTCTGCGCAACCGGTGCAAACGGATGCACACCGTTGAATCCCGACCAAGTCACCGGAATCATCTCGCTGGTCGCATTGAGTTTCATGGTGCACGAGCCGAGCGGGATCATCGCCCGGTCGAGTGCCAGATCTTTATCCGACAATTGGCGGATATAACGCAGCATTTCGGTTTCCGAATGATGCGTGTTGAACACCGGGTGGGTCAAAAATGGCGAACTACGCGCAAGTGCTGCCGGAATCATTGATACGGCCTTGATGTCGGCGAACTGTGGCGCGGGTTTTCCCGCCGCTGTTGCGAAGATGGCGAGCAGCTGTTCGACGTCGGTGACACCATGGGTTTCGTCAAACGACACGCCGACGACCGGAGACTCGCCAAAATCACGCAGGTTGATTTCACGTGCAACTGCTGCTTCAAGAATTTGTTGGTGTTTGTCGCCGACCCGCACGCTGATCGTGTCAAAGGCGTGCACCGGTATCACCTCGTAGCCCAGTTGCGACACACCGGCGGCAAAAGTCGATGCCATGGTGTGGGTGCGTCGGGCGATCGCGGTCAAGCCGCGCGGGCCGTGATACACCGCATACATACCAGCCATCACGGCCAGCAATACCTGCGCGGTACAAATGTTCGACGTCGCCTTTTCACGGCGAATATGTTGTTCACGCGTTTGCATCGCCAGACGCAACGCACGATTGCCCTGCGCATCGACCGAGACACCCACCAGACGACCGGGCATCGATCGTTTGAATGCGTCACGGCACGCCAGGAACGCCGCATGTGGTCCGCCAAAACCAAACGGCACCCCAAATCGTTGCGATGAACCCACCACAATATCGGCGCCCCACTCACCCGGCGGCTTCAACAGGGTCAGCGCCAACAGATCAACACAGGCGATGAACAACGCACCCTTGTCGTGCGCAGATTTGACAAAGTCAGCCATATCGTGGATATCGTGGATCTGGCCCGAGGTCGATGGGTATTGCACTACGACAGCAAAATAATCGCCCGCCGCCATCAGTGCCGGTGCAAACCCAACCTTGACCTCCAAGCCCAGCGGTTCTGCACGGGTTTGAATCAAGGCAATGGTTTGTGGATGGCAATCCCCGGCGACAATGATGGTGTTGCTTTTTGATTTGGCGCTGCGTTTGGCCAGCGTCATCGCCTCGGCTGCCGCCGTAGCTTCGTCGAGCAATGACGAATTGGAGATTTCCATACCGGTCAAATCACACACCATGGTCTGAAAATTGAGCAGCGCCTCGAGCCGACCCTGGGCGATTTCGGGCTGGTACGGTGTGTAGGCGGTGTACCACGCCGGGTTTTCCAGAATATTGCGCAGAATGACTGTCGGGGTAAACGTGCCGTAGTAGCCTTGCCCGATAAAACTGTTAAACACCTTGTTTTTGCCGGCGATGCGCTTCAGGTCGGCCAACACATCCTGTTCTGTTCGTGGTGCCGCCAGGTTGAGCGCGTCGCGCTTCAGGATATTCAGCGGCACGATTTTTTCCATCAGCGTATTAAGCGAATCCGCACCGACGACCTTTAGCATGTCGGCCAGTTCGTCTTGCTGCGGGCCGATATGGCGGCGGTGAAATTCACTACCGTCGTTTAATTCAGTCAGAGACATCAGATTCATATACAAACTCGCTGGATGATTGGTTGTTCAATGTTGGCTGGTGCGATCAGGCGGTGGCGACGGCCTGATACGCCGCGGCGTCAAGCAGGTTGCCGACGTCGGCCAGACTGGCCGGCTTCATTTTGAAAATCCAGTTGTCATACGGCGCCCCGTTCAGGACTTCCGGCGTCGCGTCGAGTGTGCCGTTGAATTCAATAATCTCGCCATTCACCGGCGCGTAAATATCGGACGCCGCCTTGACCGACTCGACCACACCGGCGGTGTCGCCGGCGACAAGTGTTTCGCCGACTTTGACGTCGCCGACAAACACCAAATCACCCAACATATCCTGCGCGATATCGGTGATACCGATGGTCAACGTGCCATCCGCTTCGGTGCGGACCCATTCGTGTGATTTGGTGTATTTCAGATTGGCGGGGATATTCATGATGGCTCCGGGGTAAGTGGACGGTGGTTGATGGATGATGGTTGGGATTAGGAAATCAGCGCTTTGCCGTTGCGGACAAACGGCATTTTTACAACCTGTGCGGGCATCGGCTTGCCGCGAATATCAACATCAACGGTGTCGCCAACGGCAACAGCTTTTGGCACCCGCGCCATTGCCACTGAAAAACCGAGTGTGGGTGAATGGGTACCACTGGTGATCTCGCCGTCACCGTGCGCCGTCGCGACTTTCATGTGTGAACGCAACACGCCGCGATCGAGCAGCTTTAGGCCGACAAACGAATGCGATTTTCCGTCACGCTCGAGTGCAGGCCGACCGATGAATTCGCGCGCCGACTTCATGTCAACCGTCCACGCAAGCCCGGCATTGAGCGGCGAAATCGTTTCGTCCATATCATTGCCATAAAGATTCATGCCGGCTTCGAGGCGCAGCGTATCGCGGGCGCCCAACCCGGCGGGAAACACGCCGGCATCCCTGAGTGCCATCCAGAAGGCCGCCGCCTCATTGGCAGGCAATACACACTCGAACCCTTCTTCGCCGGTGTATCCGGTACGCGCCACCATGATGTCGCCTGAAACATGGGCCGAAAACGGCACCAGCGACTCGGTGGCGGCACGCACGTGCGGCCAGACCTGCCACAATTTCTCACGCGCGTTGGGGCCTTGTACGGCGATCATGGCCAGATCACGGCGTGGTGTGATGGTCACAGCAAAGCCGCGATCCACCGACATTTTTTGCATCCACGCGACGTCTTTATCGGCGGTGCCGGCGTTCACCACAATCCGGAAGTGGTTCTCGCTCAAAAAATAAATGATAAGGTCGTCGATGACGCCGCCCGCTTCGTTGAGCATGCACGAATACAACGCCTTGCCGGGTGTTTGCAGTTTGTCGACGTTGTTGGCGACCAGCACCCGCAGGAATGATCGGCACGCCGCGCCGTTGACGTCGACATTAAGCATGTGTGAAACATCAAACATGCCGGCGTCGCGGCGTACATAATGATGTTCTTCGACCTGGCTGCCATAGTGCAGCGGCATTTCCCAGCCGCCGAAATCGACCATCTTTGCACCACAGGCAAGGTGGGAATCAAATAGCGGGGTGCGTTTGAGCATGGACGGGACCGGTGATGATGGGGAAAGGCGTTCCATGGAACGCCAATGTTTACCCATCTGTCCTATCTACCTGAGAGTTTCCCGGATCGGTTGATCCGGTAGCCCCTTCGGTGAGCCGCATGACCGCTGCGACTTCTCTCCAGAGTTTTACGTTGTGTGGTTCCTGTTACCTGAGCGATTTCGGGTGATTGCGCCTTCGGCGGCTGTCTGCTGGCAACAGCACTCTCCCACACAACATCTGATACGGCATTTATTCTACTTCAAACAGCGGGTTTGATCGAATGCATTAATGCATGTGTTTGTCGATGGTTTGAGCCAGCTTGGCTGCCGAAACCGGTTTGACCAAATAGTCTTGCGCGCCTGCCTCCAAGGTTTCGCGCCTGGTCACCGAATCGTCAATTGAGGTCAGGAAAATCACGCGTCGCGCCGATTGTGGGGCGCGCATCCGCACATTCTTGAGAAAACTGATTCCCGACAACTTCGGCATGCGCATGTCGCATATGACGAAATCGAATGTTTCATTTTGGCAAAGCTCAAGTGCCGCCATGCCGTCGGCAGCGGTTTTCACGGCAAAACCCAGTTTGACCATTGCGTGCTCGACAAACATGCGAGTCGCCTCGTCGTCGTCAACAACGAGCGCCATTCCGCGCGAGGCAGGCACAATGGTCGGCGCAACGTTCATATGCGCACACAATCCAGGAAATACTGCAATTTGCCGTCCACCTCTTGCTCGACCAATCCGTGAATATCGGTTTCAAAGCCGGGGAAGGTCTGGTTGAAGGTGCGCGCAAATTGCAGGTACTGCACAATGGTTTTATTGAACCGCTCACCCGGAATCAGCAATGGAATACCGGGCGGATAGGGTGTCAGCAACATGCTGGTGATGCGGCCCTCTAAATCATCGATCGGCACACGGTCAATTTCACGATGCGCCAACTTGGCGTAAGCGTCGGCTGGTTTCATGGCCGGCTGCATATCGGATAAATACATTTCCGTGGTGAGCCGTGCCACATCGTTTTCGCGATACATATCGTGGATCTGCTGGCACAGGTCACGCAACCCGAGTCGTTCGTAACGCGGCTGGCTGGCGACAAACTCCGGCAGGATTTTCCACATCGGCACGTTGCGGTCGTAGTCGTCCTTGAATTGCTGGAGCGCGGTCAACAACGTGTTCCAGCGGCCCTTGGTGATGCCGATGGTAAACATGATAAAAAACGAATAGAGCCCGGTCTTCTCCACAATCACGCCGTGCTCGGCGAGGAACTTGGTGACAATCGACGCCGGAATACCGGTCTTGGCGAATTTACCCGAGACATCGAGGCCGGGGGTGATGACGGTCGACTTGATCGGGTCGAGCAGGTTGAAGTCCGGCGCGAGATTGCCAAAGCCGTGCCACTTTTCATTGGCCTTCAACATCCATTGTTCGCGGCTGCCGATGCCCGATTCCGCGAGCTTATCCGGGCCCCAGACCTTGAACCACCAGTCTTTGCCAAACTCGGCGTCAACCTTGCGCATGGCGCGACGAAAGTCCAATGCCTCAGAAATCGACTCTTCCACCAGCGCGGTACCGCCGGGCGGCTCCATCATCGCCGCCGCCACATCGCACGATGCAATGATGGCGTATTGCGGGCTGGTTGAGGTGTGCATCAAATACGCTTCGTTGAAGCGCGTCCGGTCGAGTTTGACCGTTTCGGATTCCTGCACGAGGATTTGGGACGCCTGGGAAATGCCGGCCAGTAATTTATGCGTCGAATGGGTGGCAAAAATCATCGCGTCTTTGCAGCGCGGCCGACCGTTGTTGACGTCGCCGATGGCGTGCATATTTTTGTAGAACTGATGGAATGTTGCGTGTGGCAGCCAGGCTTCATCAAAATGCAGCGTCTCAACACGGCTGCCGAGGGAATCCTTGAGCATTTCGACGTTGTACATCACGCCGTCGTAAGTCGATTGGGTGATGGTGAGGATGCGCGGCTTGGCTTTTTTGTCGGTGATGAACGGGTTGGCGTCGATTTTCCGCTGAATACTCTCGACCGAAAACTCCTCCAGCGGGATCGGCCCGATGATGCCCAGATGATTGCGCGTCGGCATCAGGAAAATCGGGTTGGCGCCGGTCATGATAATCGAATGCAAAATCGACTTGTGGCAATTGCGGTCAACAATCACGGTGTCACCCGGCGCGACATTCGCGTGCCAAACCATTTTGTTCGATGTTGAGGTGCCGTTGGTGACAAAGAAACAATGATCGGCGCTGAAAATGCGCGCGGCATTTCGTTCTGATGCGGCCACCGGTCCGGTATGGTCGAGCAACTGACCAAGCTCTTCGACGGCATTACAAACGTCGGCACGCAACATGTTCTCACCAAAAAATTGGTGGAACATCTGGCCAATCGGCGACTTCAAGAAAGCAACACCACCCGAGTGCCCGGGACAATGCCATGAGTACGAACCATCTTGGGCGTAATGCACCAGCGCGCGAAAAAATGGTGGTGCCAGCCCGTCAAGATAGGCCTTTGCCTCACGGATGATATGGCGCGCGACAAACTCCGGCGTGTCTTCAAACATGTGAATAAAGCCGTGCAACTCACGCAGAATGTCGTTCGGCAAATGCTGCGACGTTTTAGTTTCGCCGTAAAGATAGATTGGAATGTCGGCATTCTTGAAGCGAATCTCTTCGATAAACGCGCGCAGGTTCAGCACCGCCGGATCAAGCTCCGGGCCGGGGGTGAACTCTTCATCATCAATCGACAGGATAAACGCCGACGCACGGCTTTGCTGTTGCGCAAATTGCGACAAATCCCCGTAGCTGGTCACCCCGAGCACTTCCATGCCCTCGGTCTCCATGGCGGCGGCGAGCGCACGAATGCCCAGCCCCGACGTATTTTCGGAACGAAAATCTTCGTCGATGATGACAATGGGGAATCTGAATTTCATTTGGTGACTTTCGGCAAAAACAACACAAACATGAGATGAAACATCAGGCGGCAAATGCCGCGCAAAACGGGGTGGAAGGGATGGTGCGCGGATTATAAGTCAGCACCAAACCGGGAAGGTAGCCTAAAACGACTCGTCGTCACCCAAAAAGCGCCATTTGCCGACCGGCAAGTCACCCAGCTTGATTTTGCCGATACGAATCCGCTTCAGGCCGGTGACGGTCAGGCCAACTGCCTCACACATGCGCCGAATCTGGCGTTTTTTGCCTTCGCGCAAAATAAAGTTGAGCTGGTCTTCATTTTGCCAGCGGACAATCGCCGGTTTTAACACTTCACCGTCGAGCGACAGGCCGTGGTTCAGCAGTTTCAGTTCACGCTCTGAAATTTTGCCCTCGACCCGCACCAAATATTCCTTGTCGACCTCGCTGTTTTCACCAATCAGTTGTTTGGCGATGCGCCCGTCCTGGGTCAACACCAATAATCCGGTTGAATCGATATCGAGCCGCCCGGCAGGTGCCAAGCCCCGCCGGTGTTCGTGGTGAAACTTTACGTCGTCCGATTCAACTTGATGTTCCGCAACCGCCAACACACTTGCGGGCTGATAACCGTCCTCTGCCTGGCCGGAAACATAACCGATCGGCTTGTTCATCAGGATCGTCATGCGCATTTCCTGCATGGCGGCGGCTTCGCGATCGAGTGTCAATTTGGTCGTTGTCAATACCCGGGTGCCGAGCTCGGTAATGCGCACGCCGTCCGCAAGAACCCAGCCGCGCACAATGTAGCTGTCTGCTTCACGCCTTGAACAGAGTCCCTGTTCGGATAACAATTTTGAGACCCGCATCATGCCGTCCGGCTCGCGGGGTGGCAGCTTTACCACCGGGGCAGCCTGACCTTCAACCGCGCTGCGATCGCGCTGGTCGCGCATCTTGCCGCCACGGCGCGGTTCGGTCGAACGGCGGGCGTCTGCCGGGCGGCGCAGGTCGGCGCGTGCGTCGGCGGACCGGCGCGACGTTGTCGGGCTGGCTGCCGCACCGGCGTTTGGCGTTTGGTCGCCGCGGCCGGAACGCGTATTGCGATCCGTGCGGCCGGCGTTGTCGGCACGAGGTCCACGGCTGGTTGCGGCCGACGCCGCAGGTTCGGTCGCGCGACGCCGCCGGATGGCATTGTTGTCAGGCTCACCGCGTGGCGCACGACCTGCGGGGGGACGTGGGTCAACGGCCTTTTCTGCCGGCGCAACCGGTTCAAACAACGTACGGCCGCTGCGACGCGCAGCATCCTTGGCACGTGTTGAAAACGCACGGTCGACAACCGGTTTGCCCGCCTGTGATGGTTTGGCGGACAAGGTAATGGTCGGTTTTTTGATAATGCGTTTGGTGTCGGAAGGCAAAGCAGGCTCACTCGTCAGGCGGTAAATTGCCATTATGGCGCGATTATGCTTAAATTCGCCCCTTACCGAAGTTGGGGCGGTTAGCTCAGCGGTAGAGCACTGCCTTCACACGGCAGGGGTCACTGGTTCGATCCCAGTACCGCCCACCAATCTGCCAACCTGCACGCTATTGGCGTCGCCACCACCCGCAGATTTGCAAGCAGCGGCCCGCTTCGACTGCCCAGCCAGCGAAAGCCCTTTCTCCCGATATATTGCCCGTCTTTGCGGCAAAACAAAAATTTTGACCTGCGATTGGCATTTTTACATCAGCTCCAATCAAACTTGCTTGAAATTATTGCATAAGTTAATTAAAGTAGTGGCGTTGTCAATTTTTGACATCGTCTGCCGAATCGCTTTTTCCGGCTTACGCCAGATTGTTCCAATGACGAAATGCGAATTGCCGTCTCAAAGGGCAAAATCAAATGACGAGTCAATATCAGAGCCGAGTGACCGCTGTGTTTGCGCCTGAGAAACGTAACCCAACCCGTTGTCGCGCCGCTATCGCAACGGCATTCACATTGATCGGCCTGTTGGTTGGCGGATACGCGGGCCCCTCAATCGCCCAAAGCATATTTCCCCCTGGCTCATGCCGCCAGGACGGTGGGCCGCTGACGTGTGTAGCCGCAACACCTGGGCTGTATTACACGCCGTCCCCGTTTGGTGGATTAATCCGGGGCGACACGGCAAGCGGCGTATTCACGACGCTTTTAGAACTAACCAATGTATGGGAGGACACTGTACGTCCTCGCCAACCAGGGACGCCACCAATCATTTGGGTACCTGATCCTTCTCGGCCGCCCTGCCCGGCATACCTACCGACGGCGTGGTTTTCAGGCACCCAAGATAAGGGCGGTGCAATACGCGCAACGATGCAAGGAAGTTGTTGGATGATGCCAACCCTCGGTGGAACACAATGGGCCGCAGCCGGCCCCGTAACGATTAACCTTGAAATAATTTGCCCATCGCAATGGTCGTTTTACGGCAGCTTCGCGCCCGGATATATCTCACGGCCAGGCTCGTGCTCGTCACCGGTTGGTGTGTCACCAAAAAACATTTCAAATGAGGAATGTACCGGCTGTGCCAAGTCAAGATTTGGTAACCCAATCGAGGCAAGTGTCTTCAATAAATCTCAGATTGAAACAGACTATGTTGCCAATGGCGCGCCCCTGTCGTTACAAATTCAGCGCGTCTACAACAGCTTTGGCGGCATCCAAAAAATCAATATCGGCAAAGTCTGGCGAATTTCCTATGATCGCCATATTGAGTTGGACGCCTCTGGCTTTGTCGGCGCACACCGACATACCGGTGGCTATTACGGCTTCAAACTCGTTAGTGGTAATTACGTGTCTGACACTGACGTCAACATGAAACTCACCAAGATTGTGGACGGAAATGGCGCGCTGCAAGGGTGGGCGTTGCGATCATCGGCCGACGAGATCGAAACCTACAATGCGGCAGGTTTGCTTGTGTCAATCAACGACCGCAGCGGTGCCACATTAACGCTGAATTACGATGGCGCAGGTCGTCTATCGGTGGTCGTTGATCCGTTTGGACGTGAACTTCAGTTCACCTACGACACAATCGGGCGGGTTTCAAGAATTTCAACGCCGGGTGGCGACTACGTCTATGGCTATAACGGCGCGAATCCGAATTTGACCGACAACCTGATTTCTGTCACGGGGCCAGACCAAAAAATTCGTAGTTACGTTTATGCCGAGCTCGCAAACACACAAAATGTCCGCCATCACCATGCACTGACCGGCATCGTTGATGAAAACGGCGTTCGTTACGCGACGTTTTTTTACGACACTACCGGCAGGGCGATATCGACGGAATATGCGGGTGGCGTGAACAAGTATGTATTGAGCGGCGGCGGAAACAACACCAGCGTTATCAGTCCGCTTGGCACTACCCTGGTTCGAACATTTACCATCGCCTCGGATTCCACAAAACGTGTTTCGGCTGAAACACAGCCATGCAGCACGCCGGGATGTACGGGTAACGTCGCGACGGCGCTTACCTACGATGCCAACTTTAATGTCAGTTCCCGCACCGATTTCAAGGGCAACAAAACTTGTTACGGATACGACCTCGCGCGCAATCTTGAACTGACGCGAGTTGAAGGATTGGCGTCAGCTGTTTCATGTTCAACCGCGCTGGTCGCATCAACATTTACCGCGCCCGCTCGCAAGTTCACCACCACTTGGCACCCCACCTTCCGCCTGCCTGCAACGGTCACCGAGCCAGTCACCGGCGGCAGCCGCGTCACCACCAACACCTACGACGGTAGTGGCAACCTCACCCAACGCCAAGTCACGACGCCGGCCGGCACCAGAACATCAAGCTGGACTTACGACGCCCTTGGTCGTGTCCTGACGGCTACCGATCCGCTCGGCCGTACCAGCGTCAACACCTTCTACCCCAATACCCCTGCACAGAATTTGACGCTCGCCAATTCGCGCGGCATGTTGGCCTCGAGTGCCAACGCGCGGGGACAGACGGTAAATATCACCAGCTACAACCCGCATGGCCAGCCGTTATCGATGACCGATGCCAACGGCCTCACCACAAGCATGGCCTACGATGCGCGGCAGCGCATGATTTCGCGCACCGTCGGTGCGGAGACCACAGCCTATGACTACGACGGCGTCGGCCAGCTGGTCAAAGTGACGCTGCCAGACAACAGCTTCCTCACCTACACCTACGATGGTGCCCACCGTCTGGTGCAAGTGCAGGATGGACTGGGCAACAAAATGGTTTATACCTTGGACAACATGGGCAATCGCATTGCCGAGAGCGCTGTTGATACCCTGGGTGCGCTCGCCCGCACCCGTAGCCGCGTTTACGATGCATTAAACCGATTGCAACGCGATATTGGTGGCGCCGGGTTTGCCAACCCCGCGGCCGCCCAAGTCTCGCAATACGCCTATGACAACAACGGCAACCAGACCACCATGACCGACCCGTTGGCGCGCGTCACCACCAATGCTTATGACGCGCTGAACCGCCTGATACAAGTCACCGACCCAAACGCACCGGTCGGGCTCACGAAATACGAATACGACGCGCAGGACAATCTCACCAAGGTGACCGACCCAAAGAACCTCGCCACCACCTACAGCTACAACGGTTTTAACGAACTCGTCGCGCAGGTGTCGCCTGACACAGGCGCGACCAGCTTCACATACGATGCTGCAGGCAACATGCTGACCAAGACTGATGCGCGCAATGTCACTGTCACCTATAGCTACGACAGCCTGAACCGGGTCAGCAGCATCGGCTACCCGGCGGTTGGCACGGTGCCGGCACAAACCGTTACCTACGGATATGACAGTTGTAGTAACGGCATCGGCCGATTGTGCAATTTCACAGACCGCACCGGCACCACCACTTACCGCTATGACCTCAATGGTCGCGTGACAGGCAAAACACAAAACATCAGCGGACTGAATCAAAGTGTGGCCTACCGCTACAACGCTGTCGGCCAAATGGACGAGATGACCATGCCGTCTGGCAAAAAAGTTGCGGTTAGTTACCTCAATAACCGCATCACCGGGCTATCAGTTGATGGGCAGCCGATTGTCAAAACAGCCGACTACGAACCGTTCGGCCCGATTGGTGAATGGACCTGGGGCAACGACAGTGTCAGCAGCCCAAACAAACATACGCGTTACTTTGATCTCGATGGTCGCAATACCAAGATTGAATCAGGCGCGGTGGGCAACAGCGCGATTGATCCTGCCATCATCGTGTATGACGCCGCCAGCCGTATCACGGCACTGCAGCGCCTGACCGCCAATGTGGTTGATCCTGCCAAGAGCACGTCCTATGGTTATGACAATTTGGATCGTCTCACCACCGTCACCCCGAACGCCGGTAATCCAACCAATCCACAGGGCTATACCTACGACGCCATCGGCAACCGGTTGTCCAACACCATTGCCGGCAGCACCACCACCTATAGCTATGGCGCAACCAGTCACCGTTTGAACAGCCTCGCCGGTGCCACGGCAACAACATTTGGCTACGATAGCGTCGGCAACCGCATTACCGACGGTATTCAGACCTGGATATACGGCGGTGATAATCGACCGTCCGCCATCAGTCTCGCCGGTGCCAACCCGGTCAGTATTCAATCCGGCATCAATGCCCTTGGTCAACGTGTGTTGAAGACGGTTAACAGTGCGGCGCAAGGTGCCATTACCCGCTTTGTGTATGACGAAGCCGGGCGTCTGATCGGCGAATACGATATCAGTGGGAGGCCGATACAGGAAACCATCTGGTTGAATGATCTGCCCGTGGCGGTGTTGAAATGAGCGCCCTCATGAAAACCAATCTCACGAACATCAACATGCGCGCCTGTACAATGACTCTCGCCGCCATTGTCGGGCTCGTCTTGGCTCTCACCCCCGCCCACGCCAAAGGCATCAAGAAGGACAAAAGCAAAGTCAGCGTCATCTGGATGGCGCCGATGACGGGCACCACCTACACCGCCCCGGCCAACATCAGCCTCGCCGCCGACGCCTTTGCCAAGCAGTCCAACCATCCGATCGTCGAAGTCGAATTCTTCAACGGCAGCAATCTGATCGGCCGCAAAGCCACGCCCACCAGTGGCATCAACTACCAAGTCAATTGGCTCAATGTCCCCCCCGGCATTTACCAGCTCACCGCCGCCGCGACCAACAACAAGGACGATTACGACGAGACCGAGCCGATCACCATCACTGTTGTCAAAGGCAGCCAACTCATCAGCGGATTCAACCCGGCCACGCCGATCACCTACGCGCCCAATGCGACATTTGCGCTCACGGCAAGCGGTGGCGCGAGCGGCAACCCCGTCACCTTCGCCAGCGCCACGCCGAGCGGCTGTATCGTCACCGGCAACATCGCCACGGTGCAAACAGCGGGCATCTGCAGCCTCACGGCGGATCAAGCAGGTAACACCAACTACAACGCTGCGCCGCAAGCGACTGCCACAGTTACCATTACCAAGGCCAATCAAACTATCACTGGCTTCAACCCCGCCACACCGATTACCTACGCCCTCAACATGTCATTCGCGCTCACGGCAAGCGGTGGTGCGAGCGGCAACGCAATTACCTTTGCCAGCACCACGGCAAGTGTGTGCACCACGTCCGGCAGCAACGGCGCGACACTCACCATCCAATCGGCCGGCACATGTACTGTCACGGCAGACCAGGCGGGTAGCGCGGGCTACACGGCCGCACCACAGGTCACCACCGCGATCACCATCAACAAGGCCAATCAAAGCATCACGGGGTTCAACCCAGCTTCACCGATCACTTTTGCCGTGGCACCCAACAACACGTTTGGCATCAGTGCCACCGCTGGGGCCGCAACCAGCCCGGTGGTGTTTAGTACAACGTCACCAACAATTTGCATGGCTGGCGGTTCGAATGGTGCAACAGTTACTGTCATTAGTGCAGGTGTGTGCAGCCTCACGGCAAATCAGGCAGGTGACGGCAACTACAGCGCCGCCGCACAAGTCGCCGCGAGTGTAACGATCAACAAAGCGGCACAAACCATCACAGGTTTTGCACCGGCATCACCGATCATATACGCGCCATCACCCAACAACACCTTCACCCTCACGGCCACCAGTGGTGGTGCGAGCAACAACCCGTTCACCTTTGCCAGCATCACGCCAACGGTGTGCAGCGTCATCGGCAATATCGCCACCGTCCTATCTGCGGGCACCTGCACCATCACGGCTGACCAAGCGGGTAACACCAACTACAATCCGGCACCACAAACCACGGCAACAGTGACCATCAACAAGGCCAATCAAACCATCACTGGCTTTGCACCGGCCGTATCCATCGCCTTTGCTCCCGCACCAAACAATACACTCGCACTGAGTGCCACCGGCGGCGACAGTGGCAACCCTGTCACGTTTGCCAGCACCACGCCCGCTGTTTGCACCACGTCAGGCACCAACGGCGCAACCGTCACCATGCTCTCAGCAGGCACCTGCACCATCACCGCTGACCAGGCCGGCAATGCGAGCTACACGGCAGCACCGCAGGTCACGAGTACGATCACCATCAACAGGGCCAGCCAAACAATCAACATGGGTGCGATTGCAAGCCAAGAGTTGGGTGCCATGCCTGTCAACATCAGCGCAGAGGCGTCCTCAGGATTGGCGATTAGTTTCGCAGTGAATACGCCAGAGACTTGTGGCGCCAGTACTACAACAAGCACAAGCGCCGCGTCCACAGCCGCAATCACCGTATTGACTGCCGGCACCTGTGCCGTAACAGCGAGTCAATCCGGCAACAGCAACTATGCCGCTGCGGCGGATGTTGTGCAGTCATTTTCGATTAATCCGCGCACCGTTACACTCAATAGCGGGCTCAAGTTCTGGTACCACACGACCAACAACATCCACCGTCGAAACGTCGATACCGATAGCAACGACTTCACCATCGCCGTGAGCCCGGCAACCAATACGGTTGTGCAGTTGTATGCGGAAGAAGCTGGCGCAGTGTGGGTGCTCGGGACAGAACGGCTGCAGCGATTCAGTGACACAGGCACCATTGATGTGGATGTCGCGCTGAGTAGCATCAGCAGTAAGCCAATTCTGGCCATGGCACTTGACCCTTACAACGAGCGTCTGGTTGGCCGCACCGCCAAACTCGATGCGGACATAGCCGCCGTCCAGGGACGATTGATCACCCTCAATCCCCAGGGCCAGAAAGTTGCTGAGTGGCAAATTGAGGATCAAATTCGGCGTTTTAGCATTGAAGCCGATCAATCCATTTGGGTGCTGGGTAATAGCCGCGTCCATAACTTCGCACCGGATGGCACGCTAATCGGCTTCATTCCATTTCAAGCGGATATGCTGAATCCAACGCTGATGGCTGTCGATGTTGCCGAGCAGATTGTTTGGCTTGGCCAGGATTCGCAGTTGATGGGGATCCCCTATGCGGTTATCCCACCCGTGCCGGCGGCACCGAGTGTCGTGGCAACAAAAACAAGTGCCGCACAACCTTCGTCACAAAATAAGGCCGGGGCCGGCGGGAGTTTCGGCATTGGCACCTTAGTGCGCGTCCAGCTACCACCACCGTTGGTCGTCATCGACCTGCTTGTACCCTTTTACGCACGAAGCGTGATGGTGTTGGCGGCATCGCCAACCAGCGCAGCCATATATGCTTACACCACGCAGGGCAACACCATCTTTGGTACGCCGATCAGCGTCAACTATGGTTATGGCCCAGTTGCCATTGCGGCAGTTCCACCGCCGCCTGCTGTTGTCGCGCCAACCCCTGCCCAGACAACAGTCGCTGTGACCTATCCGAATCGTGTCGTTGCCGTCAATGGTGCCGGCAGCACCGTCGCGACCACACCTGTGTCGACAACACCAATTGCGCCTGCGCCGGTGGCATCCCCACCACGGCCAGTACTGAGCATCGTCAGTCCGGCCAACGGTACCAGCATCGCCTATCTCACCGCAATCCCAATTGTGACCACCGCCACAGTCGCCGTGCATACCATCAGCCGCGTCGAATTCATCGTCAACAACGTCACCAACACAATCAACAAAGGCCAGAGTGGCAACAGTGGCGACACCTACCAATTCAACTACGCACCATTGGCCGTTGGCCCCATCACCATCACCATCCGCGCCGTTGACAATCGCGGCATCACCAGCGCCGCCAGCACGCTGACACTAAACGTCGGCAAAGCCAATCAAACCATCACCGGCTTTACCAGCAACCCAATGAGCCCAATTGGCTTTGCGGCGTCGCCGAACAATACAGCTGAGCTCAGCGCAATCGGCGGCCCGACCGGCAATGCGGTTGTGTTTAGCAGCAATACGCCTGCGATATGTACCACCGGCAATCTCAATGGCCAGCGTGTGACATTTGTTGGTGCGGGCAACTGTAGCGTCAGCGCCAGTCAGGCCGGCAGCAGCAATTACAACGCCGCCAGCGCCACGCTGAATATCAGTGTCACGCCAGGTCCGCAAGTGATTCAATTTGCCGCACCCACCCAAGCCTCAGGCGGGGCAGGCGACACCTTCCCGCTCGCCGCCATCGGCGGGCAGAGCGGCAACCCGGTCATCTTTGGCAGCACCACACCCGCAACGTGTACCGTCAGCAACCAAGCCATGAGCGGCAGCGCGCCCAATCTGCAGAGCAACGCGATTGTGACCATCGTCAACATCGGTGCGTGTGGTATCACGACCAGCCAAGCGGGCAGCAGTAACTACAATGCGGCCGTCAATGTCACGGCAAGCATTGCATTGACCGGGGCCGTGGCGAAGCTGTATTACATTCATGCGGATCATTTGGGCACGCCGAGGGTCATCACCACCGCGACCGATAATACGAAGGTTTGGGAGTGGAAGAATGAGGATGCGTTTGGCAACAACGCCCCGGATGAAAACCCGAACGGGGTAAATGGCGCAACAGCATTCAAGTACAATCTGCGGTTTCCGGGGCAGTACTTTGATGTGGAGACGAATACGATGTACAACTACTTTAGGGACTATGACCCCACGACGGGAAGGTATGTGCAGAGTGATCCTATTGGACTTGATGGAAGCATTAATACATACGCTTATGTGGGTGGGAGTCCATTGAGTTTTACTGACCGGTTTGGTTTAGACATTGACTATGCAAATCACATTGTGGCTGGACCTTTCTATCATTCGAAATTAATCATTACTCCCAACAATCAAGCACGTTATGCAAACGACTCGCGATTTCAAAACTTCGATACTGCTGGGCGAAGGTTTGCAACTATTGGCGCAGGCCCGAATGGTATATATCTGGAGTACGGCCCCAATCGTCGGCAAGATGTTGACATGCCAAACAAATTTAGACAGAAACTTGAATTGCCTTGTACCTATGCCAACGAAGATGATGCCATCGATAATCTGTTTGAGTTGGCGGCGAAATATAATGAGCGTAGATCTGAGTACACATTTATACCGCGAAGAATATTCGGCTGGGCCACCGGCCACAATTCCAACAGTTTTATTTCCGGCTTAGGGAAAGCTGCTGGTTTCAATATGCCTGCCCCGGACGCCACAGGAGCAAATACCCCAGGGTATCAAAATCCACTTCCAGCATGGTGGTTTGGAAAATAGATCGGGAAACAAAATGATATTTAATACGAAGATGTTGCGAATCTTGTTTATTGTTTTGGGTGCAGTGGCAATGACAGCTTGCGCAAACGAAGTTCAGGAACGCAAAAAATTGCTTGAGAAGACACCTATTGGAGCAAGCTTTGATGAGGTGCTGGCATTTTGCGCGCAGCGTAAATTGAAGTGCAAGCAATCTAAGACTGCTGGATATTTCGACCACAAGTCTGGAAAGACTGTAGGCGTCCAATCCATCTGGGCAGGGATAAGTGAACAAAAAGAAACCCCATTGACCGTAACAATTTTCTCTGCTTACTGGGGATTTAATAAGGATGGAAAGTTAATTGATGTTTGGGTATGGAAAACTGTTGACGCTCCGTGATTTGGAGAAATAAGACAGCAGGTCACGCAATCGTTCGCGGTATCGAAAGCCCATCAAGCATAATAGGGCAAGCATAATAGGGGACAGACTGAGCTAACCCGCCTTTGACGGACATTTTTAATAGTAGACAATACTTTAGAAGGCTTCAGAAGTGGCAACATGCCTGTTTATATCGCGTGACTTCAACCACCAAGTCACCTGCATCAAAACATCACGCAGACTTTAATTCCGCCACGCGCCGATCGGCAATGATAATTAAAGGGGCCAGGCTCGATATATTTTTCTGTTAGCATGCCCTCATGCCCCGCCGCCGCCGTATTCATCTTGATAATTAAAGTAATTAAAGGGGCCAGGCTGAGGCAGCCCGGCTTTCGTGGACAACTCAATTAAGCACCTAGGTACTGCTTCTCAACTTGCTCGGGGGTGCGATAGCCGAGCGATTGATGAATACGCCTGCGATTGTAGAACTGTTCGATGTAGTCCGTGATCAACGTG
>JANPDI010000139.1:0-4582 GCA_031431435.1 Burkholderiales bacterium
CGGCGTCAACCACGATTTTCATGACTCCCTGCGTTTCACCTGATTCGCGTGCGCGACCGACACGGGTCATCGGCATTTTTGCCGCAAGCAACTGCCGTCCGGTGGCGCGTGCCTCGTTGAAACTCATGCCAACGCGCCCGAGCGGCGGATCAATAAACAATGCATAGGCCGGAATACGGTCAGTCACGCGCCGCGTATCGCCGTCAAACATGTTGGCGGCAACAATCTCGTAGTCGTTCCACGCCGTGTGGGTAAACGCGCCGCGGCCATTGACGTCACCGACCGCATAAACACCCGGCACATTGGTTTCGAGTTGATCGTTGACGGTGATATAGCCGCGTGCATCAACGGCAATACCGGCACGTTCCAGGCCGAGATCCTCGGTATTGGGTGAACGCCCGGTCGCCAGCAACAAATGGCTGCCTTCAATCTTCGGCGCGCCGCTGTCACAGCTCACACCAACCTCAAAACCACTGCCGCTCGGTTCGACCGCTAGACAGGTCGCGCCAAGGCGCACCGCAATGCCCTCGCGCTCAAGAATTGCCTTGACCTCGTCGGAGATATCCTCGTCCTCGCGGCCGATCAGGCGCGGCCCCATTTCACAAACGGTGACCTCCGAACCAAAGCGCCGGTACATCTGCGCAAATTCCAGTCCGATGTAACTGCCGCCGATGACCACCAGATGTGGCGGAACAAAATCGATATCCATCATCGAGATATTGTTCAGGTATGGCACGTTTTCGATACCCGTCAGGCGCGGTGCCGCCGGATGCCCGCCGACGTTGATAAAAATACGATCGGCGCGGATGGTGCGGCCATCGACTGCGACGTCGTGTGCCGCGGTGAAACGCGCATGGCCTTTGATCACGCTGACATTTTTTGCGCTGGTCATCCAGTTGCCCACGCCGTTGCGTGACGCCTCGACGATGGCATCCTTGCGCGCCTTGACCGCCCGCAAATCAACACGCGGCGGTTGATCGAGCACCACCCCGAATTCACCGGCGCGCCGCGCCAACGCGGCAACACGTGCCGAGGCGACCAGCGTTTTGGTCGGAATGCAGCCGTTGTTGACACAGGTACCACCCATTTGATCGCGTTCGATCAGGATCGTCTTCAGGCCCATTCTGCCGCACCGTGCGGCGAGCGCCGGCCCGGCCTGACCCGCCCCAATCACAATTGCATCGACATGCTCAACCATCCTGACCCCCTGTTTAAGTGCCACCTGTTGGTTGCATTGGTCGTTTGCGCCAGCCGTCAGCTTACGCCTGCTTGTCTGATTTGTTTGTGCGACAGAATACGCGCGCGCCGCCGATGTTGATCAACGCATGATTTCAACCAACAAATTGGGGTAAATTTGAGTCCCGCAGGTTCTTGTTCACTTTATCCCTCTTAAATTCCCGGCGCTGTCAGGGCGCGGGCCTAGAAAGCGGCAACCGTTGATATGCTGAGTTACCGCCACGCCTTCCATGCCGGCAATCACGCCGATGTGCTGAAACACTTTGTGTTGGCCGAGTTGATTCGTTATTTTTGCCAGAAAGACACGGCGTTTTGGCTCATCGATACCCACGCCGGTGCCGGTGTGTACGCGCTCGATACCGGCTATGCGACCAAACTCGCCGAACACGTCGATGGCATCGGCCGGCTGTGGAGCCGCCACGATCTACCCGCCGCACTTGATGAATATGTTGATCTGGTGCGTGAACTCAATCCTGACGGCGCGCTGCGCGCCTATCCGGGTTCACCGTGGATTGCCCAACGGCTGACCCGGCCACAAGATCGACTGCGGTTGTTTGAACTACACACCAGCGACAGCGCATTGTTGCAGGATAATTTTCGGGCGCTCGGGTCGGCGGCGCAGCGCCGCACCATCATTGCGCCAACCGATGGTTACGCCGGGCTCAAGTCGGTGTTGCCGCCGTTGCCACGGCGTGGATTGGTGTTGATCGACCCATCGTTCGAAGACAAAAACGATTACACCAACATACCGGCGATGCTGAGCGATGCGTTGACCCGCTTTGCCACCGGCACCTATGTGCTGTGGTATCCGCAGTTGTCACGCAACGACAGCCTGCGTCTGCCGCAAGTGCTCAAAACGCTGCCGGCAAAAAGTTGGTTGCATGTCGCCCTTACGGTGTCGACGCCGGCGGACGACGGCTTTGGCATGCACGGTAGCGGTCTGTTTATCCTCAACCCGCCGTGGACGCTGCATAAACTGTTGGCGGAAATCATGCCGTATCTGGTGACGGTATTGGGCCGTGATGCGGGCGCGGGGTTTGTGCTCGAACAACACGAAAACTAACGCTGCAAACACGTTCGCGCCAAACCAAGGGGACGCAAATGCTCAAGATCTGGGGCCGCCTTTCATCCGTCAATGTGCAAAAAGTCGTGTGGTGTGCCGACGAACTCGGCCTCGATTACGAGCGCATTGAAGCCGGCGGCAAATTTGGCCTGGTCGATACACCTGAATACCGCGCCATGAATCCAAACAGCAAGATTCCGCTGATTGACCACGATGGTTTTGTGTTGTGGGAATCGAATGCCATTTTGCGCTATCTCTCGTCACGGTTTGGTGCGGGCAATCTTTACCCGGACAGCCTGACATTGCGCGCCGATGCCGATCGCTGGATGGATTGGCAGGCAACCTCGTTTAACCCGGCAATGACGCCGTTATTCAAACAACTCATTCGCACGCCGGCGGCGGAACGTGATGCAGCGCTGATGGCAAGCTCACATGCCGAAACCCAGATGAAGCTTGCCCTGCTCGATGCACACCTTGCAAGTCACGAATATGTGGCCGGCGCGACCTTCACCATGGGCGACATCCCACTGGCGTGTTCGGTTGACCGCTGGATGAAACTGCCGTGCGAAAAGGCGTCGTTTGCAAATGTGTCACGCTGGTACAACATGGTGCGGGTTCGTGAGGGCGGACGGCAGGTGGTGGCGTTGGCGCTGTCGTAGCTGACACCGGCCCGCGTTTGAGCCGCTATTTCTGCGTTCTGTCGCATCAGTGTGGTTAACTCCCCCGGGCACGGGCAACATGCGGATCATCCATCAGGATGGGTCACTGCGTCCAATCGCGACTGATCCTGCCGCCGCCATCACAATCAATAACCAACACCCGGTCAACGACCGAAAAGGGATTTCCGCATGAAACGTGTCTTTAAATGGTTCGGCATTGCCGTATTGGCGCTGCTGACGCTGGCCACCGCGCTGGGTTTGCACACCTGGTACGCCAAGCCGCTGTCGATTGATTGGTTTTACACCAAGGTGTTTGCCTCGGTTGCGCTCGACAATCCCGAGTTGCTGACCCAATTACGTCTGCTTGAGCCAATCGGCATTCGCGGCCACAACGCCAGACTGTCCGACTCATCTCCCGCCGAAGAAGAACGGCAATTCGCCAAGTTAAAGGCCAATTACGAGACGCTCAAAACCTACGACAGCAGTAAATACACCGGTCAGGACAAACTCTCTTACGACGTGCTCGAATACTTTCTGGGCAGCCAGGTGCGCGGTGAGGCCTTCAAATATCACAACTTTCCGGTCAATCAGATGTTTGGCATCCAAAGCGGGCTGCCGAATCTGCTGACCGAGACCCAGCAGGTCAACGATGCCACCGACGCGGAACACTATCTGGCACGGATGGCACTGTTCCCGCGCAAGATGGATGAGGTGATAGAGGGCCTGAAACTGCGCGAGAGCAAAAAAATCATTCCGCCAAAGTTTGTGGTGGAAAAAGTCGGCAAACAAATCAAAACCTTCATGGCACCCGGTGCCGCCGGCAATACGCTGGTGGTGTCGTTGAAGGAAAAACTCGCCAAGATCCCGGCCGACAAAATGGATCAACCCACACGTGATGCGCTGCTCAAACGTGCCACCGACAGCGTCACCGCCAATGTGCTGCCCGCCTACACCAAGCTTGCCGCCTATATTGAGACCCTTCGCAGCAAGGCGCTGACCAACGACGGCGTGTGGGCATTGCCCGATGGTGAAAAATTCTACGCGTATCAGATCGAAGCACAGACAACTGCAAAAATGAGTGCGGAGGAATTACACGCGCTTGGTTTGAGTGAAGTTGCACGGATCGGTGCCGAGATGGACAAGATTCTCGACGCAGCAGGCTACAAACAGTCAACCCGTTTGCAGCGCATTGAGGCGCTATCGAAATCACCGTCGCAACTGTACCCACCAACCGACGAGGGTCGTGCGCAGATCCTGAAAGACTTCACCGCCATGATCACCGAAGTATCGGCGGGGATTGACCCGTATTTCGGCATCAAACCCAAGGCGAAAATTTCGGTAGAACGCGTGCCAACGTTCACCGAAACGACCGCGCCGCTGGCTTATTACAATGGACCGGCGCTGGATGGCTCCAGGCCGGGTACGTTTTACGTCAACCTATATAAGCCGCAGGACCTGCAAAAATTTGGCATGCGTACGCTTGCGTATCACGAGGCGGTGCCGGGGCATCACTTTCAGATCGCGATTGCACAGGAACTCAAGGGGCTGCCGATTTTCCGCAATGTCCTGCCGTTCACCGCCTATGCCGAAGGCTGGGCGTTGTATACCGAACAACTCGCGTGGG
>JANPDI010000140.1:0-1821 GCA_031431435.1 Burkholderiales bacterium
AACTGGGTGTTGTCACTCGGCCTGACGCCGTTGCAGTTCATGTTGCTGGCACAATTCATCATCTTTGTGTTGGGCTGGCCGCTGGAGTGGACCGAGATCATCGTGATCTTTATGCCGATCTTTATTCCGCTATTGCCAAAATTCGGCATCGACCCGCTGTTTTTTGGACTGTTGGTCGCGCTGAATTTGCAGACAGCGTTCTTGTCACCACCGGTGGCCATGGCCGCGTTCTACTTGAAGGGGGTTTCGCCGCCACACGTGACGTTGAACCAGATTTTTGCCGGCATGATGCCGTTTATGGGAATACAGGTATTCGCCATCTTTATCCTGTACGTGTTCCCGCAAATCGGTTTATGGTTGCCGAATCTGCTTTACAAATAGGGTTATTCAGGACGCGTTCCTCGCCTGAATAACTTGCCGGGTTGGCGCGGACGCTGTTGCGCCGCTCAACCCTGCGGGTCAGCGTTTCGCCCTGCGGTTAAGCGTTTCGCCAGACGATGTTTGCGTTTCTTCATGCGAGGTGCGTGCTCCTGCCGGCGCACGCAGGGACTTCCCCTCGCACAATTCGCTTCTGTTGCTGTTGGCTTTCTATTCTCATATGAAATCTAAAATCCTGATCACGCGACAAGTGTTTCCCGAGGTTGTCGCCGCACTTGCGCAACAGTTTGAAGTTGATCACAACGCAAGTGACGACGTGTTATCACCGGATTCGTTGCGCGCGCGTGCGCAAGGCTGTGTTGGCGTGATGGCTTGCTTGACAGAAAAAATCGACGCCGCATTTTTTGATGCGTGCCCGTCGGTCAAGGTGGTGTCGAATATTGCGGTTGGTTATAACAATATTGATATTGCCGAGGCAACCAAACGCGGCGTGAAAGTCACCAACACACCCGGCGTGTTGAACGACACGACGGCCGACCTGACGTTTGCACTGCTCATGGCAACAGCACGGCGCATAACGGAAACCGAAGCGCGGCTCAGACGCGGTGAATGGAAAAAAGGCTTTGCCCTGCAGCAATGGCTGGGCTGCGATGTGCATCACGCCACACTCGGCATTATCGGCATGGGACGCATCGGTCAAACCATCGCCAGGCGCGCACTGGGATTTGAGATGAATACGCTTTATTACAACCGCAGCCGTCTTGACGGTGCCACCGAGGCGGCATTAAAGGTGCGGTATGTGAGCAAAGCCGAGGTTTTGTCGCAGAGCGATTTTGTGGTGGTGATGGTGCCGTACTCGAAAGAAACACATCATTTGATCGGTCCTGCCGAGCTCGCGCTGATGAAGCCCTCCGCCATCTTTATCAATACCGCGCGCGGCGGTGTCGCCGACGATGTGGCGTTGATTCAGGCGTTGCAGGAAAAGCGGATTGCCGGCGCCGGTATCGATGTATTCGAGAACGAACCGGCACTCAATCCCGCGTTCCTCGCGTTGGACAATGTGGTGTTGACGCCGCATATTGGCAGCGCGACGCTGAACACCCGCATGGCCATGGCAAATCTGGCCGCGCACAATCTATCCATCGCGGTTGCTGGCGGCGTGCCGCCGAATCTGCTGAATCCGTGATGGCGTGCGTCGTCGCGGCAGAAATTGTTTCGCTGGTGCCGCATCAAGTTTGCCGTCGCCATCATGCTGCCCCTATTTATGGTCGATTTAAGGATTCAAAATGAGTATAAAAATCACGTTTCTTGGTCTTGGCGTCATGGGCTATCCAATGGCCGGTCACCTCAAGGCAAAAGGTTTCGACGTCACGGTCTATAACCGTACCACCGCCAAGGCCGAGGCATGGGTCGCGCAGCACGGTGGTGCAATGGCGGCAACGG
>JANPDI010000141.1:0-4611 GCA_031431435.1 Burkholderiales bacterium
CGCCTACGCGGCCGCGCCTTGTGTCGCTCGCCGAGCCTTTTCTCAATCTGGCCATGGCATCGGTTGTTCCCCAGCGGCTCCTCTAACCAATGCGCGATCGAAGCCTCGACGCTGGAGCAAGCGGGCCACCTCGGCCTTGCCCTCGATGCGCTTAACGCAAGACTGAAAGACGAACCAGCCGACGGCAAGTTACGCGCGCAGCGGCAAAAGCTATACGAAAAGCTCGGCTGGGCGGAACAAGCTGCACGCGAAAAAGTGCGACTGGCCGTGCTGGCTGAACAACGAAAAATTGCAGGCAAGCTTTAGGCGCACGGTAGCTGCCGCACAAAACACATCGCCGCAGACGCCTTTCAATTGGCGTTTGCGGACGTGAACGCTCGCGCGAAATCGTTGACGCCATCCTGTTGACCTACATACGGGGATGCGCCATGCCCTTCTCGTGCTGCGATTGACAAGGCGTGCAACGCGTCGCCGTGGGGTTGGCGGTGAGCCGTGCATAACTGATATGGCACCCGCAATCACTGCATTCGCCGTAACGACCCGACGCGATCGATTCGAGGCTGCGCTCAACATCGTTCAACGACTGCGCATGGTCCGTCATGCTTCTGACCGCAGAATCGTTTAACTGATCAATGATCGCATCATCGTCGGTGGTTTCGTGATACTGAATGCCCGCGTCATCCGGCGTGTCAGATCGCTTTGAAAACTCATCATGCATCGCCGCGCGCAGGCTGCGCTCGCGCGCTTCAAGCAGTTTATTCAAGGTGTTGAGTTCGTCTTGCGTCAAGCCATTCATTCCGGGCACGATGGGCCTCCTTTGCAGTTGGAGAATCGATGGGGCACCAGTGTGGGATCGACCTTTTGTGACGGCGACAACGCGACCGCGCAGATCGGCGACCCAGCAGACTGTGACCCTACCCTTTTACAATACGCCGCAACACAGCGGCTGATTTGATCCGTGTCAAGGGTCGAACCAAAAAGCAATCAAACGCGCTTCAGCGAACGCGGCGCTGGTCGCCAGCAACGATATGGTTGTGGTTGCGGCGGCGGCAGCAAGAACAAGGCGTCTCGTCATATTGATTGCGGATGGATGTGGGGAATCGGGATTGTGCCGCAATTTAGATCAACGCGTTAGCGACGACGATTGTCAAGCGCGGGCTGATCGCGAAGAAAACGAACCATTTGTGGACAGAACAAGATGATTTGAAAGCTGCGATACTGGTTTTGGGAAAAGACGTCTGATCCGCTGGATGCGGACGTTTAAAAAGGGAGAACATCTTGAATCAGTCCAACGCGGTACCGATACCGGCGTCCGAACGCATCACGACGCTTGACGTCGTCAGAGGTTTTGCGCTGCTTGGCATTTTCATCATGAATATGCCTGGCTTCAGTTACTCATTCTATGCGGGTGCTGATGGCTCTTACGTCTGGCCGGCCGCCTATGACAAGGTGGCCGAAGCCGCAAGAGACATGCTGTTCTCGGGCAAATTCAACAGCATGTTTAGCCTGCTGTTTGGAATCGGCTTCACCATTCAACTCGGTCGTTTGATGGACCGCACGCCTGATCAAGCGACGTCGATCTATATCCGTCGCCTCGTTCTGTTGTTTATTTTTGGTGTGATTCACGCCTGTCTGTTCTGGCCTGGGGATGTGTTGCACATCTATGCGGTGTTGGGTTTCGGCTTGTTGTGGATTCGCAATGCCTCGAACCGCGTGATCATCGGATTGATGGTGGCTTTCTTTTTATGTCCGTTGCTGCTTGGTGTGGCGCGGTTGTTTGTGATCACGCCGGAGATGGTCGCGCTGATGGTAAAAACCAGCCAGGGCTATGAGGCAGCTGACCGGATTGCCTATGGCCAGGGTAATTTCCTCACCGCTGCAGCCGCAAGCACGCGGACAATGCTGTATTTTTATACCGACGCCTACTCACTCTTTGGTGCCGCTAATTTTTGGGCGCAGATGGGTTGCACACTGATGCTGGGTTTCTTGATAGGCCGCAATGGTTGGGTCAATCAGATTCCACAGCTGATGCCGCTGATCCGCGTATGGCAGTGGCGATTTCTCGCAATTGGTCTGGTCTGTGCGGCGATCTTCGGCACGATTAGCGAGCTGTATCGTACGCCAGGGCCTTCACCCATCAAGTTAGTCAGCTCCGCAGCGTACCTTACCTGCCGTCTGGCGATGGTGTGCTTTTACGTGCTGACGATTGTGCGCTTGTCGCAGTTGCCCATTTGGCAACAACGATTTGCGCCGATGGCGATTGTCGGCCGGATGCCCCTCACCAATTACCTCATGCAGACGTTGATTGCGACCGCAATCTTTAACGGATGGGGACTCGGTTTGTATTTCAAGGTTGGCCCGGCGTTAGGCTTGCTGTTGTCATTAGCGATCTTCTTTCTGATTCAAGTGCCATTGAGCCGGTGGTGGATGCAGACACACGCGTTCGGCCCCATGGAATGGTTATGGCGCTACGCGACCTATGGCAGGCGTCCCGGCATGGCGCTGGCCTAACGGTCTCGAGGTACACCATTCAACACGCGGGAAAAAATAAAGGCCAGACATCTTGCAATGTCTGGCTTTTTTCACGCTTCTCGTAGTCTGTTCCCTATTATTCGCAAATCGTCTTGGTCTGGCCCTGTTTGTTACGAATCAAACGGATAGCGCAGACCAATCTGCGCGAGTAAAACGGGCCAGGCGCGTATTTTCCCCGAGTCACATTTTCCCAAAACATATCGAGCCTGGCCCCATTAGTTTCCGCCAACCGGAGCAGGATAGTCGTCGCTGACCTATTTAATTGGCGGTGCTCAGGCAGGATGCAACTGAAGCAGCTGCTCCTGCACGTTCCTGAAGGTGAAGATTGGCAGAAATTTCTTTACTCGTGCACCCGTTTCGAGTTTCGCCAACTCTTGGTCATAGAGTCGAGCCACTTCATCGAATGGCAGCTTGGACTCGAGGGCCAAGAACTCGATGGCGTTGCGCTTAACGGATGCAGAAAAATGCTCTGACGAACCAGCAAGAAAATTGGACATTGGGCTTCCTGATGGGGCGCGGGCAGTTTTACGCTGGCCACCACGCCCGATGGCTAGCGTCACGCGGTGAGCCCATTGTGGCCCGTCCCAATTGCCCGGTCTGTGCGCAAGCCCACGCCCGACCAGCCCTAAAGCTGCCAACCCCAAATCGACGACAGTCGGCGTTCGCTGCCATACGTTGAACTTGCATCCGCCGCGTGCGGAAAATAATCGTGCTCTGCTCCCTACTATTCGTAAATCGTCTTGGTCTGGCCCTGTTTGTTACGAATCAAACGGATAGCGCACACCAATCTGCGCGCGAATCTGATCCATCCATTCCAGCGTCGCGATGGTTTCAGCATGTGAAATCGTTTCACTTTCAATGCGACCTTCGCGAACGCATCGCATCGCTTCAAGGATCTCGCCCTCAAAGCCATTGATCGCAAACGCGCGCTCCACGGCTTCAACTGCCCCCGAGTCGCGAATTAGTGTGGCTCGTGTCGCTTGCCAAAAATTCGGCTGAATCATGATCGCACCAGACTCACCGTAAATGTGAAACGCATTTTCTGCGCTCGATTCAAAGCTTGAAATGAATTGCGACGTGACGCCTTCATTCAAATGCAACGTCGCGGCGAGCTGATGATCCACGCCAGTCGCGCCGATCTTGGCGCGTGTCTGCAAATCATGAAGTGTCGGCGCAACACCAAAGGCCTGCCGCATGACCCAACGTGTCATGGTGATGTTGTAGATGCCAATATCAAGTAGTGTGCCGCCCGCGAGATTCGGATCAAACATACGCGATTGCGGATCAAACGGCGCATTAAAACAAAAGCTCGACTGCATGGCGCGCACACGACCAATGTTGCCCGCACGAAGCCAGTCACGCACGGTCTCAACAATCGGCAAAAAGCGCGTCCACACGGCTTCCATCAAAAACGTATTTTGCTGACGCGAAAGCGCAACCAATTGCTTCGCCATCGTCGCGTCCGTCACCAGCGGCTTTTCGCACAGAACGGGCTTTTTAGCATTCAAGCACGCACGAATGGCTTGCGCATGAAACGGATGTGGTGTCGCAATGTAAACACCATCGATCTCATTGGATTGCAACACATGGTCGATATCCGTCGTCGCGCGGATTGGCGCCACACTATCGCGCGCCCACTTGTGAGCAAACGCTTCCGCCCGACCAAGGTCACGTCCATGAATACACGCCAGATGCGTGTGGTCGAGCTGATGCACCGCTTGCGCAAATTGATGTGCAATACGGCCCGGCCCGATGATTGCCCAAGCGAATGATTTCAATGCGGCATCCTTTCAAACTCGCTTGTTAGCGTATTTTGCGACAGAGCACAATTATTTTTTGCGTCTGGGTTGTTTTGCAAATCAGCAAACAAGTCCAGGTTGATCAAGTGTGGGCATATCGCGATCATGGCGTCGAAGAACTTTCGTGATGGCGGAGAATAATCGTGGTCTGTCTCTGATTATTTGTCCGCGTGCCCGGCCTGATAAAACCGTTATGCCGCAGTGAACCCGCCGTCAATCATATGAATGCCGCCCGAGCAATACGACGACTCATCTCCCGCCAAAAACAGCGCGAGCTTCG
>JANPDI010000142.1:0-1629 GCA_031431435.1 Burkholderiales bacterium
CGGCAAGATGAATTTTGGCTCGAGCGGTAACGGTACCATCTCGCACCTCACCGGCGAAATGTTCAACACCTTGAATGGCATCTCGATCACGCACATCCCGTACAAAGGCAGCGCGTTTGTTTTTCCGGATTTGACGTCGGGGCAGATATCGGTAATGTTCGACAGCACCATTTCCATCGGTCCGTTGGTCCGATCAGGCAAGGCGCGCGCACTCGCCGTGACCGGGCCGGAACGTTCGAAGTTGTTCCCGAATCTGCCGACCGTTGCCGAGTCCGGCTTCAAGGATTTTTCGTCGACCAACTGGTTCGGGCTGTTTGCACCCGCATCAACACCCAAAGATGTCGTCGCCAAACTTCACGCGGCGTCAGTGAAAGTGCTGGCCAACCCGGATTTGATTGAGCGTTTTGAAAAACAGGGTGCGGAAATACTCGCCAACAAGCCTGAAGAAGCGCTCGCCATGTTGAAGGCCGACATCGCGAAATGGGCCGAGGTGGCTAAGACCTCCGGCGCGCGTATCGATTGAGGTTGTTGTCGCGGCATTGTCATGCCGGGCTGGCAAGATTGTCATAATCTACGCACTGTTTTTTTGTTTGCCGACTATTCCCGCGGGGCTTTTTACCAAGCATGAGCATCGCCATCAATACGTCAACCGGCTACGGATCGGATAAGACCGGGCTGGTTTGCGGCTATTTTTTTGCAGCGGGCAATGTCGGCACACCCATTACCGGGGAGGCGGCGGTGCAATGGCTTGCGGATCAGCGCGGGAGCGGCAATGCGACCTCGGCGGAATTTGTCTGGCTGCACTTTAATCTGGCCAATAGCGCGGCATTACATTGGCTTGAACGCAACCTGACGCTATCCCCGGAGTTCTACGAAACGTTGCAGGAAGGTTCACGTTCAACACGTATCGAATATGCCGATGATCAATTGATCGCGGTGTTGAACGACGTGTTGTTTGATTTTTCGTTCGATCCATCCGATATCTCGACCATGGTACTGAGTGTCGGCCCGCGTATCTTGGTCACTGCCCGCAGCAAGTCACTGCGTTCGATCGACCGTTTGCGGGTGGCGGTCAAGAACGGCGATCACTTTCCGTCATCGGTATCGCTGTTGGTTCACCTGTTGCGTGACCAGGCGGATGTACTGGTCAGAATTTTGCGCGACTCGATCGCCCGCGTTGATGGGATAGAGGACCAGTTGCTTAAAGGGGCGATTGAGCCGAAGCGCGCCGACCTTGGCCAATTACGCCGCCTGTTGGTAAGGCTTAAACGGCTGCTCGCGCCGGAACCGGCGTCGTTGTTCCGGCTGCTGACCAAGCCACCCAAGTGGATGGGCGAGGACGATGTTTCTGAATTGCGCCAATCGACCGAAGAGTTTTCGGTCTCCCTCAGCGACATTGATACCTTGCAGGAACGCATCAAGTTGCTGCAGGAGGAAATCTCGGCGCAGGTTCAGGAGCAAAACAATCGCAGCCTGTTCACGTTGTCGATATTTACCGTGCTGGCCCTGCCGGTCAACATGATCGCCGGACTGTTCGGCATGAATGTCGGCGGCATCCCGCTGGCAGAGGATAAGACCGGCTTCTGGATTGTGGTCACGATCGTGTTATCCATCACCGCCGCCGCCGGC
>JANPDI010000143.1:0-9241 GCA_031431435.1 Burkholderiales bacterium
AATCTGAAGCCAGAAGCTGAATGGCGGCCGGGCATGACCATGGACAAACTCATCGCTGAAATGGATAAGGCGCTGCAGTTTCCCGGCGTGTCCAACGCCTGGACCATGCCGATCAAGGCGCGCATCGACATGCTCTCGACCGGCATTCGCACGCCGATCGGCATCAAGGTATTCGGCAAAAATCTCATTGAGATGGAAATACTCGCCAAACAAATTGAAACAGTAGTGAAACAGGTACCGGGCACCACCTCCGCCTTCGCCGAGCGCATCACCGGCGGCTTTTATCTCAACATCGAACCCGACCGCATCCAACTGGCACGTTACGGCCTGTCGGTGGGCGAGCTTCAGGACACCATCAGCACCGCCCTCGGCGGCGAAATGGTCACCACCACCGTCGAGGGACGCGAGCGCTTCGGTGTCACGGTGCGTTATCCGCGCGAACTACGCAGCGACCCGACGCAAATTGCCCGCGAAGTGTTGGTGATGACCATGGGCGGCGCCATGATCCCGCTCGGCCAGTTGGCCAAAATCGAAGTCGCCAAGGGCGCGCCCGGTATTCGCACCGAGAACGCGCTGCTGTCGGCTTATATCTATGTCGATATCCGCGACCGCGATATCGGCAGCTATGTGGCGGATGCGCGCAAGGCGGTCAACGAGCAGGTCAAGTTCCCGCCGGGTTATTACGCCACCTGGAGCGGCCAATTCGAGTACATGGAGCGTGCCATTGCAAAAATGAAAATCGTTGTACCACTTACGCTGTTGCTGATTTTCCTGCTGTTGTATCTGAATTTTCGGCGCCTGACCGAGGCCCTGATTGTGATGCTATCGGTACCCTTTGCGTTGGTGGGCGGTATTTGGCTGATGTGGCTCTTGGACTATCACATGTCGGTGGCGGTGGCGGTGGGATTCATCGCCCTCGCCGGGGTCGCCGCCTCCACTGGCGTGGTGATGCTGATTTATCTCGACCACGCCTGGGAAAACATCAAGTTACGCTGCCGTACCGAAGGCACCACGCCAAACGCCGATAATCTGTACACGGCAGTGATGGAAGGCGCGGTCGAACGGGTGCGGCCAAAAATGATGACGGTGGTCGCCATCATGGCCGGCTTATTGCCAATCATGTGGGGCAGTGGTACTGGCTCCGAAGTGATGCGCCGGATCGCCGCGCCGATGGTGGGCGGTATGATTTCGTCGACGATACTGACGCTGGCGGTGATTCCGGCGATTTACACGCTGGTCAAACAGTGGCGGCTCGCGCGCGGGATGGAGAGTTGAACAATTCCACAAAGGAAAACAAACATGAGAAACGATACCAAGCCGTTTGCAGATCAACCCGGCCGGTCAGGGATCTGCAGATGACTGCTAAAATCAGTCGAGCCGTATCTCGAAGCAAACGCTATTGACTGCAGACCGAACGCTGATCTCGCCACCGTGCGCACGAATGATGGACTGGGTGATGGCCAGCCCCAAACCCGCGCCTTCTCCGCTGTGGTGCCGTGACGGGTCAACGCGGGTGAAGCGATCAAATATCCGCGACAGGTGTTCCGGCGGGATCGGCTCACCAGTATTTTCAATCGCCAGTGATGTGCTGTTTGCGGCGCGCGCGATACGCACCCGAATGCTGCCGTTTATTGGGGTGTGGCGAATGGCGTTGGACAGTAGATTGGCCAGCGCACGGCGCAGCATCAGCTTATCACCGCTCACCCATCCGTCTCCAGTGACCGACAGGTGCAACGCCTTTTCCTCAGCCAACGCATCGAAAAAATCGAACAGTTCGCGCACCTCGTCGGCCAACGCAACCGGTTCGCGGTTAAGAACTATCAGGCCGTTGTCCGCTTCGGCAAGGAACAACATTTCGCCGACCATCCGTGCCAAACGCTCGTACTCCTCGGCGTTGGACGCCAGCACATCACGGTATTCATCCGGGCTGCGGGTGCGGGACAGAGCAACCTGGGTTGCGGTCATCAGATTGCTGATTGGCGTACGCAATTCGTGCGCCAAATCGGCGGAAAAATCTTTTAGTCTTTGAAAGGAGTCCTCCAGACGGGCGAGCATGCCGTTCAGCGCCACAGCGAGTGTTTCCAGCTCGACCGGCACCGCATCGACCGCCAGACGATAGTCGAGTCGACTGGCGGTGACACTCGCCGCGCCCTCACGGATTGCCTGAAGGGGTGCCAGTTCGCGTCTGACCGCCAGCCAGCCCAGCAACCAAGCGAGAATGGCTGAAGCAGCCACGACCTGCCACAGCGCGCGCTTGAACGAAACCATGAAATTGGCATGGTGGGTAATGTCGATTGCCACCGCAACCAGCACTGGTGCCGCGCCAGCGACCCCGGTTGGCAGCAGGCCGGCGATACCGCGTCTTGGCAGCGCATCCGCCCCGCTGCCCTGCTGCCAATCCAAGGGCAGTGGTGGACTGCGGATGGCCTCACGCACCAGGAGCACCGGTGGGAAATCAACACCGGCCGTCGCGAACAGTGTTCGGTTATCGGACCGACGCACTAATATCGCCAGATCACGATGGCCAATCAGCGAATAGTTGAGTTGCGTCACCAGTGCCACGAGATCGGCAGGGGTTTGAACTTTTTCAAGCAGTTTTCCGGTTGATTGCAGCTTGCTGGTCATCCACGCCACGTCCTGTTCAACAAAATGCTGCTCAATGGCTTTGCCAATTAACCAACCCAGCGTCAGCAACACCGCAGTCGAGATCACGACGAACAGCAGCGTCAGGCGAAATACAATCGATTTGCGCTTCGGTCTCATTCCGGCTCGTCGTCCAGCACGTAGCCCATGCCGCGCACGGTGCGGATAAGTTTGATCGCAAAGCCATCATCCATTTTGGCGCGCAGTCGGCGCACCGCAACTTCAATGACATTGGTATCACTGTCGAAGTTCATGTCCCAGATCTGCGAGGCAATCAGCGAGCGCGTCAGCACTTCGCCACGGCGTCGTAGCAGCAATTCCAGCAGCGCAAACTCTTTGGCCGTAAGGTCGATGCGCTGGCCGGCGCGTGTCACCCGGCGGCGCGACAAATCGAGCGCCAGATCCGACACGCGTATCTGCTCGCTTGGCCTGCTGCGACTGGTGCGGCGCAACAGCGTGCGTACCCTTGCCAGCAGTTCGGCAAACGCAAAGGGCTTCAGTAAATAATCATCCGCGCCCAGTTCAAGCCCCTTAACCCGGTCGTCAACCAGATTGCGCGCAGTCAGAAACAGCACCGGCAATTCGCGTCTGGTACGGCGTACGCCGGCCAACACCTGCCAGCCGTCCAGTTTTGGCAGCATGACATCGAGGATCAACAGGTCGTAGTCGCCAGTCTCGCCCAAATGCAGGCCATCCACGCCGTCGCGAGCCAAATCAACAACAAAACCCGCCTCGGCCAGCCCCTTCTTGAGGTAGTCACCTGTTTTCGGTTCATCCTCGACAACTAGAATTTTCATCGCGTTTTTTCTGATTTCGCTCAGACCAATGTGTGAATTGTGCGCTTGTAGCCGCCATGCTCGTCAAAGATTACAAAAAAGTAATCCGCGCGTCAGCTTGTTTGATGAAAACTATCAAACCAGTACGTCTCCGGACCGGCCGCGCGAGCATGGGTTGCAACAACCATCTGCATGTGACCGACTCACAGATGGCGAACATGCACCATCGATTTGGGGTAGGCGCAGGGCAAGTTGCAAGGGGCAATCGGCCGGCAGATAACAAAATTGTAATGGTACGGTCAGCTTGCCGTCGTACCCGGCGGCACAAACTACATTGATCGCGGCGAAATTTGCCACGGGATTGCGAAGCCCAAGCTTCGCAAAAGAAACAATTCAACCAACCAATCAGAAATGGATATTGTCATGAAACTCACAAACATTCTTGCAAGTTCGATGGTCGCAGTATCGCTGGTAGCGGCACCTGCAGTATTCGCCACAGAAACCACCAAGAAGGCCGGCATGCAAGACGTCAAGAAAGCAAACATTCACGATTTTATGAAAGAGTGCGATATGGATCACGACGGCATGATGTCCAAAGCCGAAATGTTGAAACACATGGAAAAAATGTTTGACAAAGCGGACACCAAGAAAGCTGGCAAGCTTGATAAGATGCAGACGGAATTGTTCTTAAAACAGTTCAACACCATTAGCGGCAACTGATTGCAGGCGGATTGCTGCCGAAACAGGCATGTCAACGATAGTGGCGGCAGCTTATGCCTGCCGCCACATGGGGAGAACGCGGTACCCGGCGCCACCCAAATTTGCACGGCCAATCCATTCAATTAAGCAGTTCGTCATAAGGAGTAGATCATGGAAATGAAAAAACGCGGTTTTCTGATTGGTAGTTTCAGCGCAATGTCGCTCGGCGCGGCATTGATGTCCGGCGCAATTGCGCAGCCACCTGCAACCGGCGGAATTGCCGAACGGATTATCTCCGCAAAAACCAAAGCTGATCACGAGCAGCTTGCCGCAGATTTCGCGAAGCAGGCCGACGCCGACAAATCGTCAGCGGAACGTCATCGCAAAATGGCTCAGGCGTATAACACCGCACCATGGGCCAAGGCCAGCGGTGCCGCGATGGTGAATCATTGCAAATCGCTGATTTCGGACTATGAAAAAGCGGCAAAACAAAACGCTGAAATGGCCCGGTTGCATCGCGAGATTGGCGCAAAGTTGCCTTGATCAGGTGCCCGTGTCGAGCCCATTGCAGAGGCATTTTTGGGTTCGACACAATAAAATCGTATGCGTCCATCGAGTCAATTTACAATCGGCCGGACGTCAGTCGTGCTCGACCGGATCAGTTGAAAATCGTGCCCGTCCGGCATGCTCGAACTGCCGGCGAATGCAGGCCTGACTGACCAGAGGTAGCAAGCACTCTGTTGAAAATTGGGGTAACTGCACTTTCGACCGACTGCGGCTTGCCAAGTGCACGGCTATACAGCATTAAAATTCAACATCATGCCGTCGTCTGTGTGTTCCAGATTGTGACAATGCAAAACATAATTAGTCGATACCACAAACCGCAGCGCGATCTCGACACGCTCGAACGGTGCCACCAGTCCCGTGTCCTTCCAGCCTAAATCGGTGGCTAATCGCCGTCCCTCGCTGCTGTCAGAGTAAAGGAGTCGCTCGTGAAAAACGGGCGGGAATACGAAAATCGCTCAAAAAACGCTTGAAAATTCTAGCGGGATGTTCAGTGCCATGAGGCTCAGACACCATTTGTTCCCACCTATTCCGCCGCGCCGTTGAACATCCGATCGGGAGCCGCACTGCTGCGCCGGATATCTGCGGCGTTTACAGATGGCACAATCCGTCACCCCAGCCGTAACTCGAAACAAACACCGGCGTCGCCAGAGCGAACAGCAATCTCGCCACCATGCGCAAGGATGATGGAGCGGGTGATGGCCAGGCCCACCGAATCGACGACGCCGAAACTTTCATGGCCGAGAACGGTACCGGGCTTGCAGGTCGCCACGTCGCATTTGAGAATGTGCAGGTCGGTTCCGCAAATGGTTGTCTTGGTTATTTTGACGATGGCGTCGGTGGGCAACTGGATAGTCGGCTTGGGGCGGTCCTCCACTGCCTTTTGACCGGGGCCTTTGTAGATGAGTGCTTTCATGGCGAAGTTTCCTTTTCAACCAGGCACGGCAGACTACCCACCAATCACTTCTTTTGCTTAACGACCCACACTACAAGAGCAACGACCAGGACAATTAGCAGGATTGGTATCCACAGCCCGCCAAATCCGCCCATCCAGCCGCCGCCCCACATGCCTCCGTTCATCATGCCGCCGCTCTGCGCCAATGATGCGTCAGCAGTTGACAGAAGCACCAACCCGACAGCCAATGCAAACAAAATTCTCATGACTTTTCCTTGGAATACGCAGAAACTATTCGACTACGTCGGCAACGGTTGGGTGACACCGCAGATTGTCATTTGGGCGGGAAAGCCCCTTTTTCCCGTGCAGCCTGAATCGGCTGCCACGGGCCGAACTTGTGCTGCTCTGCCGAGAAGCCAGGCGTGTAGGGCGGAAACGCAGCATCCACCGGTTTGTTCTTGCGCGCCGGGAAGTCCAGGTCGAGTTTTGCCTTGACCGGACGGGGTTGACTGTTGATATACGCGGCGACATCGAATGCCTGCTCATCGGTCAAGATGGCAGTGGTGTGGCTAATGCCGCTGGGCATGTTGCCCTTGATAAAGCCTGCGGCCAGAGTAACCCGAGCCATACCCGCACCGTTGTTGTAACTGTCGGGGCCCCATACCGGTGGGAACTGGTAGCCGTCGGCATCGCCCGCTTTGCCGCGGCGCAGCCCTTCGCCGCTTGCGCCGTGACAAGCCACGCATGTGGTCGCGTAGACGAGTTTTCCTGCCACGGGATCGGCAGCGCGAGCCAGCGGTCTGAGCTTCAGCGTGCCGCCGCCCTCGAGCTTCGCGCCAACGGCAATGCCGGTCGACAGAAATTGCAGGTACGACATCATCGCCTTCATTTCTTCGCCGTCGAGAGGCAGCTTGCGACCGTTCATGCTGCGTTCCATGCAACCGTTGATGCGCTCTTCGGTGGTGGAGACCGCGTCTTCGCGCCCGCGGTACTGCGGGAAGCTCACAAACGTACCGACCCACGGGTTGCCGAACTTGCGACCGCCTGCATCGATATGACAGTTGACACAGGCCAGGTTATTGCCGGCGTAACGCTTGCCGACATCCTTGACCTCGGGTCCAATGTGCTTGTAGGTCGCCTCCATCAGGGCTTTGCCCTGGCGCACACTTTGGCCGTACTTGTCATCGGGCAATTTTGAAATGTCGGGCGCCTGCCAGTCTTTTGGACCCTGGGCGAATGCGCCCGCGATTAAACCCGCGCCGGCAGCCAAGCCAAGAAATAATCTGTTGAACGGCTTCATTTCAATCCCCTATTAAAGTTAGTTTCACGCACCGAGACATGCGCAGACCCGCTGTAACAGCGTCCGTACTTCCTTGCCAAGTGCCTGTATTTCGGGTTTGTCGACCAGTTGCAATACGACATTGGTATCCATGAATACAACCACAATGGTTCCGTCGGCCTCTTCGCGCACGACAACGTTGCATGGAAGCAACAAACCAATGTCGGGGTCAGCCTCAATTGCGCGGTGTGCGAGTGGGGGGTTGCATGCGCCGAGTATGCGATACGGTCGACGATCAATATTCAGCTTGGCTTTGAGCGTGGCCTTAACGTCGATATCGGTGAGTATGCCGAAGCCTTCTTTTTTCAACGCCTCGGTAACCTGCGCAACGGCAGTATCGAATGGTAACGTCAACCGCGTGCTGAATCCGTACATAAACTGACTCCATCTGAGTGCTGGTTCGATTGGTCGGCCGCGACGCTTAGCTTGTATGCAAGCTAACTGCACACCGAAATTCTTATGATTCGGACTGATCGACCGACGACCACACTCGATCAGAACTATCATCTACGCACCATTGCAATTCATCTGTTCGTTGGCGAACTAAACAACGCGAAGCGGGACCCAAGGTATTTTGTCGAACCGACAAACGATGAGCACCAGTCACACAATCGAACTACGAACCAAAATCTCAAGTGCGACTGACCAACAGAACGCCTGGCCGGGGGCGCCATTGGCGGCGGGGGTGTTGTACCCCTTCACCGGCTGGTTGTTGTCACCGATGATCGCCGCACTGGCGATGAGTCTTAGCAAGCAGCCTGTCGGTGGTATTGAATGCGTTGCGACTGAATCGCACCAGATGAAAATCCAGCCAAACACAAGCACTGCTGAGGCGTTTCACGACAAAATGCCTGGAACGCCGCTCCCCATGGCGATTTTCAAAAAAATCACACCGACCTGTGACATATCCAGACTATGGTCATTCAACCGAAAACACTTTGGGCTTGTCACCAAACGCCGGAATTTCATAAACGGTCAGGCTGCCATGTTTCATGCTGCCCATGCCCGGCGAATTTGCAGGCATTCCGGGCAGGGCAATGCCCCTGACTTTGCCGCCACTATTCAGCAATTTTTTGATTGCACCAATCGGCACATGGCCTTCAACAATATAGTCATTGATGATGGCGGTATGACAACTTTGCAGCGCGGGCGGCACACCGAATCTGGCGTGTATTGGTGCCATTTCGGCAACGTTGGTGACCTTGACGACAACACCATGCTGTTGCAGATATTCGACATACAGGCCGCAGCATCCACAACTGGCGGTTTTGAATACCTTCATCAACATGGGGGTGTTCGCAGACAGTGGCACACTCAACAGCAGCAATGTAATCGCAGCAAACAAGGATCGCATCAACATGAACATTTCCCCTATGAAATCGTTGCCGCTACACCACATTAAAATTCAACATCATGCCGTCGTCTTCGTGTTCCAGATTGTGGCAATGCAATACATAGTTGGCCGCCACCACAAAACGCAATGCGATCTCGACGCTCTCTAACGACCGCACCAGTACCGTGTCCTTCCAGCCGAAATCAGTGGGCAAACGTCGCGCGTCGATACCGTCACGCGACAGCACCTGAAATTGCGTGCCGTGCACATGCATCGGGTGCGGCTCCATGCCGCGATTGATAAATTGCCAACGTTCCTGATTGCCGCGCCCCACCAAAAAGTCCACCCGCGCCGGGTTATACAGAACGCCGTTGATGCGATGCTGGCCAGCCATCATGCCGTTCATTTCAGTGAGCTCGAACACACGGGCGACCGTGGTGGCAGCCGGATCAAAACGTGCAATGGGCGAAAAGGTGGCGGGAATCGCGCCGGGATTTGCCGCCGCGGTGTTTGCCACCACAAAATCAATCACATCAAATGCACTACCGTGGGGCGGCGCCGATCCCATCATGCTGTTGCCCATGGCGGCAAAATTCGCACTGGTAAGGCGTACGCGCTGACCAGCCTCATTGCGCAAATCGAGCAACACCTCAATACGCTCGCCCGGTGCCAGCAATACTGACGTTACAGGCACCGGTGCCGCCAACAATCCGCCGTCCGTGGCGATCAGCCAAAACACGCGCCCGCCGGACAATGCCGGGTTGAGAATGCGGCTATTTGACGCATTCAATAAACGCAACCGGATCACCGCCGCGTCGACATTGGCGGTTACAGGGCCAGCCATGCCGTTGACGGTCAGAACATTGCCCATCCAGCCGGTCATCATGTCCATCACCGACGGCTGGTAAACCAATGCACCATTGCTGACGCGTTTATCCGCCAGCACCAGTGGAATGTCTCGCGCTCCGGTGGGCAAACCACGCTGGGCGTCA
>JANPDI010000144.1:0-20704 GCA_031431435.1 Burkholderiales bacterium
GTGCCCCATGCCGAAGCCGATCTCAACAATGGTTGTGCCGTCACGGCCAAATGCCGCACCGACATCAAGTAGACGGCCGGCATAACCGACCATGTTTGCGCCACCATCGTCAATCGCCCGCGCCTGTGCCGCCGACAGGCGTCCCTGCCGCAACACATAACTGCGGATCGGGGGATGCGGAATTTTGTCCAGCTCGGGTGCGGAATCGGTCATGGCTTGATTTTCCCACACTCGCCGCCATTGGCAGACATTCCGAGTCTGATGAACAAACCGCCTAAAATGGCCATATGAAAAAAATCATCATCCGATTCGGTCGCGATAGATCACTGCTGCGCCGGCACCCGTGGATTTTTTCCGGTGCCATTCTCGACCAAGGCGGTGCCGAATCCGGCGATATTGTGCGGGTGGTCGCCGAGAACGGCCAATATCTTTGTACCGCGTCATTTTCAGCGGCGTCACAAATTGCCGCGCGCGTGCTGTCGTTTGATGCGTCTGAAGTCATCGATGAGGCGTTTTGCCAACAGCGCATTACCGCCGCCATTTATCGCCGCCGTCATCTTGCCGCCACCGGCAACGCTTACCGTTTGATTCACGGCGAGTCTGACGGGTTGCCCGGCGTGGTGGCCGATAAATTCGGCGACGTTGTGGTGCTGCAATTGTCGACGGCGGGAATCGAACCACAACGCGACCTGCTGGCGAAGCTGCTTGAGCAAGCGACCGGTGCCACCAGCATTTACGAACGTTCCGACGCGGACGTGCGCAAGCTTGAGGGACTGCCGGAACAAACCGGGCTGTTGCGCGGGCAGCCACTCGCGGCACAATCATTGATTTCGGAGAATGGCATGGTGATCGAAGTCGATATCGCCCACGGGCACAAAACCGGCTTTTATCTGGATCAGCGTGATAACCGTGTGTTGACGCGCGCCTTGGCAAACGGCGCGGATGTGCTCAATACGTTTTGTTATTCGGGCACCATGAGTGTCGCCGCGATGTTGGGCGGCGCAAAGTCGGTGTTGTCGATTGATTCGTCCGGCCCGGCGCTGGATGCCGGCAAACGCATCGCCGCACTGAACCAATGCGACGCCGACCGGATGGAATGGATGGAGGCGGATGTGTTCACTCATCTGCGCAAGCTGCGCGACCAAGGTCGATCGTTCGACCTTGTCATTCTTGATCCACCAAAACTGGCACCCACCGCACACCATGTTGAAAAGGCCACCCGCGCCTACAAGGACATCAACCTGCTCGGCTTGAAATTGTTGCGGCCGGGTGGCTATCTAATGACCTATTCGTGTTCGGGCGGGGTTTCAATCGACCTGTTTCAGAAAATTGTGGCCGGTGCCGCGCTTGATGCGGGCGTTGATGCGCAGATTGTGCAACGCCTGTCGGCAGGGTCGGATCATCCGGTATCGATTCATTTCCCGGAGGGCGAGTACTTAAAAGGGCTGTTGCTGGTCAAGACGACGGGAACAAAATCGGCACCGCGACAGTCAGAGTAAGTTAAGAGCAAGAACGACAAACTTGTTTATTGGCGGATGTTTTCAGGCATTTTTGGCTGGAAATGCCCGTCCCTTATGGACTTTTCTTTTTGTTACCAACAAGTCACGGATTTTGGTTGACGCTCTGCCGCGACAGGCCTATCTTGGATATGGTTGCAACCCGACGTGAATCAAAAGCGGCATCAAACCCCACCAACCGGCACTTTATCGGACCAGCGATGCGGATACGATCACCAGCCGTTTTTTGCGTAATGCTGCTGCTGGCGGGTAACGCCCATGCCCAGTATTACGGCGGCGTTTCGCTCGGCAATGACCGCAACCGGCTGCAATCGGGCTTTAATGGTGGTGACGCGCCGAGTGAGTTAGCCGCGCTCAATACCATGGCAACCGCCAATACCGGACTCAGTCTATCAAGCGAACCCAGCGTGGGCATCAAGTTGGGTTATCGCTTTACCCCGTATTTTTCGGTCGAAGGCCACTATGCCGGCCGCTCATCGACCAGCAATATTTTTGCCGCCGAGGCGGTTGGCAACAATATCCGTGAAAAAACGCTTGGACTCGATCTGGTCGGCACATTGCCGCTGATGAAAAGAATATCGCTGCTCGGCCGCGCCGGCTATCGCAATGACAGCCTGGCATCGGGCAACGGCGAGACCGCGTTGAATGGCATCGCATTACATACTAATCCACGCGGACTCAACAGCGGTGTTGTTGGTGTTGGTGTGCAATACAACTTTAATTCCAGCGTGGGTTTGCGCTTCGAAGTCGAACGCTCGCGCAAATTCTTTATCGACCGCAACAACGTTGACGCGGACAACGTTTCATTTGGCGTGTTCTGGCGCTTTTAGCCACACCACCCGTCCTCCCGCCGCGACTTAAGAACCGATGCGCCCTTCGCGCGGGCTGCTCGCCGACGCTTGATAGATTTTTTTCGGCATGCGTCCGGCCAGATACGCCTCGCGGCCTGACTCAACGGCTTTTTTCATTGCGCTTGCCATCAGCACCGGGTCGCGCGCTTTGGCAATCGCGGTATTCATCAACACACCATCACAGCCCATTTCCATGGCAATGGTGGCATCCGATGCGGTGCCAATACCGGCGTCCACCAATACCGGCACGCTGACACGATCCAAAATGATTTCCAAATTCCACGGGTTCAAAATGCCCATGCCCGAGCCGATGAGCGAGGCCAGCGGCATCACCGCGACGCAACCGATGTCTTCCAACGCCTTGGCCTGAATCGGGTCATCCGCGCAGTAAACCATGACGTCAAAACCATCCTTCACCAACTCTTTCGCCGCAACCAATGTTTCCGGCATGTTGGGGAACAACGTGGCGTCGTCTGCCAACACTTCGAGCTTGACCAACTTGTGGCCGTCCAGCAATTCACGCGCAAGCCGCAGCGTGCGCACCGCTTCCTTGGCGTCGTAACAACCGGCGGTGTTGGGCAGAATGGTAAAACGTGATGGCGGCAAAAAATCCAGCAGGTTCGGCTGCGAGGCATCCTGACCGATATTGACGCGGCGAATTGCCACAGTGACAATCTGCGCACCCGAGGCGTCGATGGCCAGTTTTGTTTCGGCAAAATCACGGTACTTGCCGGTACCGACAAGCAGCCGCGATTGATAGGTTTGACCGGCAATCACAAGGTTGTTCAATGGGGGTTCCAATTTGTTGTTGGCGGGCATGTCCATCAGCCGCCGCCGACGGCGATAACAATTTCAAAGCGGTCGCCGTCTTCAACCAAGGTTTCCGTCAGGCGGCTTTTTGGCACAATTTCGCCATTACGCTCAACCGCAAAACGTTTGCCGGCCAGTTGCATGCCCCGGACGATCGCGTCAACCCGTGCGCCGATTGGCTGCGTGACTGACTTGCCGTTGACAATGATGTTGAGCATGGGAAAATTTTAGCACGCGCAATTTATGCGACACTTGCCTGCACACAAGAAGGCATGACAACGATGACGGATACACCAAGACCCCTATTGACCACCGCCGTTGTTTGGTTGGCGGGACTTGTTTTATCCGGATGGTCGCCGTTTGACCGGGTGACTTGGTGGCTCGAAGTCTTCCCCGCGATCGTTGGCTTTGCGGTGATGTGGGCCACCCGCAGCCGTTTTCCACTCACCCATCTCTTGTACGGCTTGATCCTGCTGCACGGCCTGGTGTTGATGCTAGGCGGCGCTTACAGCTATGCACGGGTGCCGCTCGGCTTCTGGATGCAGGACTGGTTTGGCTTTACGCGTAACAACTACGACAAGATCGGTCATTTTATGCAGGGGTTTGTGCCTGCCATCATCGCACGAGAATTATTGATTCGAAAATGGCAAATTCCGCAGCGGGGCCTGATTGTATTTCTGTCGATTTCGATCTGCCTGGCATTTTCCGCCTTCTACGAACTCATCGAATGGTGGGCGGCCCTCGGGCTTGGTCAGGGCGCGGATGAATTTTTAGGCACCCAGGGTGACCCATGGGATACCCAATCGGATATGTTTTATGCCCTGGTCGGGGCGATCATTGCGCTGCTGACGTTATCGCGCCGGCACGACCGGCAAATGGCGGACATGCCACCCTCGAGCGCCGGGCGCGTCACATCTGTTTGAATAGATGTGAATAGGCGCGGCTGACCTGCAGCTCCGACTTTGAATCCTTCAGCTTCACCAGTGTGCGGCCCATCACGTCGCGCGTGGTACCGGCGATATGATTGACATTGACCACGGTTGAGCGGTGAATTTGCCAGAACGCGTCGGGATGTAATTGTTCAATCAACTCCGAGATCGGCGTGCGAATCAACGCCTCGATGTCGCGCCCGCCCTCTTTCAGATAGACACTCACGTACTTGTCCTGCGCTTGAAAATACAACACATCATCAACGGCGATTTGTTTGGTCAACTCGCCGACCGTGGCCCGGATCCAGCGCAAATGCGTATTTCTGGCGTGCGGCAACACCTGCGCGATTGATTTCAGAATCGCCGCCACATCTTGCGGCGCCTCCTTCTTTTCAAGTTTGTCTTTGAGACGCGTAATCGCCCGCTGCAGGCGGTCGTCGGTGACCGGCTTTAGCAGGTAATCAACCGCTTGTTTGTCGAAGGCATCGACGGCGTACTGATCGTAGGCGGTGACAAACACCACATGCGTTTTTGGATCAATCCGCCCGGCCACCTCAAGGCCCGACAGGCCTGGCATTTTGATATCCAGAAAAACGATGTCGGGCGCGTGATCATCAATCAGCCGCAGTGCCTCGGCGCCATTGGCAGCAAGCGCGACGATTTCCAACTCGGGCCACAGCGTGTTTAAGCGCTGCTGCAGATAGTCGGAGAGATTTTGTTCGTCATCCGCCAAGATTGCTTTGATTGTCGTCATAGGTCGCTTTACAAATTTTGCATTGTCCACGACTCCCGCGTGCCCGGCAGGGCACTTGGGCGCTCGCAGGCGCGGAACATATTCCGCGAATTCCCTGCTCCCGTATCGTCCGCAAGAATCGCTTTGATTGTCATTTTCGGTCGTGCTCAGGTTGTTGTTTCAAATAGCACTCACGCGTGCCATGCATGGCACTTGTGCGCTAACGGGCGCGAAACATGTTTCGCGAATTCCCCATTCGCGTGTCATCGGCCAATATCGCTTTGATTGTCGTCATAGGTCGCTTTGAGTTAAATTTTGCTCATCTTTAGGGTTCGCGCTGCATCGCGAACCCGCCTCGCAGGGTGAAAGCCAAGCAGTTGGCTTTCACAAATCCCTGCTCGGCTCCGCGTGCCATGCATGGCACTTGTGCGCTCACGGGCGCGAAACATGTTTCGCGAATTCCCCATTCGCGTGTCGTCGGCCAATATCGCTTTGATTGTCATCTCGGTCCGCTTTCGATCAAGTGGGAATCGAGACGGTAATTCTGGTCCCGGTCGGCAGGTTGTCTTCAATCGAGAGGCAGCCGCCGCCATCGTAGAGTTTTTCAAGTCGCTCTCGAACATTTTTCAAGCCGATGCCGTCGGACACGGCATTCTGAAAGCCCATGCCGGTATCCACAACCGAAATTTCAACCTTGTCACCGTTTCGCCGCGCCGTCAGCGCGATATTGCCGCCCTCTATTTTTGGCTCAAGGCCATGCTTGATGGCGTTTTCAACCAGCGGCTGAATCAGCATGGATGGCAGCTTGAAACCCTTGAGCGCATCAGGTAGATCAACCGATACTGTCAAACGTTTGCCCATACGCACGGTCAGCACCGACAAAAAGCCCTGCATCAGGGCGAATTCCTGAGCGAGGGTTGTTTCGGCCTCGCGACTGGTGGCAAGGGAAGTCCGCAAGTAGCCGATAAATTCCTCGAGCATTTTTTTGGCATCATCCGGCCTGGTGTGAATCAAGCTGGTCACGTTAGCCAGCGTGTTGAACAGAAAATGCGGTTCAATTTGCGCTTGTAGTGCACGCAGATTTGCTTGCGTTGCCGCGCGTTCCGCAGCCGTCACACGCGCACGCTCATCAGCAATTTCAATTTGTGCACTAAGCTCGTTGACACGGTTGCGCCACGCTGATGCCAGCACCAGCGATACCACCATGGAAATGAAGAAACTGGTGAAAAATTGCTGCGGCGTAAACAACCAGCGATTGATGCCTTCATAGCCGGGGAACTGGGATAACAAAAAGAAACTGCCGGTGACAATAAACGTACCCAACACCGCGTAAAACAACGCCACCGCAAGAAACCCAAGTGTGTTCACCTTACGCATGAGCGGACCCATCCAGTGCATCACCGCCCAAAATGCAAAGCCGATCATGTTGGAAATCAGCAAATTGTGGCTGAAGAGCGACCACAACTGATCAACCGACTTCACACGCGTCGAAAGCAATCCGATCATGGTGAAAAACAGCGCAAACAGCGCGTTGAATAACAACGTGTACACAAGATTGCGAACAAAACTACGCGGCCAGCGGCGGAACAAGGGAATGGCTTCCAGCGGATGAAAGTCCTGTCCCTCCACGTCGAATTTAAGACGCGCCAATGCGGCGCGCGTGGCGGCCGGGCTAATCTCCTGGAGTTCGGGAACGGGTGCCATGGTGGGTCCGATAGTCGTTGAGTGGCGAAAAACTAGCGTTCGACGTCGATGATCGACGAAGTCTTGCCGGCTGCAGCATAATTGCGGGCCGGCAATTGCTTAACCTCGGCGAATGCCGTCTCGGCGGCGGCTTTGCCACCCATCGATTGGCGGTTTTTCCACCACCGATAGATGAAGTAACCGACAGCGGCAATACCGACCGTCGCCACCAGAAACTTGAATGCGCGAAACCAGATACTGATCAGCGCGATACCCATGCCGAACGCGACCCACTGCACCCACCAGTGGCCCGGCGAAGTGAAGTAATTGATGAACGCACACAGCCCAACCACGTAGATAAACGTAAACGGGAAGGTGATGGCGTCGGTTAGCGGTTTGATGGGGTTTAAGCTCATGTGGTCCTCTTTATGTGAATTGTGCGTTCAACGTTGCGCAATGCCGCCAATTTAGCGCGGATGTACGATGCGCGGGGCGCAAATTGCGACAGGTGGCGTAATAGCGGCGCAAGTGGCAACCACGCGGCGTGAATGGTACTGACGGAACACAACGCGGCGGGAAAAGTGGATTTCGAACCCTATAACCGGCGGGCGTCTCCAGCCAAAAGGCAGTGGAAACGCCCGTCTTTAGTGGGGTTATGCCGCGTGAAAATGCCCATGAAAACACACCGGCGTCCAGTAGGGCAGTCTGACCAGCGCCTGCGGACCCGCCGCGAGGTTGAGCGCGTCAAATACCGTCGCAAACGACTGCTGTGCCGCCACATCAAACCCCACCCCTACCAACCAACCGTCGCCCTCGCGGGTCGAACCGGGTTTCGGCACGATGACGTGCTCTTCCAATGCAACGTCCTCAGCAAAGTTGAAACGATCCACCTTGCCGGAATCGGTGTCGATACGCATGACACCGCCAAAGCCCCAGCCTTCTTCACGCGCGCCGGTTCCCACCGGGTAATAGACGTTACGATTGCGCAACCCAACGAACCTTGGATCCACGCGCGGAAACTCACAATTTTCGTCACGCATGTTTACCGCGCAGGTGCCGCGATTCAAGTCGATGGTGACAAATGCCGGATTCGAAGCGTCTGGCGCGACCGTCTCACCGCGCATCATGCGTGGCATCCAGTCACTCATGATGTTGAGATCTTTGGATTGCACAAAGTCAACGTGAATGACGTTGTTCGCTTCCCAGGCGTTACCAAAATGAAACACCATGAATGCAGGCATTTCCAAAATGCGCCGTTTGGAAAAGTCATTGCGATCAACAATAAACACCTTGGTCGATTCGTTGCCCTTCCACGTCAGCGCCTGGCCAAACGCCGCGCCGTTGCGCATGGCCGCGTAGTCGATGCCGATCGGCGGCAACAAAAAAACAAGGTGCTTGTGCGTCACTGCGAAGTCATGCACCATGCCGCCGCTCGGCGCGTCAAACACGGCATGTTTGATCAGATCGCCCTTGGCCGACAGGTGATAGAGAACCATCTTGCCCATTAATGTGCCGAAATTCCAAAACGTACCGTCCGGGTCAATCTTTGGGTGGGCAGAGAAGGGCATGTGTTTGAGTTCCGGCGTCCACGCGACGATGCCTTTGGTTTCAAGCGTGACTGGATCCATCTCGGTGGCCGAGCCGCCTTCCCACATCGCCAGCAGCCGATCGCCCAATTTATAGACGTTGGTGTTGGCGGTATTCAAATCGTCGCTGTTGCGTACCGGCATCTTCGCCTTGAAGGCAGAGCCGAACGACGGCGCTAGAAACGCATTGGCAGCCTGCTCGGCCAAAAATTTCTTTGATTGCACAAACCGCGCTTGATGCGAAACGCCTTTATCGGTAAACCGCCAGGCGTGCACCAAACCATCACCATCAAACCAATGGCTATAACGCTGTTTATTGGCGCCAATTCCTCGCTCAAACAGGCCGGGACCGTTGCGGTAGAACACACCGCGCAGCGCCTCGGGAACCTTGCCTTCAATCGCGGCGCGTTCACACGACACATCCTGCCCGGCAAAACCGCGCAATGGCGTCATGCGCGGCGAGCCGTTAAACAGTGCCTTACGTGTCGTTGAACCAGTGGTCGATTGTGTTTGTGCGACCAAAGGCAGTGCCGACCCCGCAGCAACGGTCGCGGCGGCCACACCAACTGATTGGAAAAAATGGCGACGGTTCATGATGGCCTCGTTACTTGATGTTGATGACGACGGTTTTTGCGTCCTTGCTCACCACGAATTTCGACTGCTCAAAGGTCGGCGGGCCAAACGCGCCGGATGCATCGTTGGAGAACGCGTAGGGCTCGATTGGAATACCGATGGCGTTGCTATCGAGCTTGCCGTTGCCGTTTTCATCGACAAACAGTGACACGGCATATTCACCTTCGGGCAGATCCTTAAACGTCACAGCAACCCCGTCTTTTTTGGCCGGTAACATTTGGCTGCCGCCGGATGCCATGCGCATCCACTTATCGGTTTGTTTATACAAGGCGACCATCACGTTGCCTTTGTCGCCGCTGCCTTTGATCTCGACATTCAGATCGGCGGCGTTGGCATTTGCTGCAGGAACACTCATCAAAATACAGGTGGCGGCCAGTGCGGCGAGTGTTGACGTTGTTTTCATATTGGTTTCCTTTGCGGATCAGGTTGAACGGGCGAAGCGCCATGGGACGCATATTGCCGCGCACACAAAAACGCTGGCCGCAAATGCGACGAATTGCCGGATAACGGCGTGATCGGTTAAAAACCGGCGGGGGCGGCGGGAAGCCGCGGCGCTTTACGGCGTACGGGACTACGCGAGGACCTCACGCCTGTTGCATGGGAATCACGGCGTCGCGCAAAGCGGCGTAACATAAGCCGGTCGTGCCGACTCACCCACCGACTCGCACGCTCACTTAAAGGAAACCGCCATGACGCTTTGCCCTGTCGCCCTTGTTTCAGGATGCGCCAAATGCCCAATCTTTAAACCCTGTCCACTCAAGGGCGTGATTGGCGATTACGTTAAACCCGACGACAGCAAGGCAGCCAAGGACAGCAAGTCCGGCAAAAGCAAAAAGTAAACCCCATACAGGGCGGGGCGTTTCCAGCAAAATGCCGTTGAAACGCCCGCCATCATTAGTGTTTTACTTTAGGAACAGTCGGTATGCGGGATTGTTGGTTTCATCGGCATACGCATAGCCGAGCGCCTTGAGGAATTTGTCGAACCGTGCGCGCTCATTTTTGGGTACCTGCAGGCCGACCAAAATACGCCCGACATCCGCGCCGTGATTGCGGTAATGGAACAAGCTGATATTCCAATTTGGTGACATGCTCGACAGGAAGTTCATCAGCGCACCCGGCCGGTCGGGGAATTCAAAACGGTAAATCTGCTCTTCGTGCGCCAACGGCGAGTGCCCGCCGACCAGATGCCGTACATGCAGCTTTGCCATTTCGTCATCGGATAAATCGATGGCCGGAAAGCCGTGCTTCTTGAAGTGTGCGACCAGCTTTTTCGGCTCGTCCCGACCCTTGATCGCCACACCGACAAATACATGCGCTTGTTTGGCGTCGGCGATACGGTAGGTGAATTCGGTGATGTTGCGCGGGCCAATAGTCTCGCAAAAACGTTTAAAACTGCCGCGCGTTTCCGGCACCGTCACGGCCAGCAGCGCCTCGTGATGTTCACCGACCAATGCGCGCTCGGCGACAAACCGCAGCCGGTCAAAGTTCATGTTGGCGCCGCAACAAATCGCGACAAATGTCTTATTCTTTGATTTGGTCTTCTCGATGTAGCGCTTGATGCCCGCCAGCGCCAGACCGCCCGACGGCTCCATGATCGAGCGGGTATCCTGAAAAATATCCTTGATGGCGGCGCAAATTTCATCGGTTGTCACCAACACCATTTCATCGACCAACTGCTGTGCGAGTCGAAACGTTTCTTCGCCTACTTCCTTGACAGCAACACCATCGGCAAACAAATTGACGTGTGCGAGGGTGACGCGTTTGCCTGCCTTGAGTGACGCCGACATCGCATTTGAGTCAACCGGCTCGACGCCGATGATTTTGGTCGTGGGCGACAACGCCTTGATGTACGCCCCGATCCCGGCGATCAACCCGCCGCCGCCGACCGGTACAAACACCGCGTCAATCGGATGTTGGTATTGGCGCAAAATCTCCATGCCGATGGTGCCCTGTCCGGCAATCACCAGCGGGTCATCGTATGGGTGGACATAGGTCAACTTCTTGTGCTTCGCCAGCTTCTTGGCGTAGATACCGGCCTCATGGTAGCTGTCGCCCTGCAATACCACCGTGGCACCACGCCGCCGAACCGCATCAATCTTGATGTCGGGGGTGGTGGTTGGCATGACGATGGTCGCCTTGCAACCGAGTTTTTCCGCCGCCAGCGCCACGCCTTGTGCATGGTTGCCCGCCGAGGCACAAATCACGCCGCGCTTGAGTTCGGCCGGGGAGAGATGCGCCATCTTGTTATAGGCGCCGCGCAATTTGAATGAAAACACCGGCTGCAGGTCTTCGCGCTTGAGCAGGATATGGTTGTTGAGCGCGTCCGAAATACCGACCGACCGCTCCAGCGGCGACTCGATGGCGACGTCATACACACGCGCTTGCAGAATTTTTTTCAGATAATCGTTTTGCATTTTTTTGGGCGTCAGAAATTGCAGCTCAATGGGCAACTTATTTGCCAACCTTTGGCGGGAAATTCATTGCAACACCCCCAATGTACCAAGAAATTCGTTATCCTAGCGGCATGGTATCAATTCCCGATCAAAACGCACTGAAAGCGGCCGCCGCCAAGGCCGCCGTGTCGTACGTCCCCGACGACGCCCTCATCGGGGTCGGCACCGGCTCGACGGTCAATTTTTTCATCGATGAACTCATCAAGATGCGGGACCGCGTAAAAGCCGTGGTATCGAGCTCCGCCGCGTCAACCGCGCGTCTACAAGCCGGCGGGATTGACGTGATTGAACTCAACGACGCGGGACAATTGGCGGTTTATGTTGACGGCGCTGACGAGGTGACCCGCCACCTCGCCATGATCAAAGGTGGTGGTGCGGCGTTGACGCGTGAAAAAATTGTCGCCGGCGCGTCAAAGGTGTTTGTTTGTGTCGCCGACCAATCCAAGCTGGTGGCGGTGTTGGGCAAATTTCCATTGCCGGTCGAGGTGATCCCCATGGCACGCAGCTATGTGGCGCGTGAACTGGTCAAACTCGGCGGGCATCCAGAGTGGCGGATGAAAGACAACAAGGCCGTCGTCACCGACAATGGCAATTGGATTCTGGATGTGCACGGCATGATGATTGAAAACCCACCGTTGCTGGAAACCGAAATCAATCAGATTCCCGGCGTGGTGACCAACGGCATTTTTGCCCGACGTGGTGCCGACGTGCTGCTGCTGGCAGGCGAAAATGGCGTGGAGCGCATCCTGCGTTAAGGGTGGATTGCATTTGCGCGGTGTCACCTTTTCGTCACAATTGGCGCATACAATCTAATCATATACAACTGGGGCGGTCTTTCCGTCCGATCTGAAAGAAAACAGCATGGGCAACGAGCATATCTCCAAAAAATTTGACGCCGAACTCGAAGCGGTACGTTCACGCGTATTGCAAATGGGCGGTCTGGTCGAGCAACAAATCACCCGCGCAATGGAAGTGCTCGCCAATGGCGACCAGAAACTTGCCGATCAAGTCATCGCCGATGATCATCGTGTTAATGCGCTTGAAGTCGGCATCGACGACGACTGCACCCATATCATCGCGCGTCGCCAGCCGACCGCTTCCGATCTGCGCATGGTCATGGCGGTGATCAAGACCATCACCGATCTTGAGCGCATTGGCGACGAGGCACAAAAAATTGCCCGGATGGCCAAACAGATTCATCAGGGCGAAGTCCGCATCACGGCAAAAATTGCCGACGTGCGTATCGCCTGCAATATCGCGCTCGACATGCTGCGGACATCGCTTGATGCGTTTGCCCGGCTGGACGTGACCGGCGCGGCCAAGGTGGTGCGCCAGGACGAGGAGGTCGACGAATGTTTCCGCGCCATCTTGCGTCAGCTGGTGACATTCATGATGGAAGACCCGCGTACGATCTCATCGTCTATCGAAGTTTTGTTTATCGCCAAGGCCATCGAACGCATCGGCGACCACGCCAAAAACATGAGTGAATACGTGGTGTATCTGGTCAAGGGCAAGGATGTGCGCCACATTACGACCGAAGAGCTGGAAAAGGTCGCCTTCGAAGATTAATGCCCGGACCCGCGCAGGATTGCGCGGCCAATAAAAAACCACACCGCCGGGTGTGGTTTTTTATTGGCCGCGCGTCTGGTTAGCCTGCCGGCGGCACATACCCCGTGGCTTGATCGGCACCATCGCCAAAGAAGTGCCGCACCATCTGTTCTTCAAGATATTTGCGTGCTTTTTGGTCGGCCAGGTTAAGGCGGTTCTCGTTGACCAACCGCTTTTGATCCTCCAGCCAGCCTTTCCATGCCGTCTTGGACACTTCTTCATAAATGCGTTTGCCAATCGGGCCGGGGTACGGCGGATAGTCCAGACCTTCGGATTCGGTTTTAAGCTTGACACAATTCACGGTGCGGGACATGTTGATTCCTAACAGGGAAAATAAAAATTCTTAAATTGCTTTGGTATAAATCTTGGATTTGCGCTCGTGGTTATATTGGTCCCGGCGCGCGGCGGGCAATACATTGATGTCGGCCTCGACAAATCCACGTTCAACAAACCATTGGGTGGTTTGGGTCGACAACACAAACAGGGTTTTGATATTGCGCTCTTTGGCGCGCTTTTCAACGTGGCTCAAAATCCGCTCGCCGCGGCCACCGTCACGATAAAACGGGTTCACCGCCAGACACGCAAGCTCGGCGAGTTTTTCACCGGCGTACGGGTTCATCGCCGCGCAACCGATCACTTCGTCGTCGTGTGCAAGCACAATAAAACGATCAATTTCCTGCTCGATTGATTCGCGCGAACGCGCCACCAACACACCGCGCTCGGCCAGCGGGTCGATCAAGGCGAGAATGCCATCCACATCAGCGGGTGTTGCGTCACGCAGTTTGTCGGGCGCTTCAAGCACCACCATGGTGCCGATACCGTGATGGGTAAACAGTTCGATCAACAACGCGCCGTCGACGTGGCGCGAAATCAAGTGCGCCCGTTTTACGCCTTCGCGCACCGCGCGAATCGCCGCCGGCAGGTAGTACCGGATATCTTCGGCTTGTTGGGAGCCGCCCAGCAACTCCTGCGCTTGCAACGCCGTGATCTCGCCAATCAGCTTGCTTTTGGCGTCGGTTGCGCCCATGGTCTCGGTCAGAAAAATGAGCTTCTCGGCTTTCAGTGCAACGGCGACCGAGGTGGCAACATCCTCGAGTGTGCAGTTAAAAATATCGCCCGTCGGTGAAAAGCCGATCGGCGACAACAACACCACTTCGTCGTCGTCCAGCCGGCGGTTGATGCCTTCAACGTCAACCTTGCGGACTTCGCCGGTATGCATGAAGTCAACACCATTACGCACGCCAAACGGTTTGGCGGTGATGAAATTACCCGACGCCACGCGGATATCGGCGCCGGCCATCGGTGAATTTGCCAACTCGGTGGACAGCGTCGCCTCGATCTCCATGCGCACAATGCCATTGGCCTCTTTGACACATTTCAGCGCGTCCAAATCGGTGACACGCCGCCCCTCGGCATAACGCGACGGCACGCCGTGTTGACGCAATTGATCTTCAACCTGCGGCCGGGTGCCGTGTACCAATACCACGCGGATCTCCAGGCTCACCAACACATTAATGTCGTGGGCGAGCTGCATCATTTCGCCGTCGGTCAATACCTCGCCACCAAAGGCGATGACAATCGTGCGCTCGCCGAACTCGTGAATAAACGGTGTCGCCGAGCGAAACCACTTTACAAATGCTTCGAGTTTTTTGGAATCTTGTTTGGGCATGGGGGTGTTGGGAAAACCGTCAGTCCGAATTTTATCAGCCAAGGTCGCCCAGCGTGGATTGCAATATCGCCAGCGCCGCCAGGCCAGCCGTTTCGGTTCGCAGCACGCGTGGGCCAAGGGTGGCCAATGTCGCACCCTTGGCGACGGCCTGGGCGACTTCAAGGTCGCTAAAACCGCCTTCCGGCCCCACCAATATGCCAAGCGGCTTGCCGCGGTTTGACGCCGCCCAGGTCGGCATTGAAACAGCGCCGTTTGTTCCGTCGTCGGGGTGCAGGATGGCCAATGCGCGTGTTGATTGCAGCGCCTGTTCAAGGCTTTGGATCGGCTGCACGGTCGGCACCACGTTGCGTCCACATTGTTCACACGCGGCAATGGCGACGCCACGCCAATGCTGGACGCGTTTGTCGGCGCGTTCTGCATCGAGCTTGAGTGTGCTGCGGCTGGTGCGCAACGGCACCAGTTCCGTGACACCCAGTTCGACCGCCTTTTGGATGATCAGATCCATCTTGTCGCCGGTGGCAAGCGCCTGCATGATGGCGATATCGAGCGTTGATTCGCGCGACACCTTGCGCCACGCCGAAATTTCAACGCTGATGGTGCGTTTATCGATGGTCTTGATAAACGCCGTCGCCTCACCCTGTCTGGCACCGTTGCCGTCTTCACCGTCGAACAGCGTGACGGCATCACCCTCATTCAAACGCAGCACACGCACATGCCGTGCGCACTCGTCGTCGAGGGCGATGGTTTCAGGAAAGTGTTGTCGCGGCAATGGAACCCGACAAAAAAAGCGCGGTGGCATGTTGAATATGATGAAGATGTGTTGAGGCGCTATCATAGCGCCTCCATGACGTTATTCCGCACGCCCGCATCGGCTTCCGAACCTGACACCCACGACGGGGCGTCCCCACCAGCGCAAAACACCCCCGGGCACCCGGCCGCGCTGGCGTCTGTGTTGTCAGGACTGGCTGAACCGGTCGGCCTTGCGGTCCGGCACATCGCCGCGGCCGAGTTGATGCCGCGCTTCCGGCGGGTGGCGGTGGAACGCAAACACGACGGCACGGTGGTAACCGAAGCCGACCGTGCGGTCGAAGCTGCGCTGACGCTGGCGCTGCCGGGCATTGTTGATTGCCCGGTGCTTGGCGAAGAGATGCCCGCCGACATCCAACAACATTTGTGGCGCCACGCCGACTGGATATGGTGTGTGGATCCGTTGGACGGCACCGCCAACTTCACCGCGGGCAAAAAATACTTTGGCATTTCGGTGGCGCTCATGCACAAACGTCGTAGCGTATTTGGGCTGGTGTTTGATCCGAATGCCAACGAGCTGTTTCACGCCACCCAACACGGCGGCGCGTATGTATCTGGCAAGACCGAAAATCGCCGCATGAAGCAGCATCCCGCCATCCATCTGGCCGAAGCGCATCTTGAGATTGGCCGTTTTAAACGACTCGGGCGCCTGCAAACGGCGCTGCGCGCCCATCCGCCGTGCCGCAAAACGACCTTGAGTGGCGCCTCCGTTTTGCAGTGGTGTCACCTCGCCGCCGCCCGCACCGATGTTTTTTTGCACGCCGGTGAACGCCCCTGGGACTACGCCGCCGGCGCGTTGATTTTGGAAGAAGCCGGTGGCCGCATTGCCACGCTGCACCACGACGACTATTGGCGCACCAACGATCCCGATGCGATGTGGGAACAATCCGTCATTGCCGCGCGCCACCCGGCATTATTTGAAGAGTGGAAGCGCTGGGTGCGGATGCATTACTAGTAAGACATCGCCGCCGCATTGAGCATGCCGGCGGCAACCGAAATCGCGCCCAGAAAAATACCGCTGGCTTGGTTCCCCGCTGGGATATCCTGCGCGATATTCGGCAGCGCGATGCGGGCGATGACAAACACGATCAATTGCACCGCCAGCGCGATGGTCGCCCACACGGCAAGGTCAATCAGATTGACGCTGCTGCGGATGGCGGATGCCAACGGCAACACCATGCCGATAATGGTGCCGGACAGACTGAACGCCGCGGCCATGTTGCCGTCCCGAATCGAGGCGATTTCGCGATACGGTGTGATGCGCACATAGATGGCGATAAACACCGCCAGCAGCACCCCGGCGATGGCCAGATAGATTAGAAATTCGTCAAAGCCGGAAAACGATTGCAGCAATTCATATTTCGCCATGATATTTCTCCCGGGTTTGTGTGTTTAATCAAACAAAATAATGCGGTAAAAAACGACTGGTGTTTTTGGTGATGGGTGATTCGTCTTCGCGAATGCCAATGCCGGCGGCTTCATCACCCACAATCCAGCTGCCGACCACCATGTAGTTATCCTCGCCATTGGCGGCAAAGTTCGGCACCGGATGATAACCCTGATAGATGAATCCTTCTTCACCATATTCGCCCGGCGTATGAATCTCGCCTGATTTGGCGAAGATACCAATGTTGGCACCTTCGCGCGAAAGCAGCGGCTTTTTGACGAAGTCGGTGGTGAATTTTTGCGGCTCAAAATAGGCGGGCAGGAGATTCGGGTGGTCCGGGAACAATTGCCAGAGGATCGGCAAAATCGCCTTGTTTGACAGCAGCATTTTCCACGCCGGCTCGATTATCCTGGTGTCGCTGGTGAGCAAATTGCCGCCAAACGCCTCGCGCACCATCCATTCCCAGGGGTAGAGCTTGAACAGCGTTTCGATGTGGTTGTTTTCGTCATCAACAAAACGTTTGCCAATCGCATCCCAACCAATGTGGGCGATATCGATAAATTTCTGGGTGACCCCCGCCTGCGACGCGACATCACGCATGTAATCGAGGTTACCAATATCCTCTTCACTATCGGCGCAGGTGAAGTGCACCGTCTTATTGCCGGCGATTTCCTGCCAACGTTTGATGAGTCTCTCGTGAATGCTGTTGAATTGGTCGGCGTCTTTTTTGACCTCCTGCAGCCAGTACCATTGCGCGACACTCGCCTCAATCAGTGAGGTCGGCGTGTCGGCGTTGTATTCAAGCAGCTTGGGTGGTGAGCGGCCATCCCATGAGAGATCAAAGCGCCCGAACAGGGTCGCGTCGTCGTTGTTCCACGAGTCCGTCACCAGTGGCACGAACTCAGCAGGGATGGCGAAACGATCAAACATATCGTGGTCAATGACGTGTTGCGCGGCATCGATACACATCTGGTGCAATTCATTGGTGGACGATTCGAGCATATCGACTTCACCAGTGGTCAACGCATAACAGGCGCGCTCGTCCCAATAAATGCCGTCGATGGAATGAAAAGAAAAGCCCACCTCCTCCATTTTTTGAGGCCAGTCGGGTCGGGGAATAAGGCGTTCGCGTTGCATGGATAGTGGTCGCGGGCTTTTCTTTCAGTGCAGGCTAACTTGGGGCGCGCCCCAAGTTAAGACCGCGAGGTCGGCCGGAACTAAAGCCACGTTGCCTTCCATCTTTTGCGGCCAATCAGGCCGCGGAATCAGTTGTTCCCGCTTCATGCCGGCGTCAAAAGTTTGTACATGAACGTTGACGGCGTCCAGCCGCCGACGGCGCCGATCGCGTAACGCGGGATTTCACCCGCCACGGCGTAATCAAGCGACGCATACAAAAACTGGGCGCCTGAATGGCTTTCGGTATCCAGCACCAGCAACTCACGTTGTTCGGTGCGCGCCAACGCTTCAACCGCAACCATGAGCTGTCGTCCGAGTCCATTCCGCCGCGCGGCAGTATGGACCAATAATTTTTGCACCTCAGCGCGGTGAAGGCCATTGGGTTTGCCGGCAAGTGCGAGCTGCACGGTGCCGACAATTTTATTGTTGTTGCGTGCCACCAATAGTCTGGTCACGCCACCAGCCAGCGCGGCGGCCACGCCCTGCCAATAGCCTTCAATGTCGGCGTCTGAAACCGGCACAACATACCCGACCGATGCACCACTCTCCACGGCGTCGCGCAGCAGGCAGGCAAGACCGGCGCGATCCTCGGTGCCGAGTGTCGTTAGAACATCAATGTCGACCATCAGCCGGCTGCGCTATGGCCGCTGCCACCAAAGCCGCCGCGTGAAACCCCTGATGAGGAAGAACCAATCGACTTGCCGCTGCGCGATGGCGAGGCCGACCCGCCATAGTAAGGATAGGATCGCCCGTAGTAAGCCGTGTTGGCGCCGCGAGAATGCGGGTGATCGTAAGCCGGTTCGCAGCCTTTCGGATCATTACCCCAATCCGCCAGACAGTCTTCCTTGTTCGCGTAAACGTCGCGCCGGGTTTCTTCTTTTGCGCACCCGGACAGGGTGGCGATGGTCGCGGCACCAATCAATACCAGGGTGACACGCGAGCTGGATTTGCGGGAAATGGTCATGGTGTTTCTATACTAACAAATACGCGGGTAAATCCAAATACCGGCACAAACCGCCGATCAAGGCCCGAGCAGCGCTTTGACAAATTCTGGTTGCGCTTGCATGGCGTGATGCATTCCACCGTTGTAAAACTGCCGCGCCTGAATATTGCGTTGCTTCAGGCGCGACTCAATTTCAACTTCGCTGAGCGCATTCAATTCAAGCGACTCGGACGCGACCGCAAATCCCCAAGTCGCGCCATACATCGGTATATGCACAAAATAGGGCGTGACGTGCTGGAATATCGACCGCAGATTGGTGATCGCTGTTTTGACCCGTTGCGGATGCGAAAACGGCGAACCGATGTGTATTGTTAGTGCCCCACCCTGATTCAATGCACGGCGGCAGCTATCGTAAAACTGTGTGGTGTACAACGCTTGCGCCGGACCGATGGGATCGGTGAGATCAAGGTAAATAAGATCGAAGCAGTCGGGTGTCGTTTGCAACAATTCAAAACCGTCGCCCACCACCACCTGCAGACGATGATCGTCAAACACATTGTGATGAACACTCTCGAAATGCGCTTTGGCAATCTCGATCACGTCGCCATCCAGTTCACATAGTCGGCAACGGCTGATCGACAGGTGTTTCAACAGCTCCTCCGCCGCGCCGCCATCACCGCCACCAATGATCAACGCTGATTGCGGACTAGGGTGGGCAATGGCGGCGGGGTGCACCAGCGCCTCGTGATAAAAAAATTCATCGCGCTCAGAGACCATGTTTGCGCCGTCGATACGCATCAGCTTGCCCAAGTCGGGCGTGTCAAACACCTCGATCAATTGGTAGGCTGATTGTTTGGACAACACACATCGCGTCGCGTCGAAAAAGACGCCCGAGGACTCGTTTAGGGTTTCAATCAGCTGTATGGGTGATGCCATTTTTTTCATTCGATAGATTTCCCACGATGATCCTTGTTGCCGCAAGTGGCACGATGGAAGCCGTCATCCCAGCGTCCCGCGGGATACACTTCGATAAAGGCTGGGATCCAGTCCCATCAACATCACAGATATTGAACATCGGAAACGACAGTCAGTTTATGCAAGGACTGGGTCCCAGCCTGCGCTGGGACGACGGGCTGGGGCAGGTGCTGCGCTGGGATGACGGGCGAGATGGCACATTGATGACGTGTTGCCACTACGCCGCGGCCCTGACCGGCACACCTTTGCCACGCCAGATGCGCTCGACATCGATATCGGCAGGCTTGAGTCGTGCCACCAGTTCCGAATAAAGGCGCTCAGCTTTGCCACTATTGTCACCAGACACATTGCACACATACACATCAAGTGTGGCGCCGGCACGCTCGGGCCAGGTGTGGATGGCCAGATGCGACTCGGCCAGCACAATGGCACCGGTCGCGCCGCCCGCCTGGGTTTCGTTAAAACCGTCAAACTGAAAAAAATGCTCGCCGAGAACCGTCAGGCCTGACGCAATGGCCGCGTGCAGGCAAAGCTGGCGCAATGCCGCGGCGGACGTCAAATAATCACTTTGCGGACAGTCATATAGATCCGCAATGATGTGCAATCCCTTCATTTTTTGATTCCTTTTTGTGCCGTTCTCGGGCAATGCAGGGCGCTCGGGTGTTGTTGGGTCACCACACTGGTGTCCATTATAATTCGGGGGTTCCCTGCTGGTTTGACTTTTGTGTCTGCCAACCCGCCTGCCACCCGCCCGCCCTTCGTCGATTTGCCGATGCCGACCCGCCCACTATTTTGTTGACCACCATGACCCAACCTTCCCGCGCCGACATTACCAATGCCATCCGTGCCCTTTCGATGGATGCCGTCCAAAAGGCCAACTCCGGCCACCCCGGCGCGCCAATGGGCATGGCCGAAATCGCCGAGGTTTTGTGGCGTCATCACCT
>JANPDI010000145.1:0-15307 GCA_031431435.1 Burkholderiales bacterium
TTGTCTAACAAAAGACGTCGATCGTGATGTCGGCCGGATTTGGCTGATGATTAGCGGTTTTAGCAATAGTTAACGACAATTGACAAAACCAGCGTCGAAAGACCCGTTGACTTAAGGCCCGGTGCCTCAGGATCCCAAGCAGACAAACCGCTAAAGGCGTAAAATGCTCCTATCTCTTAAGGAGCATATTTTGGATCTTTCAATTCTGAATGGCCTGATCGATTTGCCTTGGTGGGGCTACATTGTGTTTGGTGTTGCCGTCACCCACATCACGATTGCGGCTGTGACTATTTTTCTGCACCGCGCCCAGGCACACCGCGGGCTTGAGCTGCACGCAATCCCTTCGCACTTTTTCCGGTTTTGGCTATGGCTGACCACCGGCATGGTGACCAAGGAATGGGTCGCCATTCATCGTAAGCATCATGCCAAGTGCGAGACTGCGGAAGACCCGCACTCGCCGATGTATTACGGCATCAAAAAGGTGCTGACCGAGGGTGCCGAGTTGTATCGGACCGAATCCAGAAATCAGGAAACGCTCGACAAATACAGCCACGGCGTGCCGGATGATTGGATCGAGCGTAACGTTTACGCGAAGTATTCATGGCAGGGCGTCGGCCTGATGCTGGTGATCAACCTGATGCTGTTCGGGCCGGTTGGCGCATCCATCTGGGCCGCGCAAATGATCTGGATTCCGTTCCACGCCGCCGGCATCATCAACGGTATCGGCCACTTCTGGGGTTATCGTCATTACACGGTGAATGACACCAGCCGCAACATCACACCCATCGCGTTCTGGATCGGTGGCGAAGAATTGCACAACAATCACCACGCCTTTCCGACCTCGGCGCGTTTCTCGATGAAATGGTACGAGTTCGACCTCGGCTGGTTGTATATCCGCGCATTGGAAACGGTGGGTTTGGCGAAGGTGAAAAAAGTTGCGCCACAGGCCAAGTTTGACTGGAATAAAGTCGCGTGTGACGTTGATACCTTGCAGGCTGTGATCGCGCATCGTTTTGAAATCACCACCAAATATGCCCGCACACTCAAAGCAACTTGCAAGACTGAGATTGCCCGCCTGCATGCAGAAGGGGTGGCATTTAACGGGATGCGCACACCCGGTGCGTGGAAAAATTTCCGCAGTTGGATGCAATCCGACAGCAAAGCGCTGACCGACGCCAACCGCGCGTCGCTTGCCCAGGCGCTCAAGCAAAGCACCAAGCTTGAGACAATCTACAGCTTCAAGCGTGAACTGATGACCCTGTGGGATCGTTCGACATTGTCCAAAGAAGAATTGGTTGCACGCCTCGAAGACTGGTGCAAGCGCGCTGAAGCGTCCGGCATCGATGCGCTTGAGCAGTTCTCACGCAGGATTCGCGCCTACGCGTGACGCAAAACACGATGCAACAAAACAAAAAACCCGCTGATTGGCGGGTTTTTTGTTGGAGACGTTTTGCGTCAATACATGCCGAAACGATTACTTCAATTTCGTTTCTTTGTAGTTCACATGTTTGCGTGCCTTTGGATCATATTTCATGAATTCCAATTTTTCAGGCGTCGTCCGCTTGTTTTTGCTGGTCGTATAGAAATGACCCGTGCCTGCGGTCGATTCCAGTTTGATTTTTTCGCGTCCACCTTTAGCCATGGTCGCTCTCCTTAGATTTCAACGCCGCTGGCGCGCAGATCGGCCAAAACAGCATCAATGCCGTTCTTGTCGATGGTACGGAGTCCAGCGTTAGTCAGGCGCAGACGCACCCAACGGTTTTCAGATTCAACCCAAAAACGACGGTACTGCAAATTCGGCAGAAAACGACGCTTGGTCTTGTTGTTCGCATGGGAAACATTGTTGCCCACCATCGGGGCTTTTCCCGTCACTTGGCATACGCGCGCCATAGGACACCTCTTTCAAACTTTGTTACGGTTAAAAACGCGGATCGAAACAACCGATTCCATTGATTTTGATTAACTTCACAGGCAAAAAATGCATCACCAGCGAAGCCCAAAATTATAACAAAACCAAATACTTAGCGCAACCCATCAATTAACCCCTGCTCGGCAAATGAGAGCGACGCGCCGGGCGCGACAATAAAATGGTCCAACACACGAACATCCACCAGCGCCAATGCCTCGGCGAGTGTTTTGGTCAATTCACGATCGGCATGGCTTGGGCTCGCCTCGCCGGACGGATGGTTGTGCGCCAGAATGACCGAGGCTGCATTGTGAGCGAGCGCTCGCTTGACGACTTCGCGAGGATAGACCGACGTCTGGGTCAATGTTCCGCGAAACAACTCGTCAACCGCAATCACCCGGTTTTGCGCCGTCAAGAATACCGCGACAAACACTTCATGCGGCAGCGTGGCCAGTGACGCCCTTAAGTAATCCCGCACCGCACGCGGGTTCGACAACGAATCGGTGAGCTTGATTTCTTCATGCAGGGCGCGTTTAGCCATTTCCAATACCGCCTGCAGTTGTACATATTTGGCGGACCCGACACCGTGCACCTTGATCAAAGCATCATACGGCGCGGCAAACAGGCCGTTGAGTGTGCCAAATTCGTTCAACAGGTCGCGCGCAAGATCCACCGCACTTTTGCCGGTCACACCAACCCGGAGAAATATGGCGAGCAATTCGGCGTCCGACAATGCCGCCGCGCCTTGCGCCAGCAATCGTTCGCGCGGCCGCTCGCTGGCGGGCCAATGGGTAATGGACATGGATGGGCTTGGTTGGCTAAAAAATGAGTCGTTGTAAAAGAGGCTCAAGTAGAATGGCAACTCCATGAACGCCTCAACCCCAAAACCAGACGACCACCCGCCAACCAAGCCGCATATTGTGCTGGGCATTACCGGCGGAATTGCGGCGTACAAGTCGGCCGAGCTGACACGCCTGTTGGTCAAAGCCGGCGTAGATGTCACGGTCGTCATGACGGCATCGGCACAACAATTTGTCACCGCCGTGACCATGCAGGCATTGTCCGGAAACAAGGTGTTTACCGATTTATGGGATGCCGACATTCCAAACAATATGGCGCACATCGAACTGACGCGAGGCGCAGATCTGGTGCTGGTGGCGCCGGCGACGGGCAACTTCATCGCCAAAATCGCCAACGGACTGGCCGACGATTTGCTCAGCACGCTTTGCCTGGCGCGCAGCGCCACAGCCTGTCCGCTGCTGGTTGCACCCGCCATGAATCGTGAAATGTGGGACAACCCGGCGACCCAGCGCAATATCGCAACCATCAAATCCGACGGCGCGATTATTCTCGGCCCAGCGCCTGGCGATCAGGCGTGTGGCGAAACCGGCATGGGCCGCATGTTGGAGCCAAGCGAACTTTTTGCAGCCGTCATGGAAATTCTCACGGCAAAAAATAGAACCCCTTTATCCACGGCCGTTTCCAAGCCTTTATTGCTGAAAAAGGCCGTGGTGACTGCCGGTCCAACTTTTGAGGCCATCGATCCGGTTCGCGGCATCACCAACAGCAGTTCCGGCAAGATGGGTTACGCCATTGCCGAGGCGCTGCGAAACGCTGGTGCGGAAGTTACCTTGGTATCCGGACCAACCACAATACCGCCACCAGCAGGCATCAAGATTATTCAAGTTAAGTCAGCTTCACAGATGTTAGACGCTGTTAATCTTGTTTTAAGCGACGTTGACCTATTTTTTGCCGTCGCGGCGGTATCGGATTACACGCCGACCGAGCCAAAAGCACAAAAAATGAAAAAAACCACGGCAAACATGACGCTGTCGCTGGAGCCAACCGTCGATATTTTGGCCAGCGTGGCTGCCCGGCCGAATGCGCCATTCTGCGTAGGGTTCGCCGCCGAGAGCGAGAACATCGTCGAATATGCGTCTAAAAAACGTCAAAACAAACGAATTCCGATGATCGTCGCTAACGATGCCAGCTTGGCGATTGGTTCCGACGACAATGCAGTCACCATTATCGACGATGCCGGTGAACACGTCATTGCCCGTGCCAGCAAGGCCGAAATCGCGCAAAAAATCATCGCGCATGCCGCCAGACTCTATCTGGCAACGCGTTCGCCTTCGGCCAATAACATCACCACCCTCAAACCGACCAAACAGGCCAAACAATAAGCGCAACAAGCTCGACGTTCGTATTCTTGATCCCCGCCTCGCCGACCAGTTGCCGCAATACGCCACCGCTGGCTCGGCCGGCCTCGATTTGCGGGCGTGCATTGAAGCCCCGATGACCTTAAAGCCGGGCGAAACCAATCTGGTCGCCTCCGGCATGGCGATCCATATTGCCGACAGCGGTTTTGCCGCACTGGTGTTGCCAAGGTCCGGCTTGGGCCACAAACACGGCATTGTGCTTGGCAATCTGGTCGGGCTGATCGATTCCGACTACCAGGGGCAGATATTTGTTTCCGTGTGGAATCGTGGCCAGACGGAATTCACCATCCAGCCGATGGAACGCATCGCACAACTGATCATCGTTCCGGTCGCGCAGGTCGAATTCAACGTCGTTGAGGCATTTGATGAATCCGAACGTGGCGCCGGCGGCTTTGGCAGCACGGGCAAGAAATAGCGGGTCGGCAAAAAACCGTTGGCACACTTAAGTACGTTCATCCAGGCTGCCGCCGCCCTCAATTAAAATCAATCAACGCCATGCGCCCATCATTTGCCACCTTCGCAGCCGGATTCATCACCGCCCTGCTGTTTTTCACCTCGCCGTTTTTGCACGCGCAACCGGCTGATGGCAAGCCACAAACCGGATTGCCAAAAATCAGCCTGAAGGCGGGCGGCCAGACCATTCAAGCCGATGTCGCCGCCACCGATGAAACACGGCAAAAAGGCCTGATGTTCCGCACCAAGATGGCGAAGAACGAAGGCATGTTGTTTGTGTTTATGCAGCTTGGTTATCACGCCATGTGGATGCGCAACACACCCATCAACCTTTCGGTCGCCTATTTGGACGACCAGGGCACGATTCTTTCCATCCACGAAATGGAAGCCTTCAACGAAACCTCGCACCAAGCTGCAGGCCCGACGCGTTACGCACTGGAAATGAACGCGATGTGGTTTTCACAACACAAGGTAAAGATCGGTGACCGGATTGGCGGGTTGGAAAAAGCGCCGAAGCCGAAGTGATTTGCATGAAAAATGACTTGTCGTTATCGGCCAGAAGCAGACCTTCCCGCGTGCGGCCTGATTTCATACGTTGATCCGGCGAATCAAATGAAAAACAATGTGACTCCGACCCAAGCGTTAGAAATTTGCCCGCTCCTTAAATGGACTCGTCGCAGCGCGAAATAACCTACAAAAATATCGGGGCAATATGTACTGCAACAAATGCGGGGCTTCAAATCCGGATGATGCTAACTTTTGTAGTAAGTGCGGTAAAGCAATCGCGGGAGCAAGCCCGCCGCCTACTGCGCCGGTGAAAAAGCCGCAAGTAGTCGCGCAGTATATTGCCCCACCGCCGTTAGACGTCTTAGCCCCGCAGCCGGCCTTGCCTGTTTCGGGAAGCCGTTTTTGGGTCGGGTTTGTGGCTGTTTTTTTGTTGTTTGTTTTGTTGTTCTTGTATCGTTACTCTAAGGAGCAGGACGCCAAATTTACAGGGGTGCCGGTTCCTTCCCCGCCAGTAATCAGCCAAGAGTCGACTCCCAAGCCCAGTAGCCCAGCACACAAAATGGGCGGCACACTTTCCAGTGACGCAGTCGGCTGCTTAGCCAGTGAAAGCGCCGAAAAAATTCGCTCTATGAGCGTCGCAGGAGACCGACAAGCCGTGAACCTAATGATGATTGCTGGCTTGTGCGAAATAGTGTATTCAGGCACAAGGCTAGATGCGGAAGACATCTCAATCTTTTCCACGTCACGTTATCGCCTGTTTGGTACAGGGCGCAGCTTGTACGTGATACAACCGAATTTCAATTAGCTCATTCCTACTTGATCCCAGTCGTAAAACGCCGATACTAGCGCGCATCCCCGACCGATAGCTGCCTCATTGACGCTCGCAAAGCTCAGCGCAAGGTTAGGCGTGTAAAAAATGTTCGCGGCGAACCTTGCAAAGTCGGCGCGGATTTACTATCTTTTGGGGCCGAGGCGAAAACGAATGGGCGATTGGGCTGACTATTGCCTTAGCGCGACCCGCTCAGCGAAGGAAGTTACGATCAATCAAGCCAAGCGCTCCGCCAGGCTTGGGGCAGCAAAAAACTAAACCTATAGCGGGAACGAAATGTTTTGTAACGATTGTGGTGCAGTAAATCCGGATGGTGCGAAGTTTTGCAACAAGTGTGGAAAGGCAATCACTGCGGCGAACCCACCAAATGACTCGCCACCAGCGGCTTCGCAAGCGACACCAATACCTATGACGTTGCCGCCGATGGGAGCAACAGTGCCGCCGTCGTTGGAGCCCGACAACAAAGTCAGCTTCTGGGTCGGGGCAGTTGCGATGATCTTATTCTTGGCGCTTGCTTTCCTGTTCCTTTACTCGCAGCCTAAACACCAACCAATTAGTAAAGCGGTAGAGGTGGCCGCCGAGAACGCTAGTACTCCCCCAAGAAAGAGGGAGGGCAGACTTTCATCGGATACCGTTGGGTGCGCACTCAAAGAAAGCGCGGATAAGTTTCAAACGCTGCGCAGCGCTGGCGACCGACAAGCAGTAAATTTGATGCTGCTCTCAGGACTGTGCGAGATGGTGTATTCCGGGACGAGGCTCGATATGGAAGACGTCTCGATCTTTTCCAATTCACGTTATAGGGTCTACGGCACAGCGCGTAGCTTGTACGTTATAGCCCCTGAGTTTGAGTAGGCCCTGCTCCTGTTAACGGAAAAGGGGCAGGTACAGGTGCCTAGTGGAGAAATAGTGGGTATCCGGAATATCGCGTGGAATCGCGTTGTTATCACGCTTGTGAAGCGCTCACAAGTTTGTCACAATCGGCCAGAAGCGGTCCTTCCCGCAAATCGCCCAATGACGAATTTAAACTCGTTGAATCATGAAACCTGCTCAATTTTCCTCTCGCCATCAATGAAAATATCGAGCCTGGACCCTTAAATTCACCGCTTTAAACTAACCGTAATCGGCACCCCGATGTTCCTTCGAACTGTACTGGCTTTCCCACTCTTTGTTTTGATCTCCGGCGCCCTAGCCGTTGCGGGTTTTGGGGTCAGTGTCAGCTACGACTACAACATGCTGAACCGCCCACTTCAGTTCGCATCAATGTTGCTCATTCTCGCTGGCCCACTTATCTGCGGCGGCGCTCAGTACGCACTTGGGCGCAAGTGGTCGACTTCCGCTCTATCCCTGTGGGGCGGGGTGGCGATCGCGACCTTTTTCGCCCCCTTGGTGGCTATCGGATGTTTGCTTTTATTCATAGGTTAGTTTCTATGGCGTTGTTGCCGTGGCCTAACTCAGCGCTCAACCGGTCGGGCTGGCACATCGATTCTTGTTGGCTCGCATCAGCCCAGCCCTCCGGTTCGCTAGTTTCGTTAAACCGCCGCTTTCGGGCAACCGCCATGTCCGCTTTGGCTCAACAGCACCGCTTCATCCGGTAGGCCAACCCCACTCCCGCCACCCACCGAGCATCGGAAAATACAGGCCAAGCCGTATTGGTTTTTCATCCATCATCATCGCCTGCACCAGCGCAGCATAGGTTTCCAATTGTCCACCGTAGCGCCGTTGTTCGTTGTCGAGAAACGCGTCGACATCCGCGCCCTCGTGGCTACCGGTCTTGAAGTCGATGATCCAGCGTCTGCCGTCAGCATCAAGGAAGGTGCGATCCAATGCGATGTTGATGAGCACACCATCGGCCAAGCCGGTGATGCGCCATTCTGAGCGTGCATCGTGGTGTGATTCAAGTGTCCATCGACCACGTTGGTCGGCCAGCGTCTTGTTTAGCGCCGCGACGACACGATCCCCTGCCGGCTTTAATTCGTCTCCCCTGACGCCAAGACGTGCAAGTTCTTGATGAAACATTGTGCGCGATGTGTCAACGCGGGCCGCATCCCATGCATCAACACCATCCATTGCGATTCGCTGCAAGAACGTGTGTACCACCGTGCCGACGTGGCGGGCAGCGTCGGTCGCCCATTCAAACTCAATCTGCGGCGCCGGGGTGTCGTTTGTATTGCCGGCATCAACCGACGTGCTGCCGTCGGGCAACAGCGGTTTCGCCATCTGCGGCAGTGGGTGATCAATCGCGATTCGTGTCGGCCCGGCTACTCGCCCAGCATCGGCTGACACGGACGGGTTGCGCAACTTACCGGGTGTCGCCAACCCATCATCGCGATTTGATCCGGCATGGGCCGCCAGCGCGGCAATCGACGGCATTACTGCAGGCCACAACGCCGCCAACAAACTGGCCGACTTCGGCGCAACAATTTCTGCCTGACCATCTTTGTCTTTGATGGTGAGCGTCGCCAACAAGTGCAAACACCGCTCGGCGCGGGTGGCCGCGACATACAGCAAGCGCACGTCTTCGTGCTGCTGTTTGGCGCGGTCGAGTTTGGCAATGTATTGGTAGATGGCATCGGTGTCATCATCGGCGCCGGTTTCGCGAATCGGCGCGAGCAATAGTTCGTGTTCGCCTGTGTTGACATCAGCTTGTTCGGTCCAGACCAACAGCTTCTTGTCGTCGTGACGCGGTGGACGATCGAGCCCCGGCACAATCACGGTATCAAATTCAAGGCCCTTGGCTTTGTGAATCGTCATGATCTGTACCGGCGGCACATTGCCCGCGTCATCGGCGTTCTTTTGACCAGCCGAAAATAGCCTATCCATCCGCACTGCCAATGCGTCCAGACTCACGATCTGTGCGCCGCCACTTTGTTCCTGCGCCTCGGCTTCGAGCAAATCGAGAAACGTCATGGCGTCGTCAAGATCGGCGGTGGCATCCAAACACGCCGGGCCGGCCAGTGCCAACCAACACTGTTCGACCGCATCTCTAAGTGGTACACGGCGGCGCATTTGCAGCGCGGCGTGTAATACGTTGCGCAACTTGACAATTCGCCGCTGTCCATCGGACGATAGTGTTTCAACACGCGACACATCGTTAATCATTTCCCAAACCGTGCGCGGGTCGGCTGTCAGTACGCCATCGACCGGCATCACACTTGCCACGAGTGCGGCGAGGTCGTTTAACGTCAGCCCGCACCACGGTGAACGCAGGATGGACAGCCATGCGATTCGATCTGCAAGGTGAAGAAGTGCACGCGTCAACGCGTACAAGTCCTGCACCACCGGCCGGTCCTTGAGTGGATCGATATCGACCGCATGAAATACGATGCCCGCCGCTTTTAACGCCGGCACGATCTCGCGCAAGTGGCCGCGGTTACGAATCAGGATGGCAATTTGCGCGTCCGGATGATTGATTCGAGTCTGCTGAATGATGCCCAGCACCTTTGTCGCTTCCACCGCTTTCGGATTCGATTGTGTGTCGTCACCATTGCCGGGTTCATCGCCTCGTCGATTGACCGTCCAATGTATTGACACGCCATCGTCCGGCACCGTTGTGTTGCCGAATGCAACACATTCGGCGTAAGGCACCACACCGGTGGCGGCATTTTCCGTGTTTGGCATGAGTTGGCTGAAGGTTTGATTGACCCACGCCACCACACCGGGGGCCGAGCGAAAATTCACCGACAACGTCAGCGGTGCAAGTGCCACGCCACCCAAGCCTGCGTGACGCGCACGCAAGAACAATCCCACCTCGGCCTCGCGGAAGCGGTAGATAGACTGCATCGGGTCGCCAACCACAAACAAGGTGCGGCCATCACCTTCGCCCCAGCCACGCGTGAGTTTTTCCAACAACTCAAACTGGGCAAACGACGTATCCTGAAACTCATCGACTAACAGGTGACGAATGCGATAGTCCAACGCCAGCGCGAGGTCGGTTGGTCCGCCTTCGCCATCGCCACCATCGCCACCATCGCCACCCAATGCACGCGACGCCGCCTGCGCAATTTCGGTGAAGTCACATTGTCCTTCGGCACCAAATACATCCCACAGGTGCGCAGTCGCAAACGGCAACAGTCGCACGATGGCACCCAACACCTGCCACTCGGCACCGGTATAACCAGCGGGCGGCAAAACACGCAACGCGTGCAGTTTGCTTTCGAGTGTTGCGCCGAACACCTCGTCCGCGGCGAACGCGTCTAGCAATGCACCAACACGTGCCTTCATTGCATCGAATTGCGCCTTCTCTTCCTTGATCTTGCTGGTCGGAAAACCAACACGTTTGTTGATGCCGCCCGGCTTGCGCCACGCGCCCTCCTTGGTCAGCAACAAATCAGCAATCGCCAGCCACGCCGCGAGCGACTCCTCCCGACCATCGGGAAAAAGAGCGAGCTTCTCACATCGTGAAAGTGCATTATCCACGCCATCTTTGAGCAAGTTTTGCCCGGAAAAGCGCACCAATGCTAGGGTTTCAATTTTTTCCGATGCGGGATATAACCCCGCAACTTCCGCCACGGCGTGTATTCTCACGCGCATTAACGCGGCTTCAAGCGCTTCGCGTTGATGCATCGTCGGCAGATTGCGCAACCAATGATCGCGCGACCGCAACATATCGGCGATCAGGCTTTCGACCACGCCCAGATGGTTGTCGAGATGGGTCAACAAGGTCGCGATGTCGTCTGCGACCTCCGCGCCATCGTTGATCAGTGCAAGCAACTGACGCGCCGCACGACGATGCAACACACTGGCGTCGTCGACACTTTCGGGTTGTGCACCAAAGCGCGACATCATCGGCATTTGTCGCGTCAGCGAGGTGTTCAGCGCATCGATGGTCTGGATGCGCAGCCGCGCGGCATTCGATAACAGTTGCCAGCCGCGCGCCGCGTCACGCGCCAACACTTGTTTTGCCAGGGCGCGTGTTTGCACATCGTTTTCGTCGCGGTCATTTACCGTCGTAAATGCGGACAACACCCGTGCGCGCATTTCCGCCGACGCTTTACGGGTGAAGGTAATGGCGATCACTTCTTCGGGCTCATCGACAGTTGCCAACAGTGCAAGGTAACGCTGGATCAGCAATCGTGTCTTGCCGGAGCCGGCCGGCGCCCGCACGATGAATGATTGACCAACATCCAGCGCGCGATGGCGCTGGTCGTTGTCAACAACGCTTGCGGTGGTCCCTGCGCTATTCATCACCGGCACCGGTAATGGCAGCTGTGCCGTCAACATTTATGTCGTCGCTGTCGACCTCGCCAGGCAGGCCCGCCAATTCCGCCACCCGGCAGACACTTTGCAAATCACATTGATTGCAGGTTAATCCGCCGTTTTTGGGGTCAACCGCCGCGATGCCATTCACAAACTGGGTGGCCAGACTGTCCAGCGCCATTTCCCATTCCTGCACCAGCACGTCCCACGATACATAGCCTTGTTCTGGCATGCCACGTTTTTGTTCAATCGGTGTTACGTTGGGCAATACGTTGTCGGTGGCGGATACGCCTTCGAAGCCAAATGTCTTACCGCGTTTGAGCCGCGCAAAGGCGAGTACCGAAACCGCCTGCCCGGCGGTGTGAAAATAAAGCGGCAGTTGTGGTTCGTCAGGCCGTTCGCCCAACCAGCCTTTAACCTGCGCCACCCCGGTTTTGTAATCAATCAAGGCATAGGTGCCATCGTGCAAACGATCAAGTCGATCGAGTTGCAGCCGCATCGTTAGTCCGGCAATATCAACAACTTGCGACTGTTCACACGCGGTCACCTCAAACGGCAGACGTTCGCGTTCGACCGCCAACCAGGACGTCACGACTTGGCACAACCGCGTGTGCTCGATCTCGGCAAACCGGCCGACCAGCATCTCGACGCCATCGGCGCGCACCTCATTGATGGCTTGATGGACCGCATCACTCACAAGCGCGGCGGTGGCGGCGTTTTCCATCGCCAACAATGCCGCCTGTGAAGTTAATTGTTTCCACACCAAACTCAACACAAGATGCAGCAGCGTGCCGCGGGCGGCGGCATCGAGACCGGCGGCGGGCTCGGCCAGGGATTTCGCCGCCAGACGGTGACGCGCAAACGCCCGAAACGGACAGGCGGCCTGATCGCGAATAATGCCCGACCCGCCAGAGACCACGGTGTTGGCAGGCAATGCCATGAACGCCGCATCCGGAATCACCTCGCGCGGATGCGCAACGTTGGCTGCCTGCAACGACTCCGTATAGTTCGCCACCCTCGATGTCGCGGCGTGCAGCGGAAAACCGCAGATCAATGCACTCGCCGGCCGTGTCTGTTCACCGTTGCTGTTGGCACCGTCATGCATCGCATGGCTGACAATCAATTGGTTGGCGCTGTGCAGCCAGCCGTCGGTAATACGTTGGTCAAGCGCGAGTGACGTCGCCGCAGACGCCTCGGTGACCCCTGCGCGCCGCTGCAACGCGGCGGGAATAAACGGATTCGGTCGTGCCGCCAGCGGCCATGCATCATCGCTCAAGCCTGTCACCCACATTGCGTCAAACGGATCAAACGATTGCCCGGCCGATTCGAGAATACCCAACACTTGAATTGGCGCTTCATTGGTACCGGCCGATTCTGGTTGGAATACGGTGTCCCCGACAATTCGTCGCAACTGGGTCAGCGCCTCGTCGGCGCGCATGCGTGATTGCACGTTTTCCAACGCCGCCAGCATGTCGAGCGCGTCACGAAATTTTGCCAGCACCTGAAAATCGCTCGAACCCAATGCGCGTTCGCCCGGAAAACCCCACGCAGCCAGAACCTTGGTGAAATGGCGGCTCCAATCATGCGGCGAACGCTTTTGTGGCCCGGTTGGTCTTTTTGCGGCAGCCGTTGCGGCATCGTTGGGCAATCCTGCGACGCGATCAACAATTTCCAGCCACAACGGGCATGACCGTGCGGCGCTTTCTAATCGCAATCGCAGTCGTTTACCCGCCGTCAGTTTGAGGACTTTTTGCAACACAAACAGACTGGTTTCCGCCGGCAGCACATCGCGCAACAATGCATCCAAACCGGCACGTGCGGCCATTTCACGCTCGGCGCCGCCAACAAACGGCGAACGCAACAGGCCGCTGAATCGCGCAAACGGCACCGGTCGCTGCTGTGCAAATTCGATCAATTCAAGTGCGTCGTTCACCAGCCCATATTCATTCAACGGCAAACCGAGCGAGAGGTTAAACAGCGTTGATGGCGGCTGCCCACCAACGCCCGGATCCATTTCCGCACGGGCGAGAGGGACGAGTGCGTCGGTCAACGCGCGTGAAATACGGCCACGTTTGTTTTGCAGGTCCGGCACCACGATGGCGATACGTGCGCTGTTGTGCGATTGGCCGCCGGCTTCAAGTTGCGCGCGCGCCCACGCCGCACAAGCACGCAGTTCGTCGTCTTCGCTGGCGAACACCATACGCTTGGTCCCGGCGGTCGTTGCGCCGTCACCAAGATTGTCGTCAAACAGCGGCCCGACCAAAATGCCGCCGGATGCACACGTCTTAAAAAATGCGTCGATCTGCGGCGTGACAATGTCAAAGCCGACGGTTAACAACTGCCCCGGCAGCAAACGGGATATCGGTTGTTGACCGTTCTTTGTATTTGCCAATGCCGGCTTCAACAGGTCCGCCAGAACATCCGGCAACACCGCGTGATCGATTACATTCATTTCGCGGCACAGCTGCTGATAGCGCAGCGCCCAATCAAAAAACACCCGCCCATCTTCGTGCAGTGGAAAGACACGCATCGCGTCGAGCAGCCGCCATTGATTTGCAACCGACCACGCCGCTGCCGCTTGTTTAGCCGTTTGCGGTACCGACAACAAGGCGTTGGTATCGGATTGACGAATAAGCTGTTCCCACAATATCTGGCTTTGCGGCGCATCAATCAAATGTGGTGACGCGCCAATGGCAGTTTCGTCGCGCAATCTAACCGCTTGATAGGTGCGCGTCAGAAACGTCGTCACGGGCAAAATATCTGGTGCGGCCCAGGCGCGGTGGCCAATTTGTTGTTGGTTATGGTCAAACGTGCGTTTGAGTGCGGCCGCGAGGCGCCGATTCGGCGTTACGACCGTCACCCCCTCAACGGCAAGGCGTTGAAGTGCTGCGATAGGGAGCTGGGGCGTGTTACTTCTCAATCAAATGGGCTTTGTCTTTAACCTTCGCCCATTCATCGGCATCCGGCGGGCCGGGTTTGCGTTGCACAATCGGTTTCCAAAGCTTGGCAAGCTCGGCGTTAATCGCGATAAACGGTTTTTGCACCGTCGGCACGTCATCTTCGGCAAATATCGCCTCGACAGGACATTCGGCCACACATAATGTGCAATCGATACACTCGTCCGGGTCAATCACCAGCATATTCGGCCCCTCGCGGAAACAGTCAACGGGGCACACATCAACACAGTCGGTGTATTTGCATTTGATGCAGGATTCGGTGACAACGTAGGTCATGAGGCGATTTTGTAGGAAGTTGGAGGTGACGGACTGCCGGCATTTTAACAGACGCCCACATTTCAACCTTGGTCGATACTGCGATTAAAATGTCATTTGGTGAACAGTGGCATAATCGCCCCTTCGCGGCTGTGTTGAAATGTGCCGACCGATCCAATCAATATGAGGTAAAAATGAGCAATGCGATCGTTTATGTCAGTGATAACACCTTTGACGCCGAGGTTTTGCAAAGCACGACCCCGGTGTTGGTCGACTATTGGGCGGAATGGTGCGGACCTTGCAAGATGATCGCCCCGATCCTCGAGGATGTCGCCCGTGATTACGCCGGGAAACTGAAGGTCGCCAAGCTCAACATTGATGAAAATCAGGCAACACCGCCAAAATACGGCATTCGTGGCATCCCGACGTTGATGCTGTTCAAGAATGGCAATGTCGAAGCGACCAAGGTCGGCGCCCTGTCAAAGACCCAGTTAGCCGCGTTTATTGACGCCAATATCTAGCAATACCCTGTTTTTGGCTCTGGAGGGACGAAGCGAAATTGCTTGCCCCTCGGCATTTTTTGGTTATACTGCAGTCAATCTACGTTGATATGTCATCCGTAGCGCCTTTGTAATTCGCGGTTCCTCTGCCGTAACCCCCAACCTTAGTTGATTCTTGATTGCGCCTCGCGGATCCAGCGGCCAATCATGGCAGAAAGCCGCGCGGCATCCCATGTTTCCGTTGGTGGTTTGGCCGATATCGTGTCGGCCCGCAATCACTAATTCAATCGTCAGATTCAACTTCGAGGCACCCGCCTCCCAATCATTCTAAGCAGCCAAAAACCGCATATGCAACTATCCGAAATGAAACTCAAACACGTCTCCGAACTCGTGGAGATGGCAGGTGTCGCCGAACTCGAAGGCGCCAATCGCCTGCGCAAGCAGGAATTGATTTTTGCGCTGCTCAAACATCAGGCAAAAAAGGG
>JANPDI010000146.1:0-11149 GCA_031431435.1 Burkholderiales bacterium
GGGTCAGAATAAGGTTTGGACAATCCGCAAGAGGAGAACCGGCCGGCAAGGGTTCCGAATCAAACACATCCAACGCGCCACCACCGAGCCGGTTGGCCCGCAATGCCGCGGCAAGTGCGGTTTCGTCAATAATGCTGCCACGCGCTGAGTTGATCAGGATGGCGTTTTGTTTCATGCTCGCAAGGCGCGCCGCATTGATCAGGTTGCGGGTTTCGGCCACCAACGGAATATGCAACGACACAACATCGCTCTCAACCAGCAGTTGCTCGAGTGTCGGGCAGGTCACGCCGGTTTGTTTCCACACCGGTGCATCTATATCGATCATCGGATCGGTGGCGATAACCTGCATGCCCAAGCCTTGCGCAAGTCGTGCCGTCAGTTGCCCGATGCCGCCAAAGCCGACAATGCCGAGTGTCTTGCCACCAATCTCACGGCCGTTGGATAGTGGCCCGCGCGGCCATTTACCGGCGGCAACCGCCGGCGTCGCGGCATAAGCACCTCGCAACAGAACCATTGCCGTGCCAATCACATATTCGGCAACGGCGAGTGCATTTGCTCCGGTCGCCGGAATCACCTCAACATTGCGCGCTTTACAGCCGGGCAGATCGATATTATCGAGACCCACACCGAGTCGGCCGACCACCTTGAGTTTTGGTGCGGCCGTCAGCACCGCCGCGTTGACTTGCGTGCGGTTGCGAACGATCAACGCATCAACGTCAATCAACTTCGCGAGAAGTTCGTCATGGCGATCAACCAGGGTGGCGTCGTAAACGGTATCAAAACCCGCCTGCAACGAGGCGACTGCCGCCTCGTCCATGAATTCGCTGATCAGTATTTTCATTGTTGACCCGTTTGGCTGTGGCGGCATCGCGCCGCCACCGAGGAATGCGAAAAGCGAAATGTCCTACGCGCTCTCGTATAGACGTGTCAGCACAAACTCGCGATGGCCCAACGCTTCTGCGGCGGTCAGCCGCCCGTTGGCGGTGCGCAACATCATATCAAGCAACTTGTCGCCCGCCTGATCGAGCACCATGTCACGCTGCAACAAGGCACATGAATCGACGTCGATGTGTTCACTCATGGTGCGCACGGTACGTGGGTTGGCGCAAATTTTGATCACCGGTACGATCGCGTTGCCGATCACGTTGCCCTGCCCGGTCGGGAACAAATGCACGGCAAAACCCGACGCCGCGCACAACGTAACCATTTCAGCAGCAGCAGACGACGAATCCATAAACCACAGGCCGGGACCGGTCGGTACCTCTGCTTTATCAATCACGCCATCAATCATGCATTTCTTGCCGATTTTTTGGATATTGCCCATCGCTTTTTCTTCGATGGTGGTTAACCCGCCGAGGATATTGCCCTTGGTCGGTTGTGAGTCGGATAAATCGCTGGTCTTGTGGCGATTGACCACGTCCTGGTAGCGGTTAAACATCACCATAAAGTCTTCCGCCACCTTGGGGGTGCGGCAACGCTAGATGATTACCTGTTCGCCACCGGTGATCTCGGTGGTTTCGCCGAATACCAGCGTGCTGCCGATGTCATACAGTTTGTCGAATGCATTGCCCACGGTCGGGTTGGCACCGCAACCGGAGGTGGTATCCGATTCGCCGCATTTGGTGGAAACCCACAATTCGTGCAGCGGGCATTCCTCGCGGTGTTTTTCCGACGCATTCTGCAGTAGTTCGCGTGCCGCTTTTGAGGCGCGCAAGATGGTGTCGTGATCGCCGTGTTGTTCAATGCCAAAACCAACCACCGGTTTGCCGGATTTGGCGATGCCGTCAACCACTTTTTGCGTCCAGCCGTCCTCGATGCCGATCACCACCACCGCCGCCACGTTTGGATTACAGCCGGCGCCGATTAGCGTACGGAAATGCAAATCCAGGTCTGCACCAAACTGCAGGCGACCGTATGGGTGCGGTACTGCCATCACACCTTTAATATTGTTTGCCACCGCTTCGGCGGCGGCATTGGAAAGATCGTCAACCGGCAGAATGATTACGTGGTTGCGCACGCCCACACGGCCGTTTTCGCGCCGGTAGCCCCAAAAGCTGGTGTTTTTTGAAATCAATGACATGTCAGTTCCTTAAATTTTGTATTGCGCGAAGTGTGGTGCAACCGCGCGGCGCAGCAGTGCGGCAACCGTTACCAGCGCTTGGTCTTGATGTTGTGCACATGCGCGTGCTCACCGGCCTTGATCGGTGCGACCACACGGCCGATGTCGGTACCGTATTTAAAAATGGTGTCGCCCACCGCCATATCCTTCAGGGCGATCTTGTGGCCGATTGGAATATCCTGCAGCGCCTTGATCGGGAACTGCTTGTCGTCGTCCATGATCCACGCCGTCAGGTCGGTTCCGGCCTTGATACCCTCGACCACCGCAACGGCAACCGTGTCTTTTGCCTCGTGCAATACAAAATGAATCATGACAAACCTCTCAAAGTACCGTAAATGGGATCACTGCCGCGCCGGTCGTGTTTGTATCGGATATTCGTGACCAAACGCCCAGATCAGATGTTATTCACTGCCACCCACAATGTCAAATAGATCATCTATATGAGTTGCCCGATTGCGGTATCATCAGGTCGAATCAACCGTTTTGCCAGCCCGGACATCGACTTTTCAGCGAGAATCACACCATGCGTAAATGGGAAGACCCCGCCAGACACCAGAAGTTGGCCGCCGGCACGGCGCTCAACACGCCGCTGTACAAAGAAATCAAGCGGCTATTGACGGAAACCATCAGCGCGGGCGAATGGAAGCCCGGTAGCGCCATCCCTGCCGAACGGCTGCTTGCGGCACGCTTCAAGGTGTCGATCGGCACGGTGCGCAAGGCGGTTGATGAATTGACCAATGAACACATTCTGATCCGTCAACAAGGCCGCGGAACGTTTGTTGCCGCGCACAATCGCGCCAGGTTGATGTTCCATTTTTTCCATATCGTGCGTGATGACGGCAGCAAACTGACGCCGGACGTGGTGATGCGCTCGTTTGACACCGGCGTGGCAGACAGCGAAGAAGCGGCGCATTTGGGCATCAAGCTGCGGGCAAAAGTGTTTCGTATCTGCAATGTCTTGCAGTTGGCCGGTGAACCGATTATTTTTGACACCATCGTCATCCCACAGGTGCTGTTTCCAAAACTCACCGGCGCGAAAGTGGTCGGCAGACCAAATACGATTTATCACCTGTACCAAAGCGCCTACAACATTACCGTGGTGCGTTCTGCCGAACGATTACGCGCCCGATTGGCCGACGCCGAATGCGCCGACGTGCTGGGTGTGAAGATTCGCGCGCCATTGCTCGAAATCAGGCGGGTCGCCATGACGTTTAACGACGTGCCGGTGGAATTCCGCCGGTCACTTGTTAATACCGAGCATTACGAATATTTCAGCGATCTGGCCAAAAATAACCAGTGATATCCTGGACAGCGATTAACCGGCGACCGATACCTGCGCCAATCCACCATCAACAATAATGTTCTGCCCGGTGATGCCGTTTGAATCGTCCGCCGCCAGAAATAGCGCCGTGCGGGCGGCGTGCCCGGCATCAAGGCGAAACTTGAGACACTGCAGTTCGATGAATTTTTGGTCTTCGCCGGCATCGCGCCACAGCGCCTCTTGCCGTGCCGTGACAATTGCGCCGGGCACCAGCGTGTTGACACGGATGTTGCCTTCGCCAAGTTCGCGCGCCAGCGTGCGCGACAGGCCGGAGATGGCCGCCTTGGCCGAGGTATAGCCAACCAGATTTGGCCGCCCGCGCATCCACGATACCGAACCCAGATTGATGATCGAGCCGCCGCCTGCGGCGGCCATACCGGGGGCAACCTGTTGGATCGCGAACACCTGATGTTTCAGATTTAGCGCCAGACAGTTGTCCCAATATGCCGGCGTCAACTCGGCGAGCTTGTGGCGTGAATCGTTGCCGGCGTTGTTGACCAGCACACGAATCGCACCCAGATCTGCCTCAACCTGCCGGAGATGCGCCTGCAACGCATCAATATCACGCACGTCACACAAACCAAACCGCGGGGCGTGTTTACAGGTCGCCGACAACTGCGAAACCAGCGCCTCACTCGCGGCATGATCGATATCACAAAACGCCACGCGTGCGCCCTGCCCGGCAAAGTGTTCCACCAGCGAGGCACCAATGCCAGACCCGCCGCCGGAAACAAACACCACACGATTGTCGAGACTCGGATAAATGGTTTTGGCGGTCATTGCGACTTCCAGATGATTGTCATTGACGTGATTATCCTACGCCACACTGTTTTTGTTGCGTGGCTGCCATTGCCTGGATCAATCGACATAAAACGGCTCGGCGCGTCCGGCAACATCCAGTTCACAGGCGAAGATGCCACCCGCATGGGGATCAGTCAAGCGTTCGGCGGCCGATGCGCCTTCGCTGGCGGTGGTGATGTACATGGTCTTAAAGTCCGCGCCGCCAAACGCCACCATGGTGGTGCGCTTTGCGGCGACCATGATTGTCTGGCGGAGCGCGCCGTCCGGTGAGTAACACGCGACCCGGCCGCCTTCGTACTGGGCGCTCCAGTAGTTGCCGTCAAGATCGATTGCAGCACCATCGGGACGGCCGGCATAGTTGACGTTTGTTTTGTCGCTGTCCCGCACAAAAAACGTTTGTCGCGCACCAACGGTGCCTGTTGCCGCATCAAACGGGAAACGATAGGTAATGTGGTTTGGTGTGTCGGATTGGTAGACCACGCCACGCGCAGGATCAAATGCCAGGCCGTTACTCACCTTTACGCCCAGCCCGTTCCCCGGCCCCCACGCTGTTTGCACATGGCCCTTCGCGAGTACAAACATGGCAGCAATGGCCTCGGTGCGCGGCTCGTACATCGCACCCGCCCAAAAGCGGCCTAGGGCATCACACTTGCCATCGTTGAAGCGCATGTTGGTGGTGTCGTATGGCGCATCAGCGATTTTTTTGCCGATGCCGACACTGGCGTCAAACAAATAAAAACCGTCACGACACGCAGTGACAAGCCCCCCGGCTTCCCGCAGGGCGATACATCCCGGTTCGGTCGGTGTGGGCCAAGCCTGGTTGGTGCGCTGTGTTGGGTCAAATCGGTTGATGGTTTTGCCGCTGATATCCACCCAATACAACACTTGTTCCAGCGGGTGCCATAACGGACACTCACCAAGCAGCGCGCGGCCGTCGAACACCAACTCAGCCTTTAATACCGGCCTCATGCGGGATCAACCGTGATCGTCATGCTGATGTCAAAACTATCACCGCGACCAATTAAACGTGTACCGGTGTTCGACACACCTTTTGCCGCGAGTGCAAAGGCGTTATTAATATTCGACACTGGTTCAAGTGCTAAGAAGTTGCGGCCGTCATTGGGCGCAAAACAAACGATGTTGGTACACGCGCTGCTGGCCGTCACGGTAGTGCGATGCGTCGCGTAGGTCAGTACCGCGCGGCGCGACCAGCCGACAAAACAGTTATCTACCTTCCAGTCGAATACACCACGCGCCTTGGCGAAATCAGCATCGGCGGGTTTGGCAACAAGTTTGGTCGGCAGTTTGTCTTCGCCCATCTCCCACACACCGGTCCAATCCGATTGCAGTGTGGTGGTTTTGTCGATCGGGAAAAATGGATGGAAGCCGAGACCAACCGGCATGGGTTGTGCATCGAGGTTTGTGGCACGACTCGTTAACGTGACCGCGTTGTTGGCGATGGAAATGGTTTGTTCAGCTTCAAACGCAAACGGCCAGTCGGCATCGGGTGTGTGTTTGTACGTCAACACTGCGCGTTGTTTGTCTTCACTTTTGACCTGCCAGGCCCGCTGCCAGCCGACGCCATGGATGGCATGTGGCTCGTTCGTGAAGTTTGGCCGTAGCTGATAGGTTTTGTCGCGCACCACCAATACACCGTTACCGATGCGGTTGGAATACGGCACCAGCGGATAACAGCACATCTGTCTTACCGTTGACGCCGCGATCGCGGAATCCGGGGTCTTGCGCAGAACATCAAGCCCCTTCCACGTCAAACGCGAAATCGCCGCGCCGATGTGCGGCTGCACATCGAGCTGACAATCGCCGACAACCAGGGAGATGGCGCGCGTCGCGGTCATGTTGGTCTCACTTTGCAAACACTCGGATTCGGTCGTCCGCGATGCCGACCAGTTTGCCATCTTGCGAAAGTGTTACTGCGTTGTTCATGACGCAGGGTACTGAAGTGGTCTTGCCGAATACCCAGGCGGCTTCAATCGGCGCAGTCAGATCGATTTCACCGGTATGCATCACCGCACGGCCGAGACACAACACATGGCCCTCACGCCCCCATGCGGGCAATTGGTCGATTGCTTTATGCACCTTGCGCACTTGGCTGCCGGCAATCCGTTCACCCGTATCCAGATCAAACCATGCCTCACCCTCCGGAAAATAAACCTCGACATGGCCGCCCGGCTGAATAATGGGTGCCACCAGCAGCGCCTCGCCAAACAGGTATTGACCTTCAAATGAGCGTGCCAGTCGATCATCAGGAAACGCCAGCGGCATCGCCCGCATCAACGGCAGGCCGGTTGCCGCCGCCTGCGCCGAGGCACCCAGCATGTAGGGAATCATGCGGTAACGAAACGCCAGCAGCTTCTTTGCAACCGCCTCGGCTTCAGCGCCAAACGCCCACGGTTCACGTTCACCAATGCCGTGATAGCGAAAATGCGAACAGAAAATGCCGTTGGCGGTCCAGCGTAAATAGAGCTCGGTATCGGGTTGTTGCGCGCCATAAAATCCACCGACATCGGTCGCGTAATAGGGCACGCCGCTCATGCCATAGCCGAGTCCGCCGCGAATACTCGCCGCCATGCCTTCCCAATCGGTTTGTGGATCTCCACCCCATTGCATCGGAAAGCGCTGACTGCCGATGAAGCCGTCGCGACCCCACACCATGGCCGGCCCGCGTCCGTTTGTATTGTTGTAGCGCTGCGTCGCATTCCACACACATTGGTTATAGAGCAAGGGATAAACGTTGTGCAAACGCCTTCCACTGTCGCCGTTGTGCGCAACCATGTCGTCTTCGACCTGCTCGCCAAAATCGGTTTTGATCACATCGACGCCGTCATCAAACAATGTGTTGTGGCTGTCGGCCCAAAACTTTGCGGCGTCCGGATGGGTGAAATCGAGCACACCGGACGGCGGTAACGGTGTCAGCACCTTGCCAAACGGATCATCGGTCGGGTCCTTGACCCAATCAAACACATAGGCGCTGCCGTCTTGTTTTTTCAGCAACCAGCCTTTTTTGTCGAGTTCGGTGAACAATGGGTTGTGCACCGACACATAGGGGTACTCCCAGACACACACCTTCAAATCATAGGCACGCAACGCACCAAGGATTTTTTTCGGGTTGGTATCGGGGCCGTAAAAACGACTTTTGTCCCATTCAAATGAAAAGCGCGTGCGCACCTCCCACGCGGCGCGGCCATCGAGTGTGATGACATCACACGGGATACCGCGTCGACGCACTTCGGCGGCGGTGTCGATTGCTTCTTGCGGCACCTTGTAATAGGCGCGCGACAGCCACATGCCGTAGCTCCACAACGGCGGCACTGCCGCACGCCCGGTGAGCGCGGCATACCGATCCAATATCGTGGCCGGCGTGCCGGTGAACAGAAAAAGATCGAGCGCATCATCCTCAACCTCGAGCACATAACTACGGTGTGACCATTGCGGGTAACCCACACCGTGCCGCACCACGCCCGGTGTATGCGCAAGCAATCCCCAGCCGTCCGGGCTCCAGCAGAATGGAATGTTTTTGTACGACAACTCGGTATTAACACCCAGCGCGTCTTCGGTGCGACCGCGCACCAGTTGCCCGCGTTTATTGAGTGGACCAAATTTTTCGCCAAACCCATAAACAGCCGTGTCGCTGTCGAGCGCAAACGATGCGCACCAGTGTTGTGGTTCACCGGCCTCGTGTCCAAAGGCCGGCAATCGTGTGCGGCCACGGAAATGTTGGTCGGTGATTGATGTGAGAACAGTCTTGCCGTCCTTGGTCAACAAAATTCGCAACGGTGCGGTTTCGATGGTGAGCGTGACATCGGCGGCGGAAATGCACCAGCCGGCGTCGAGCTTCGTGACGCTGAGCGCACCACACGCGACAGGTTGCTGCAACAGGCAGTAATCGGGCAAACTTGATTTGCCGATGGTCAAACGCAGGGTGTCGGCCGCGTGCGCCGAAACGACCATTGGCATATCCTCAACCGTAAAACGCGCGTGTGTCGCATCGTTGTCGATGAAACGCACGCCGCCAAGGCGCTTGAAATTTTGCTGTTGAAACCCGTCTGACGCCAATGGACTGCTCCTGCTATTGATTTTGAAAGTCTATGATAGACGGCGCGTTTGAAGCATTTATTGCCCAAACACCCCGCCAATATTGGGGTTTTAAGTTTCTAGCGCGGGTGTCGTCCGGCAAAACATTATCCCTTCAATCCGCCCGACGTCAGGCCGCTGACCACACGTTCCTGGAAAATCAGTATCACCACCACCACGGGGATCATCGCAATCACCAGCGCGGCGGAGATCGTCGGCCACGGAAATGAGAACTCGCCTTGATACATTTGAATACCGACCGGCAGCGTGCGGTAAGCAGCAGCGGAGTTAAACGATAACGCCAACAGAAATTCATCCCACGCATTCACAAAGGCGAGAATACCTGCGGTGAATACGCCGGGTGCCGCCAGCGGCACAACAATACGCCATAACGCACCGAGTCGGGTACACCCGTCTATCATCGCCGCATTTTCAAGATCACGCGGAATGTCCTGGAAAAAGCTCACCAGGATGAGCGTACAGATCGGCAGGTTTAACACAGTGTACGGCAGCACCAGCGCCCAATAACTATTGAGTAATCCGAGGCCGCGCATGATTTCAAATAACGGCACCATTAACGTCACCAGCGGAAACATGGAGACGGCGATGATCGAGGTCAGGATCACGCCGCGATGTCTGAGGTTCAGGCGGGCAATCGCATACGCCGCGAGCGCGCTGATAAATAACGATAACGCCATCGCCGAAAGCGCCACGATGGCGCTATTGAGCAAATAGTGCGGCAATGGTTGATCACGAAACGCAGCGATGAAATTGTTCAAGGTAGGTGAATGCGGAATCCACGTGATGGGTTTTGCCGTCAGTTCGATTTCCGCTTTGAAGGCGGTGGCCAATATCCACATTGCCGGGAAAAACCCGTTCATGAGAACAATTGCCGCGGCGAACCAGCGCAGACGTTTGCCGGTAAAAATGCCACCGCCAAGACCGGTGTTTAACGTTGAACTCATTTGCCGTCCGCCTTCACATAACGCAAATAGATAAACGTGGTGGCCATCGACAGACCAAACATCACCACTGCCAGTGCCGAGCTATAACCGAGATCGAGATAATCGACCGCGTTCATGTGGATATACATCGCCAGGGTCTGCGTTTCTTCGCCGGGGCCGGGCATGCTGTAGGGAATATCAAACGACTGAATGGCGGTGAGGGTGCGGAAAATAAGTGCGACCAACATGGAAGGTACTAACAATGGCAGCGTGATGTCAGTGAACTGCCGCCATTTGCTGGCGCCATCAACGTCCGCCGCTTCGTAGAGCGATTTTGGTATCGTCTGCAACCCCGCCAACAAGATCAACGCCATAAACGATGAGGTTTTCCAGATGGTGGCGATACAGATTGCCATCATGGTTAAGGTCGGCGAGTTAAACCAAATTTGCGGTGCCAGTCCCACGCGCCGCAGCAGGTCGTTAATCACGCCGTACTCGCTGTGAAAAAACCAAGCGAAGATCAGGCCGACAAAAGCGAGCGGCGTGGCCCACGGCAGCAGCAGCGACAATCGAATCGGCCCGCGCCACTTAAACGGCATGTTCGCCAGCAGCGCCAACCCGAGCCCGACTACAAGAGAGCCGGGCACCGTCACCAAAACAATGATCATGGTGTTTTTTGTTGCACGCCAAAACTGCGCATCCGCCAGCAGCAGGGCGTAATTCTCCAGACCCACCCAACGCGACGGCGCGCCGGTGAGCAGCCGAACGTCGTTAAAGCTGTTCCAGACCAGCGTCGCAACCGGATACACAACGATGATGGAGATAAAGATAAATGCCGGCGCCAACAACAGTGCCGCGAGGGTCGTCTCGTTCATATCGGCGAGCCGATCAAAAAACGGGCGTTTAGGTTGGGTAGAGTTCATGGCGCGTTTATCCGCATTTATCTCAATGCCCGCTTAATACGATGCTCGATTTCATCCAGCGCCGCATCGGGTTTTCGCGCTCCCGCCATGACGGCATTGGTGTTCAAGCGCAGCGCATCGGAGATCGGCCGATACATCGGTGTGACGGGGCGTGGTCGCGCGGTTTCGACGACGGGTAGTGCATCTGCCAACCAAGGGTTTGCGCGCAATACATCCGGGTCGGTAAATACGTTGGCAAACACCGGTTGCATCGAGCCACGGATGGCGAGTTGTTTGGCGACTTCCGGGCTGGACAACCAACGCACCAACTTCACGGTCTCCGGTTTGTTGCGCGAGAAAGCCGACACTGCCCAGCTCCAGCCGCCCATACACGAAACCGATTCACCACCCGGCATCGCGGGTAGTTTCACCACGCCGACCTTGCCCTTCACGCGCGAGTCGGCACCGCTTTGAAAGAGGTTCCAGCCGTAGCCCCAAAGTACGCCGAACACCACCCGACCAGCTTGAAACTCCTTGCGTGTATCGTCGGTGCCAACTTCGGAGACGTTCGCTTTGCTGACACCGTCACTAACCATTTGACGCCACATGGCAAGCCCCGCCTCCGCTTTCTGCCGATCGAACTGCAGTTTGCCGTCCTTAACCACTTCCCCGCCCATACTCCAGTAGGGCAACAAGAATGTGCAAACCGTGCCTTCGATGGCTTTGGCTTGGAAACTCAGCCCCTGCAGGTTTGGATCTTTTTCTTGCGCCATGACTTTCTTGGCGATTCGTGCGAGTTCGGGCCAGGTCGTTGGCGGGTTTTCGCCGGCCTTTTCCAATAGATCCTTGCGGTAATAGAGGTACATCGCGTCCGAAAACGCCGGCAACGAAATCGTTTTGCCGTCGATGGTATTCGCTGCGCGGTACAGCGGCAAATAACGCGAAAGAAATGCCTCCCGTTCGTTGCCGA
>JANPDI010000147.1:0-2263 GCA_031431435.1 Burkholderiales bacterium
CGATCGTGTTTGCGGCCCCACCACCACATCGCCACCAACACACCCAAAAAGCCGCCATGAAAACTCATGCCGCCCTGCCAGACATAAAAGATCTCGATTGGGTGCGACAAAAAGCGTTCAAATTGGTAAAACAAAATGTAACCCATGCGGCCACCCAGCACCACGCCGAGAATGCCGTAGAACATGATGTCCTCAACCGCATCCTTGCTATAGCCCAAATCGGGGCGACGCTTGACGTGCATGCGGCCCAGCACCACAAAACAAATAAACGCCGCGACATAGGTCAGGCCATACCAATGAATCTTGAGCGGCCCGAGGGCGAGCGCGACCGGGTCAAACTGCGGGTGGATCAACATGACATCACCAATCAATCGTTGCAAAAAAAGCCAGTACGATTATGCACTGGCTTGATGTTGATCCTTAAGGTGGCACACTCTTCGCTGGAATACCGGCGCAGCGGATCGGGTTGAACACCCGCAAAAAAAACCTAATCCGCCCTGATCTTCGCCTTCAACACCACTTCCGCCCAACGTGCTTTTTCGAGCGCAATAAACGCGGCAAACTCCTTCGGTGTGTTGGTGATTGGCTCGGCGGCTTCGGCCGCTAATCGTTCCGCAATCGCCGGGGTTTTGCCGGCGGCCACGGCCGCATCATTGAGCTTTTTGATGATTGCCTCGGGTGTTCCCGCCGGCGCCAAAATGCCGTACCACTGCGACGTCTCAAAGCCCGGATAACCTTGCTCCGCCACGGTTGGCACATCCGGCAACGCCGGAATGCGTTTGGCCGAGCCGACTGCCAGCGCGCGCAGCTTACCCGCCTTGATTTGCGGCAGCAATGGTGGTGCACCGGTAAAGGTGCTTTCGGTAAGGCCGGCCATCAAGTCCACCAACATCGGCCCGGTGCCTTTGTAGGGCACATGCTGCATTTCCACCCCCGCCACCTGCGCCAGATACGCCATCGCCAAATGCCCCGAGCTACCATTGCCCGCCGAGCCATAGTTGAGCGCGCCCGGCTTGGTCTTGGCCAGCGCAATAAATTCTTTCAGGTTCTTGGCCGGCACCTTGTCGGGATTGACCACCACAATATTCGGCACCTTCGACAGCAACGTGATCGGCACAAAATCCTTCTGCGCATCGTACGGCAGCTTGGCAAACATGGCCGGATTCACCGCCAATGTACCAACGTGGCCGAGAATCAATGTGTAACCATCGGCCGGCTGGCCCTTGGCATCCACCAGCGCGATATTGCCCGCGCCGCCGGGCTTGTTTTCCACAATCACGTTCTGGCCGAGGATTTTCGACATTTCCGACGCATACGCACGCGACACAATTTCCGAGCTGCCGCCGGGTGCAAATGGCACCAATATGCGGATGGGTTTATTCGGGTAGGTCTGTGCCGCCGCCGCGGTCGCAAATGACGCAATACCAACCCAAAGCGCCGCCAAATAAACGTTTGTTGAGTTTTTCATCTTATTTTCCATCCCTATCCGAGGTTTAGAGATAACCCGTCTGAGTCATCCGGTACAATCTTTGACTATTCAATCATCTTTTGATCGCCTCGTGCAACGGCCCACATGACCACACCAAAATACCGCTCATTTACCATCACCCAGGGCAACGAACGCGCACCGAACCGCTCCATGCTGCGCGGCATTGGTTACGAAGACAACGATTTCTACAAACCCTTCATCGGCCTGGCCAACGGCCACAGCACCATGAACCCGTGCAACGCCGGCATTCAGCCGCTGGCCGACGCAGCCGACAAAGCCATCCGTGAAGCCGGCGGCATGCCGCAAATGTTTGGCACCATCACCGTCACCGACGGCATTTCGATGGGCACTGAAGGCATGAAGTATTCGCTGGTGTCGCGTGAGGTGATTGCGGATTCGATTGAGACCGCCTGCCAATCACAATTTATGGATGGTGTGCTCGCCATCGGTGGCTGCGACAAAAACATGCCCGGTGCGATGATCGGCATTTGCCGCATGAATATCCCGGCCATCTTTGTTTATGGCGGCACCATCAAGCCCGGCCACTACAAAGGCAAAGACCTGCAAGTGGTGAGTGTGTTTGAAGCGGTGGGTTCGTTTAACGCCGGCAAGATGAACGAAGAAGATTTTGGTTGTATCGAGCGCCACGCCATCCCCGGTGTGGGTGCCTGTGGTGGCATGTACACCGCCAACACCATGTCGTCGTCGTTCGAAGCGCTCGGAATGTCGCTGCCGTATTCATCGACCATGGCCGCGGAAGATGATGAGAAAAAA
>JANPDI010000148.1:0-14337 GCA_031431435.1 Burkholderiales bacterium
CGATGGTCTGTATTTTTACACCGGCGCGCGCCAGCGCCAGTAACGCCTGTGCTAGGTCAACCAGGTATGCCGACAACATCACCTTTTCATCATCGAGCGACGCGGAATGCGCTTCACAATCCACCAGCACGTGCAGGTGCGATGATTTTTCCGCACCGGCTGCCGCCATTTGCCATACCAGTGCCGCCAAGCCATGTGCACGCGAAGCCGACATCGGCTGGCGGTCGATACTACCGATGACGGCAATATCGCCCGCACTGCCCTGCAACACACCATCGACTTCCTTGATATCGTAGCCACCTGCATAAAGCGCCGCAAAATCCTTGCGCTCAACTTTGCCGCTCTGGCCTTTTTTGTACAGCTTGGTGGCGGCCAACCGTTCACCCAATTGCTGGTGGCGCAATTGGCCGGCAGGGGACGCCATAAACGACACACTGCCGGTAAATTCCTGGTTGGTGTTGTCAATCTTGATGCGACCGCCTGTGCCAATGCTAACCTCGGCCACCGCACGAAAGGTGTCATCAATTGCGGACGCGCCCGCCGCTGCGGCGAGGATCGACGGCCCCGACATGGCAAGGCGGGTGTGTTGATTAAAGTAGCGCACGCCGCACAATGCGGCCAGCATGCTGGCCCCGCCAAAACAATGTGTGCCAAGCACGCACGCCATCGGCGCCCCCGACATACTCACTTTCAGCGCCGCGGCGAACATGCGTCTGAATGCGCCCAGTGCCGGCAGCCCTTCCGACACCCGCGCACCCGCCGAATCAAGGTACAACACCAGTGGCGCACGAGTGGTTTCAATCACCTTGAACAGGCTCGCGAGTTTTTCGCATTCGCCGACACCAATCGCGCCCGAGGCGATCTTGTTTTCGATGATCGCAACATAAGCGGGCTTACCGTCAACCACGCCGCGGCCGACGGTGAGATTACCGACCGGTGTTCCTTGCGGCGTAAATTCAACGGCGGATCTAAATTGGCTCAACATGACCAGTTGATGGCTGATATTTGCATGGGTGCAATGATACCTGTGCGCGTCACGTCGTCCATCGCCCGGTGTACCAAATTGCCCACCAAGCCGATAAAGTGAAGCCGCCACCCGCCGGAAGGCGGTTCACCCGTGTGATTTGCTAGAATGAGAGACTTTTTACCTGCCGAAAGTCGATCATGGATCACCCTTCCGCCGCGCCCGTCAATCCACTCTTGTCAACGTGGGAGACCCCCTTCGGTATCGCACCCTTCGGGCGCATCAATGCGGCCGATTTCACGCCCGCCTACCAGACCGCCATCGCCGCACACGTTGCCGAACTCGACGCCATTGCCAAACATCCTGATATGGCCACCTTCGAAAACACACTCGCCGCATTTGACCGCAGCGGCCGGCTGTTTCAACAGATCGACCGTGTGTTTGAAAACATTACCGCATCGGAAACATCGCCGGCGCTGCAGGCGGTCGAACGCGACATGGCGGCGCCGATTGCGGCGCACGTCAGCAACATTTACACCAATGCGGCGTTGTTTGCGCGTATCGATGCGTTGTATCACCAACGCAACAGCCCCGGGCTCGATGCCGAACAAATACGCCTGACCGAGCGCATCCACCTTGATTTTGTGCGCGCGGGCGCCAAGCTTGCGCCGGCCGCAAAACAGCGCTACGGCGACATCATGCAAAAACTTGCCGAGCTCAACACCCGCTTCAGCCAAAACGTATTGGCCGACGAAGGCGAATTCCAATTGGTACTGCGCGGTGCGGACGATCTCGCCGGTCTGCCGCCGTTCATATTGGCGGCGTCACGGCAGGCCGCCAGCGAACGCGGCATGGCCGACGGACATCTGATCACGTTATCGCGCTCACACATCGTGCCGTTTCTGACCTTTTCGTCGCGCCGTGATTTGCGTGAAAAGGCCTTCACGGCGTGGTTGACGCGCGGCGAATTTCATCAGGGTGATGCCGCCCGCGACAACAAAAATGTCGCGGTCGAAATTATGAATCTGCGGCTTGAACAGGCCAACCTGCACGGCTATGCCAATTACGCCGACTACGCACTCGCCGATACCATGGCCGGCACACAACAAGCGGTGCTGGATTTGTTGAACAATGTTTGGACCCGCGCCAGCGCGCGGGCGCGCATCGAAGCCGGTGACCTGCAGGACACCGCCACCGCCAGCGGCGACAACATCACCATTGCGCCCTGGGATTGGTTCTACTACGCCGAAAAAGTACGTAAGGCGCGTTATGATTTTGACGAGGCCGCTGTCAAGCCGTACTTCCCGCTTGACCGCATCACCAACGCCGCGTTTGATTGTGCGCAACGCCTGTTTGGCATTTCATTCACGCCCCGCCCCGACATCAGCGCCTATCACCCCGACGTACAAACTTACGAGGTGAAGAATGCCGCCGGCGCCACGGTGGCCATTTTCTTGCACGACAATTTTGCCCGCGCCACCAAACGCGGCGGCGCATGGATGAACGCGTACCGCATGCAAAGCCGCATCGATGGCGACGTGATGCCGATCATCGTCAACAACAATAATTTTGCCAAGGGCGCGCCCGGTGAACCGACCCTGCTGTCGTTTGACGACGCGCGCACGTTGTTTCATGAGTTCGGCCACGGCCTCCACGGCATGCTGTCGAATGTGCGTTACGAGCGTCTTTCCGGCACCAGCGTGTTGCGCGATTTTGTCGAGCTGCCTTCACAGTTGTTTGAACATTGGTTATCTGAACCCGAGGTATTAAAAAAGCACGCACGTCACTACCAAACCGGCGAATCCATTCCGGACGCATTGGTGGCAAAAATGAAACTGGCGCGCACCTTCAACCAGGGATTTGACGCGGCGACATTTTGTGCCTCGGCGTTGGTGGATATGAAACTGCACGGCCTGACCTCGATGGCCGGGCTCGATCTGGCCGCATTTGAACGCGAGCAGCAGGCGGCGATGAACATGCCGCCCGAGATCTATTTGCGCCACCGGCTGCCGCATTTTTCGCACTTGTTCTCGGGTTCAAGCTACGCCGCGGCGTATTACGTTTATTTGTGGGCCGAAGTGCTCGACGCCGATGCCTATGACGCATTTACCGAGACCGGCAATCCGTTTGACCAGACCACCGCCCAACGATTGCTCAAATTTATCTATTCGAGTGGCGGCACCATGCCACCGATGCAAGCCTATGAAGCGTTTCGCGGGCGGACACCGACCATTGAACCGATGCTGAAGAAAAAAGGTCTGGTCGACGCGTGAAGCGAATCCTGCTAATTGCGCTGTCTTTGGCGATCCCTGCCGCCAGCCACGCCATGCGTTTTCACGCGGCACCACCGTTGTTGTACCCCGGTGGCGGCGTGGTGCCGGACGCAGACGCCGTCACACAAGGCGTTGTGACCACCTGGCAGACGCACGTCATCCCGGCGCCACCCAGGCCCTCACCTGAAAAAGCCACATTCGCGTCATGGCGGCCGGCACCGGACGCGACCAACCTTCTTGAATATCGGGGCAATTAATGGGTTCAACGTCACCACGTTACAAGCTCTACTATTCACCGACCGCGGCGAGTCTGGCACCACACATTCTGCTGGAAGAACTCAACGTCGAATACGAGTTGATTCTGGTTGATCAGAATGCCAACGCCCATAAATCACCGGCTTACCTGGCGCTCAATCCCGCCGGTTTGATTCCGGTTTTGATTGATGGCGATACCGTGCTGAGCGAGACCGCGGCGATCTGTCTGCATCTGGCCGACCAACATCCAGAGGCAAATCTGATCCCGCCATTACAAAGCGCGGCGCGTGCGCAGTGTTACCGCTGGCTGATGTATCTGACCAATACGCTGCAGGCGGATTTGATGCATTACTTTCATCCCGACCGGCTGGGTGGTGAACACGCCTTGGCAATTCAAGCCCGCGCAACGGCGCGGGTGATGTCAATGCTCGATATTCTTGACGAACAAGTGGCCAAATCAGGCGGGCCGTTTTTGCTGGGCAAGCAGTACACCATTGCCGACATTTTTATGTTCATGATGTGCCGCTGGACGCGCAATATGCCAAACCCGGCGCGCAACCGCCCGCACCTCGGCGCATTTCTTGACGTGATGAGCCGCCGCCCGGCGGTGATTCGTATGCACAAGCACGTGCAGCTCGTCAAACCCTGGTACTAGCAATTCGGAGTGGCTATGAACATTGCCGTCTTTATCACCGGTGGTACGTTTGACAAGGAATACAACGAACTCAATGGCGAGTTGTATTTCAAAAAAACCCATGTACCGGAAATGCTCGGCATGGGCCGCTCGCTGCTCACCACGCGGGTTGAGACGTTGATGATGAAAGACAGCCTGTTCATGGACAACGATGACCGTGATGTCATTGTCAAGGCGTGTAAAAAAGCCAAAGAACAAGCGATCATTATCACCCACGGTACTGACACCATGGAACAGACCGCACGCTATCTGGCGCCGCGGGTCAAATACAAGACGGTGATTCTGACCGGCGCAATGGTCCCCTACAAATTCGGCTCGTCGGACGGGTTGTTTAACCTCGGCAGCGCATTGGCGTACGCCCAGGTATTGCCGGCGGGTATTTACGTGGCGATGAATGGCCAGTGTTTTGCCTGGGACAATGTCGTCAAGAACAAGAAAAAAGGCGTGTTTGAGGCGCGCACCCGCGGCACCGCAAAGCCCTGACCGCCACCACCACGACCAGCCGTCGCGCACCGTTACAAATCGCAATCCTGCGTTGCAACCGGCAAGGCTATCGTTCGGCGTCGCAATTGGATTGTTCAACTGGGGATAAACATGTCAGGAATCCGGCCGATTGTCATTCTGGTTTTTTGCAGCTGGGTCCCGGTCGTGTCATGGGCCAATGCCGACGTCGAAAAATCGCGTGCGGCATTCACGGCAGGGTTGGCCGCCGCGAAGTCGGCAGACAACGCCGGCGCGGTAACGCAGTTTCGATCGGCCTTGGCGTTACGACCCACCCACCCCGGCCTCATGATCAGGCTCGCCTCTGTGTTGGCCGCCACCGGCGACGTCGACGAGGCCGCCGCCCTGCTCAAGCGCGCTGCCGCCACCGGGCAAGCGATGAACATTACCGATCAACCCGCCTATCAGCCATTAAAAAATCACCCGCTATTTCTGGATGCCGTGGCGCGTGCCAGACAAAATTTGCAACCTGTTGGCAGCGGCACAGTTGTCGTCACCGGACTGCCATCCGGCCTGATCCCCGAAGGTGTCGCCCACCACAATGGTGCAACCTTTGTTTCGAGCGTTGCAACCGGCCGGATATTTCGAATCGACAGCGACAAATCCGCCACCCCGCTGAAGGCAGACGCATCGTTTGGCAGCTTCGGGCTTGCCATCGACAGCAATCGTCGCGCCTTGTGGGTGGCGACATCACAAATGCCGCAACACGAGCCGTCGCGGCGTGCCAAGACGCTCTCACAAGCCGGCATTGTGCGAGTTGACCTCGCCACCGGTGAAACCGTGGCGCGCTATCTGTCTGCCAATGACGGGCGCGAACACATCATTGGCGACCTGTCCGTCGCGGCAAACGGTGACGTGTATGCCACCGACAGCAAGGCACCACATATCTACCGCCTGACCGCCAAAACAATTGATGATGCGGGGTCGAAGGCACCAGCGACGGCACCAGCGAAGGCACCAGCGAACGCACCACCATTAACACTCGAACCCTGGCTGTCGGCAGCCGAATTTTCGTCTCTACAGGGATTGGCTTTCTCCGCCGACGGCCGTCACGTCTTTGTTGCGGACTACGCCGTTGGCATTGCGCGTATCGAGCTTGCCACCAAACACATCGAATGGCTCAAGGTGCCGCCTGATACAACCCTGCTCGGGGTGGACGGCCTGTACCGCAATGGCTGCGACCTCATTGCCACACAAAACGGCGTACAACCCAATCGCGTGTTGCGGATCGCGCTCAATGCCGCCGGTGACAACATTCAAGCGGTGGATGTGGTGGCGGCCAATCTACCCGGCCTGACTGACCTCACACTTGGCACGCTGATCGATGGCAAGACACTGCGGGTCATCGCCCGCAGTGATTGGCATGCGGTCAAACCGGACGATACATTGCCTGCCACATTGGCATCCCCGGTTGTGATGGATATCCGACTGCCTGTCCCGCGCTGCCAGTAGCACCACCAGTCTGCCGCAACGAACGATGTAAGCCCGCCGCCACCGCGCCGGTCGCTGCCCCCGGCAATGCCGGTTTTCTCGCATCTGTCGTGCCTCTGCCATAATCAGCCCACAAATTCGCCAGCCGGGCTGCCGCGCACAACGCAACCGGACTCGCCTGCGCGATCAACCAATAAAAAAGGTGAGGACATATGGCCATACAGAGCCTGACGGAAGAACAAATCAACACGTGGTCGCGCGCGCAAAAGGACGAGTGGTGGTTTAACAATGTCTACCGCGGTGAGATGGCGCAATTGACCATCCGCTCCGGCCTCACCGGCTTTTTTCTCGGCGGCATCTTGTGCGCGACGGCACTCTATATCGGCGCCAAGACTGGTATCGGCATTGGTGTCGGCCTGACCTCGGTGATTTTGTCGTTCGCTATTTTTCGCATCTTGAGCGGTGCCGGACTCGCCGCCGACTACACCATCCTGGAAAACAACTGCACCCAGTCGATTGCAACCGCCGCCGGTTATGTGATGATGCCGCTGATATCGAGCCTGGCGGCGTACATGCTGGTCACGGGCAAAATCATCCCCGCGTGGCACATGATTACCTGGATGGTGGTGTGTTCGATACTCGGCGTGTTGATTGCGTTTCCGATGAAGCGCCGCTTTATCAACGACGAACAACTACCCTTCCCCGAAGGCCGCGCCGCGGGTGTGGTACTCGACGCGCTATACACCGGTAATGCCGATAGCGGTATGTTCAAGGCCAAGCTGCTCGGTTGGACCGCCGCGATTACCGCCATCTATCAGATGATTATCAGCGACGGCTGGATGAAACTGATCCAATTCAAGCTGTTGATGATGGACGGTTGGGCCGGCATGAAAGAGCCGTGGCATTTGCAGGAACGCCTCGATGCTTACTATTACCTGGCCGCGGCCAAGTATCAACTATGGATTCCAACCATTCTCGGCACCGATATCCGTCAACTTGGTTTGCGCCTGACGCTTGACGCGGCGATGCTCGGCGTCGGCGGGCTGATGGGGATTCGTGTCGCCACCAGTGTGTTGCTGGGCGCGTTTATTAATTTTGTCATCCTCGCGCCAATCATGATCAACCTCGGCGATATCGCGCCACGGGTGCTGGCCGATGGCACGCTTGTCAAGATTTCGCGCAGTGAAATTGTCAATCAATGGGCGCTCTGGTGGGGCGTCACCATGATGGTGGTTGGCTCGCTGGTCAGCCTGCTGGCGAAACCGGAACTGATCACCAGCCTGTTCAAGGGCCGCGCCAAACAAGCCGACCCGGCGTCGCCTGGCCGCGACGTGCTCAAGGATATTGAAGTGCCGTTGTGGATATCCTGGGTGGGTGTGCCGATATTCGGCCTGCTGGGCGCGACGGTTACCCACGAGTTCTTTGGTGTGCCGTGGTTGCTTGCGCTAATTTCATTGCCGTTGATTTTTGTCCTGACCGTGATTTGCACCAACGCCATGGCATTGACCTCATGGACACCCACCGGCGCGTTGTCCAAAATCACCCAGTTCAGCATCGGGGCGATTGACCGCACCAACCCGGCGAGCAATTTGATTCCCGCCGGTATGACCAGTGAAATCGCCTCGAATGCCGCCAATCTGCTATCCGATATCAAGCCCGGCTACATGCTCGGCGGCAAACCGCGCCATCAGGTGCTCGGCCATTTGATCGGCATCTTCTCCGGCGCATTGGCGGCCGTACCGCTGTTTTACCTGCTGTTTTTGCCGCCTGATGCAAATGGTCTGCGTTCGGCCGCCACCATCGTTTCAGAACAGTTCGCCTTCCCGGCAGCACTGCAATGGAAAGGCGTTTCTGAACTGATCGCCAAGGGCGTCAGCAGCCTGCCCTACACGGCGGTGGTGTCGATGATTGTCGCGGCGGTGGCTGCACTCATATTTGAGATCGCCCGCATCGTCACCAAAGGCCGTTTCCCGATTTCTTCGGTCTCGGTGGGTCTTGGCGTGGTGCTGCCACCGGAAGCGACCTTCATGATGTGGGTGGGTGCCATGGTGTTCTGGATCATGAGCAAACGTCACACCACCCCCGGTAGCAAGGGTCATAACCTTTGGGTCGATGGCTGCGAACCGATTTGTGCGGGCCTGATTTCCGGCGCGGCGTTGGTCGGCATCGGTAATGCGATTGTGAACGTGCTGATGTAACCGGGATCGTCAAAACGCCCGTCCCCTGCGACGCGCCTGCCCGGGTATGGTTAACGCCCGGGCAGGGGCCTAATTTTTGTCGGGGTATCAATGGCACACCACAATTGGATCGCGGACGTGATCACAGCGGATCCCGCGGAACGTCGCTAACGAAAAACGTTTTTAGCAGGCGCCAACTTTAAAACACCCCTATTGGCGGCGATTTTCAGCTATTTTTGCCTGAAAACGCGCGCCCCGCTTAGACTTTCTTGTTTTTATCGCCGCCAAAGCGATGCGCGATCTCGCCGACAATGCCGCGCCGGAAAACAAGAACACAAACCACAAACGTGGCACCCATGATGACCGTCACCATCGAGCCGAGCCCGGACAAATAATTCTGCATGGCAACGATGGCGGTGGCACCGACCACCGGCCCGAGGATGGTGCCCATGCCGCCCAGCAAGGTCATCAACACCACCTCGCCCGACATTTGCCAGCTGGCGTCGGTGAGTGTCGCCAATCCCAACACCAATGATTTGGTGGCACCCGCCAGACCGGCGAGCGCGGCGGAAATGACAAAGGCCAATAACTTGTATTTATTGACGTCATAACCCAGCGACAGCGCACGCGGCTCGTTTTCACGAATCGATTTGAGTACCTGACCAAACGGCGAATGAATGGTGCGGTAGATCATAAAAAAGCCAAATAGGAAAACCGCCAGCACAAAGTAATACATGGTCAGATCGTCGGCCAGGTTGATCACACCGAACAATTTGCCGCGCGGGATGCTTTGAATGCCGTCTTCGGCATAGGTGAACGGTGCCTGCACACAAACAAAATAAATCATCTGCGCCATGGCGAGTGTGATCATCGCAAAATAAATGCCCTGCCGTCGCACCGCCAGCCAGCCGACAAAATAACCAATGGCGGCCGCCGTGACCGTGCCGAGTACGATGGCAACTTCGGGGGTGAAGCCCCACACCTTTGCCGCGTGTCCGCAGACATACGCCGCGACACCAAAAAACATCGCGTGACCAAACGACAACAGGCCGGTGAAGCCGATCAGCAGATTAAACGCACAGGCGAACAACGCAAAACACAGACACTTCATCAAAAATATCGGATAACCGACAAACGGTGCCGCAAGTGCCGCGAGCAATAAAACAACGTACAAAATTTTGGTGGCCTTGTTCATGTTATTGCTCCCGGCCAAACAAACCGGCGGGCCGGATCAACAACACAATGACCATGATGATAAACACCACGGTTGACGATGCCTCGGGGTAAAACACCTTGGTCAGCCCTTCGATCAAGCCGAGCGCGAGGCCGGTCAGAATCGAGCCGAGGATTGATCCCATGCCGCCGATCACCACCACCGCAAATACAATGATGATGATATTGGCGCCCATCAACGGGTTCACCTGATATATCGGCGCGGCCAGTACGCCGGCAAATCCGGCGAGTGCGGCACCAAAAGCGTAGGTCAGCGTCACCATCAGCGGCACATTCACACCAAAGGCCTGCACCAGTTTTGGGTTTTCCGTGCCGGCACGCAAATAAGCGCCAAGCCGGGTTTTTTCAATAACATACCAAGTGCCCAGACAGACCACCAACGAGGCGAGCACCACCCAAGCCCGATACTTGGGCATAAACATAAAGCCAAGATCAAAACCGCCGCGGAATACATCCGGCAATTCATACGGCTGACCGGAGATGCCATAGCCCTCGCGAAACGCGCCTTCAATAATCAGCGCGATACCGAAGGTCAACAGCAGGCCGTACAAATGATCGAGTTGGTACAACCAGCGCAACATGGTTTTTTCAATGACGATACCGACCACACCGACCACCAGTGGCGATAGCACCAACGAAAACCAATAGTTGATACCCAGATATTGCAACAACATCCACGACACAAATGCGCCCATCATGTACAACGCGCCGTGCGCGAAGTTGACCACATTGAGCATGCCAAAAATGACCGCGAGCCCGAGTGACAGCAATGCATAAAACGAGCCGTTGACCAACCCAATGGTCAACTGGCCCATCAACGCTTGAATGGGTACGCCAAATATTTCGTTCATCTATGAAGTGGTCGTTGTGTGCAAAACAATCGCCGCCAACAGCGATTCAACACGCGGTTGGCGGCAAGGGTGAGACATCAGCCTGCGGTTAAGCCTTTTTCATGAACTGCGGGCACTGCGATTTTTCCATCGACTGGAACGCATCTTCACCCTTCACGGTACCCTTCAAGTTGTAATAGTCGCCCGGCGCTTTGGATTCAGACGGCTTTTTCACCTGGTACAAATACATATCGTGCACATGACGGCCGTCTTCACGGATCTTGCCGTTTTTGGCAAACATGTCGTTGACCGGTGTGTCTTTCATTTTCTTGACAACCGTTGTGGTGTCGTCCGTGCCGGATGCCTGCACCGCCTTCAAATAATGCATGACCGCTGAATAAACGCTGGCATGGTTCGAGTTCGGCTTTTTCTTCATGCGGTCTTCGTACTTTTTGGACCACGCCCGTGTTTCAGCATTGGTATCCCAGTACCATGCCTCAGTCAGATACAGGCCCTGTGCGGTGTTCAGTCCCAACGCGTGCACGTCGGTGTACAACATCAGCAGCGCCGCCAGACTCTGGTTTTTGGTCAGACCAAATTCGGCCGCAGACTTGATGCTGTTGACGGTGTCACCGCCGGCATTGGCCAGCCCGACAATCTTGGCTTTGGAGCTTTGTGCCTGCAACAGGAATGACGAAAAGTCACCGGCGTTGAGTGGATGACGCACCGCACCCAGCACCTTGCCGCCGGTTGCCTTGACCACATCACCGGTGTCTTTTTCAAGCGAATGGCCAAACGCGTAGTCAGCGGTGATAAAGAACCAGCTGTCGCCACCATCTTTCACAATCGCTTTGCCGACCACATTGCCCAGTGCAATCGTATCCATCAAATAATGGATCGAGGTTGGCTGGCAGGCATCATTGGTCAGGCGTGCGGTTGCCGCACCGGTCACGACGGTCAAACGATTCTTTTCTTTACCCAATGCGGTCACGGCGAGTGCCACACCTGAATTCAGATTCTCAAACGTCGCCATCACGCCGTCGCGGTCAAACCATTGCAGCGTCACGTTCTTGGCGATATCGGGTTTGTTTTGATGATCGGCGCTGACCACTTCAATGGGTTTGCCAAACATCTTGCCACCGAAATCATCGACGGCGAGTTTGGCCGCCGCCACCGCGCCCGGGCCGCCGTAATCGGCATACACACCGGACATATCCGACAACACACCGATCTTGAGACTGTCTTTTGTCAGCTTGCCCTGCGCAAGGGCGCTACCCATGCTGACGGCACACGCCGCGGCAATGACGGCGGCCAGGATGGTACGTTTGGTTTTGCTTGGTTGATTCATTTTGTTCTCCTCGTCTGATTTTTCGAAACTACACACCCAAATATTCATGCAGCATTTGTGTCTTTGCCGCCAATTCGTGTTTCTCCACCACCGCCGCAATTTTGCCGTGCTCCATCACATAATGCCGGTCTGCCAACGGCGCGGCAAACCGGAAATTCTGTTCGACCATGACAATCGTAAAGCCCTTTGCCTTGAGTTGACGAATCACGCGGCCGAGTGTCTGCACGATCACCGGCGCGAGGCCCTCGGTAATTTCATCGAGCAACAAAATGTCGGCGCCGGTGCGCAAAATACGCGCCATCGCCAACATCTGCTGTTCGCCGCCGGAAAGGCGCGTACCCTGACTGGCGCGCCGCTCGTACAAATTCGGAAACATCTCGTAAATTTCCGCCACAGACATGCCGCCCGCGCCGACCTTTGGCAACAACAGCAAATTCTCTTCACACGACAGGCTGGCAAAAATGCCGCGCTCCTCGGGGCAATAACCCAATCCAAGCCGCGCAATCCGATGTGATGGCATGTTGATGGTATCGATATCATTGACACGCACGCTGCCGCTGCGTTTGCCGGTCAAACCCAGTATGGCCTTTAATGTCGTGGTGCGTCCGGCGCCGTTGCGTCCCAGCAGCGTCACCAGTTCACCGCGTTTGACGTTCAGTGATACGCCGTGCAGGATGTGTGACTCGCCGTAGTAAGCATGCAGGTTGTCGATCGACAACGCCGATGGTGTTTGCGGTGCGACTGCCGCTACCGCGCTCATGCGGCCTCCTCGGTTTCGACACTGCCGACGTAGGCTTCGAGCACCGCCGGGTTTTTCGACACCTCGGCATACGGCCCTTCGGCCAACACCGACCCGCGCGCAAGTACCGTGATGGTGTCGGAGAGATTTGCCACCACACTCATATTGTGTTCGACCATCAGGATGGTGCGGTTCGCCGACACCTTGCGAATCAGCTCGACCACCCGCCCGACGTCTTCATGGCCCATGCCCTGGGTCGGTTCATCGAGCAACATCAGCTCCGGCTCAAGTGCCAGCGTGGTGGCGATTTCAAGTGCGCGTTTGCGGCCGTAGGGCAACTCCACGGTTTGGGTATCGGCAAAATTTCCTAAATCGACCTGCTCTAACAATTCCTGCGCGCGACCATCAAGGTGTGACAGGGTTTTGTCGGACTTCCAAAAATGAAAACTGGTGCCGAGTTTGCGTTGCAGCGCCACGCGCACGTTCTCGCGCACCGTCAAATGCGGGAACACGGCAGAAATCTGGAACGAGCGCACCACACCACGCCGCGCCGTTTCAGCGGGTTTTTCACGGGTGATGTCGTGACCGTTGAAATAAATGGTGCCGGCGGTGGGCGGCAAAAATTTGGTCAACAGATTAAAAAATGTTGTTTTGCCCGCACCGTTGGGCCCGATCAAGGCGTGGATGCTGCCGCGTCGAACCTTGAGGCTGACCCGATCGACCGCGGTGAAACCGCGGAACTCTTTGGTCAGATTTTGGGTTTCAAGAATGAAGTCGCTGCGATTCATATGCAATACGTCAGGTGGACAATTCGGGATCAACAATCAGGAAGGCGGGCATCATCGTCAAATCTTAACACCGGGTATTTTTTGAACACAGGAGCCAAGTCAATATTATTGGGCAAGAATCGTCAAAAATAACTGATGCAGTGCAGCATACGAGATTGACCACGCGCGCAATATTCACAAACAAATGCCGCTCCGTCACAACTTCGTCATCAAGCCTGCCAACGCCACGCACTATAATGGCGCATTAAGAATCCACGTCGGGAACGTAACATGTCCGCCACTCGCGAATCACGTAAAGATGCCGCCGCCGCTGTGCTCGCCGACGTCCGGAAACATATCCAGGCAACGGCCAGCAAGACCGACGCTGTTGTTGCAGACAGCGCCCTCGACAAGTATTTCGCCGATATCGATGAAGATGACTTTCTCGCGCGCGACCCCAAGATCTGGGCGGCAATCCTGCTGAACCACCTTGCGTTTGGCCAGGAATTCCAGACCGGCGCGCCGAAAATGCGCATTTTTACACCCAAGGCCGCCGAACAAGGCTGGGAGGCCAATACCTCCGTCATCGAATTTATCAATGACGACATGCCGTTCCTGGTTGATTCAATTGCCATGGAAATCAACCGCCAGGGCATTGCCATCCAACAAATCGCCCACCCGTTGTTTGGGATCGTGCGCGATAACCACGGCGCGATCAGCGGCATCGATGCCGCCGGCGATGGCAAAAAGCTCGAATCATGGATCCATATCGAAATCGAACGCCTGACCGACCCGGCGCGTATCAAAGCACTGGGCGATGGGTTGGTCACGGTATTGAGTGATGTGCGTGCCGCCGTCGCGGACTGGCCAAAAATGAACGCAAAAGTTGCCGAGATACTGGGCAATCTGGGTGGCGCCGCAAAAGTGGTACCGCTGGATGAACTCGACGAGGCGCGCGCGTTTTTGCATTGGGTTGGCGACAACCACTTCACCTTTCTCGGCTATCGTGATTACGAACTGGCGGTGGTCAATGGCAAGGACACGCTAAAAATTGTCCCCGGCTCGGGGCTTGGTGTGTTGCGCGAACCCAAGCTGGGTGGCGTCTCCGCGAGTTTTAACGAGCTG
>JANPDI010000149.1:0-2923 GCA_031431435.1 Burkholderiales bacterium
GATTGAGGCGATCGTCGAGAATGCCGACATCAAGAAAAAACTCTACGCGTCGATTGAGCCGCGTCTGAAGCCCGGCGCCATTCTCGCGACAAATACATCGTCAATTCCACTGCAAGAGTTATCGGCGGGACTGCTGCAACCGGAGCGTTTGGTGGGCATTCATTTCTTTAATCCCGTGGCGATGATGATGTTGGTGGAAATTGTCGAAGGGCCGGAAACCTCCGTCGAGGTGATGACGCGCTCGCAGGCGTTTGTGAAAAAAATCGACAAGCTGCCGTTGCCGGTCAAGTCAGCACCGGGCTTTTTGGTCAACCGTATTCTCACGCCGTATATGACCGAAGCGCAGGTGATGCTCGAAGAAGGTATTCCAGCCGAAACCATCGACGCCGCTGCCCGGGAATTTGGTATGCCGATGGGCCCGATTGAATTGGCTGACACGGTCGGACTGGACGTTGGTTTGGCGGTTGGCAAAGAGCTCGCCAAACCCGGCGGGCCGCAGCCGCAAAAAATTCAGGCACTGGTCGCGGCCAAAAAACTCGGCAAAAAAACCGGCGAAGGTTTTTACAAATGGGTCAACGGCCGGCCGCAAAAAGCGAAAGGATCGGGCACCGTGGATCTGACGCCGTTGTGGATGCGCATGACATTGCCGGCGGTCAACGAAGCCGCTGCCTGCGTGCGTGAAGGCATTGTGGCGGACGCGGACCTGTGTGACGCGGGTGTGATATTTGGCACCGGCTTTGCGCCGCACCGCGGCGGGCCGCTCAACTATTTGCGTGCCGCCGGTAGGGAAGAGTTGCGTCGCGAGTTGCAATCACTCGAAGCTCGATTTGGCGTGCGTTTTCATCCAGACCCGGCTTGGGATGTGGTTTAGGGTGGTGCGCCAATGAATCGCGTGCTGGGTCTGTGGCAAAAATTGTCGGCCAAGCCGTTCGGAAAAGCGATCTTCTCGAAGATCATTTGCTGGAAGGCACCGTACTTCGGTTCGATCAATCCGCGCTTTGTGGAACTGCGGCCGGGCTTCTCAAGGGTGGCGATGAAAAATCGCCGCGCTGTCCAAAATCATATCCAGACCATCCACGCGATTGCATTGTGCAATCTGGCGGAACTTGGCGCCGGCACCATGATGGAAGCGAGTCTGTCCAAGCACATGCGCTGGCTGCCAAAAGGCATGACGGTTCAATACCGCAAAAAAGCCGAAACGGATGTTGAGGCGTTTTGCACGGCCGACGACATTGCCGACGGGCCGGCACGCGATGTCGTGGTGCGGGTCGAGATCAAGGACCAAAGCGGCGATACGGTCACCCATGTCCAGATCAACATGTGGGTGAGCCCGCGCAAAACGTAGCCGCTGCCGGCGCGTATAATTTTGGCAACAAATATCCCCGCCTGATGGACGCACGGTGGGACACAACCGCACCATCAAGAGTGCGGCAATGCACCTCGAGAGGAAAACCGTTTTGACGCAGTCATCTGTCCTGCAGAACCGTCGCGGCACCCGCTACCTGATGTTTGACGATGACGCGACCATCGCGGATGTATTCGCCTTGCGTTGCCGCACCTCGCCCAATGCACCGGCCTATCGTGAATACAACAGCGCCACCAAGGATTGGCAGGGTGTGACATGGCGGGAGGCGGGCGATCTGGTGATGCGTGCGCGTGAAGGGCTGCGCCGCGACGGATGCCAGCCCGGTGAGCGCATCGCCATCATGCTGAAGAACGGGATCAACTGGGTTGTGTTTGATCAGGCGGCATTTGCGCACGGCATGGTGCCGGTGCCGCTGTTTGTCGACGACCGCCCCGACAATGTTGCCTATATCCTTAACGACGCAGACGTCAAAGTCATCGTCATCGATGGCGAGGAACACTGGAAACGGCTGAAGACGGTACAGGATCAGCTGCAATCATTAAAGCGGATCATCAGCATCAGGCCGGTCACCGACCCGGACGAGCCGCGCCTGATGAGCCTCGCCGACTGGCTGCCCGCCGCTGCGGTGGCGTTTGATAAACCGCCGACCAAAAGCGGTGACCTCGCGACCATTGTCTACACCAGCGGCACCACCGGCAAGCCAAAAGGTGTGATGTTGTCCCACCGCAATATGCTGGCGAATGTGCAATCGGGGCTGGCGGTGTATGACGTCTATCCAGACGATGTTTTTCTGTCGTTTTTGCCGCTGTCGCATATGTTTGAACGTACCTGTGACTACTACCTGAACATGGTCTCGGGCGCGTCGATCGTTTTTTCGCGATCCATCCCGCAGTTGGCTGAAGATTTTCGGATTGTGCAGCCGACGGTCATTTTCTCGGTGCCGCGCATCTACGAAAAATTCTACGCGGCGATTTATGACCAGCTGAAAAAGGCATCGCCAATCAAGCAGCAGTTGTTCGAGTTTGCCGTTGCCACCGGCTGGGCAAAGTTTGAATATGAACACGGTCGCGGACGCTGGCAGCCGGCGTTTTTATTGTGGCCACTGCTGGAAAAGCTGGTTGCGCGAAAATTACTCGAGCGGCTAGGCGGCAAGCTGCGGTTCGCCATTTCCGGCGGTGCGGCGCTGTCGCCATCGGTCGCTAGAGTGTTTATTGGCCTGGGCCTGCCACTTTGCCAGGGCTATGGGTTGTCCGAGGCGTCACCATTGTTGACGGTCAATTTGATCGAGCACAACAATCCGGCGACCATCGGGCCGGCGGTTCCGGGCGTCGAGCTACGCATCGGTGAAAACGGCGCGTTGTTCGCGCGTGGGCCCAACATCATGATGGGCTACTGGAACAATCCTGAGGCAACCCGCGCTGTCTTGTCGGACGACGGTTGGCTCAATACCGGCGACCAGGTGAAGATTGATGAACACGGTTTTGTCACCATCACCGGACGCTTGAAGGAAATCATCGTGCTCGGCAACGGCGAAAAAATTCCGCCGGGCGATATGGA
>JANPDI010000150.1:0-6886 GCA_031431435.1 Burkholderiales bacterium
CTATATATGTTGAGTTCCTACCTGCAATTGACCGTCGTGAACATATCGTTTTACCAATATATCCACCACCAGAAATTATCGATTCCACTCAAACCAGGCTTTAACACCCAGCTCCCGCTTCACCTTCAAACCCCCATCAACCGCAGGCCCCAAAATACCAGAGCACCCACCTCAATCGGTTGTCACGTTTTTAAAGAACAATTTGGAAATCACTGGTTGCGGGGGTAGGATTTGAACCTACGACCTTCGGGTTATGAGCCCGACGAGCTGCCAGACTGCTCCACCCCGCGCCCGCAAAATACTGTTATTTCCAGTCCAAAACAAAAAATTACATTCGTTTTGGAGAACCGCAATTATACGCATACTTTTCGACCTCTGGCAAATCTTCTTAACTTTTTCTTCTATATTTCTGTCCCGGCAATCTGCCGCGCGATCCCAAGAATTGTTATCCATTTGTTTTGACGGGCGTTAGTTGCAAAAGACCGGACAATCGCCTCCGCGGTCCGACTGCCTACCCTCGAATCCTACCCCCTATATATATGGATCCAATCACCACAATTGCAATCGCGCTTGGTCTGGCATGGGCAAGCGGCATTCGCTTGTATGCCGTCTTGTTTATGATCGGCATGGCCGGGCATTTCCACTGGTTCGACTGGACGCTACCGCCAAGCCTGCAGTTGCTGTCGCACCCGATTGTTCTGCTGGCGACCGGCGCCCTGTTAATCGTTGAGTTTTTTGCCGACAAAATTCCCGGCATTGACACCGTATGGGACGTAATCCACACATTTGTCAGAATTCCGTCGGGCGCATTGATTGCGGCTGGCGTCATTGGCACCAATGACAGTGCGGCATGGGCGCTTGCCGCGGGTTTACTTGGCGGCACCATCACGGCTGGAAGTCATTTTCTCAAGGCCGGTAGCCGCGCCGCTATCAACACATCACCCGAGCCTGTGAGCAACTGGATCGCATCGTTTACCGAGGATACCGTCATCCTGGCAGGACTGTGGTTGGCCTTTCAATATCCGCTGGCATTCCTATTGCTGCTCGCGGCGTTTATGTCATTGGCAATCTGGATGATTCCGAAAACATGGCGATGGCTGGCCGGCATTAAGAAAGGCGATTTTCCGCGGCGCGATTCCAGCGGATAACGACTCAATCGACAGCGCGACGATCAAGCAGGGCCTGTGCCAGCGTATTGGAGTCGACGTATTCGAGTTCGCCGCCGACCGGCAGGCCACGCGCAATTCGGGTTACCTTGATACCGTCTTCGGCAAATAGCTCGCTAACATAGTGTGACGTGGCCTCCCCCTCGACAGTGAAATTGGTCGCGAGAATCACTTCTTTAACGACGCCATCCCGCACGCGCCGCGCCAGGCGATCCAAATGGATTTCTTTCGGACCAATGCCGTCAAGCGGCGACAATCTACCCATCAGCACAAAATACAGTCCGCGATAGGTTTGGGTCTGCTCCATCATCAACAAATCACTCGGCGACTCGACCACGCAAAGCAACGATCTGTCGCGCTTGGCATGTGCGCAAATCTCGCAAGTTTCGAGCTCGGTGAAGGTGTTGCACATCACACAGTGTCTGATCCGTTCGACCGCCGCACGCATCGCGTCGGCAAGCCGTCGTGCGCCGTCTTGATCACGCTGCAACAAATGAAATGCCATTCTTTGTGCCGACTTTGGCCCCACCCCCGGCAGGCAACGCAGCGCATCAATCAACGACGATAGACTGGTCGGCCCCGCTTGTGTGGATGGTGCTGTCACGGTGATTGATCAGAATGGCAGCTTGAAACCCGGCGGCATACCCATGCCCTGGGTAAAGCCGCTCATTTTTTCCTGACTGACAGATTCCGCCTTGCGTACCGCATCGTTCATCGCGGCAGCAATCAGGTCTTCGAGCATTTCGCGATCATCCATGACGGAAGCATCGATTGCAACGCGCTTTACATCGTTGCGGCAGGTCATCGTCACCTTTACCATGCCACCGCCAGCCGCACCTTCAACCTCAACGGAGGCCAGTTGCTCCTGCGCCCGCTTCATATTGTCTTGCATTTGCTGCGCCTGTTTCATCAACGCACCCAGGCCACCTTTTGGAATCATCAATATCTCCCTAATCCGTTCTGATTCATTTCATCGATCAACTATTGGCCGGGCGAATTGCGGTTTTATCAACCTTTGCACCAAATTCATCCACCAGATTCTTGATAAAAGGATCGTTGGCAATGGAATCTTCCGCCGCGAGCTGGGCGTCGCTCCGTGCGCGATCTTCCACCGCAGCCAGGCTTGCACCCGCCTGCCGGCCGTTTGCGCCGCCGACGCCCACCAATATCCGCAAATTGGCACCTAACAGGAGCACCAGTTCCGCTTTCAATTTATCCTGATACTTTTTATCCGCCAGGTGCTTATGGGCCTCCGGTACCGTCAACGACAAAACACCGTCGCTGTATCCAACCAGCGCCGCCTGACGTGCCAGCATGCCTGCCATTCCACTCAGATTCTGGTTACTGACAAATGCCGGCCAGTCGTTAATATCGGCAATCCCTGCTGGCGACGACGCCACGTATGAAACCGAACGTTCCGCTGCACCGTCAGCCTTTGCAGGCGTTGGGTTGCCTGCGCGTTCAGCCACCGCGCGGACCGCACCGGCCGCATAACTCGCCGTCTTGTTGGGCGGTGGCGCGGCACCCGGTTCGATTGAGCGCCTTGTCGTGGCGACCGGCGGCGCCGCGCTTGGCTCGGCCGCGCCACCACCAGCCGACAAAAACGCAATAGCGCGCAGCATCGTCATTGAAAAACCGGCTTGTTCATCGGGCGCCAGATGCAGATCGCGGCGCCCCAGCAGTACGATCTGGTAAACCAGCTGAACATCATCGACACTGAATTTTTCAGCAAGCGCAATCAACGTTTGCGCGTCCTGCCCCACTGCCGCATCCGGTCCGACGGTCTGGACCAGCGCCAGCTTTGCCACCATCGACGCCAGTTCTTTAAGTGTCAGCTCAAACGAAATGGCGCGCGATGCAATTGCGTCGATTTCGGCCACCAGCGCCCTGGCATCACGCGCGGCGACGTGTTCAAGCAGGGAAAACAAATAGGTTTGGTCAAGCGCACCAAGCATGGTCGCCACGTCTGATGCCTTCACCGCGCCGGCGCCATAGGCGATGGCCTGATCGAGCAGCGACAATGCATCGCGTGCACTGCCTTCGCCGGCACGCCCGATCATTTCAAGGGCGGGCTTTTCATAGGAAATTTTTTCAACATCCAGAATATTGCCCAGATGTTCCGCCAACAACGCCGGGGCCAGATTGCGCAGGTTAAATTGCAAACAGCGCGACAAGACCGTAATCGGCAGCTTTTGCGGATCGGTCGTTGCCAGAATAAATTCAACGTGCGCCGGCGGCTCTTCAAGGGTCTTCAGCATGGCGTTAAACGCTGACTTTGAAAGCATGTGCACTTCGTCAATGATGTAAACCTTGTAGCGCCCCGAGACCGGTGCATATTGCGCGGTCTCGAGCAGCTCGCGCATTTCATCGACTTTGGTATTGGTCGCGGCATCCACTTCGAGCAAATCGATAAAGCGTCCAGAATCGATCTCGGTGCACGCTCTGCAGACACCGCACGGGTTGGACGTCATGCCACCGTTGCCATCGACGCCAACACAATTGAGCGCCTTGGCCAGAATCCGCGCCAGCGTTGTTTTACCCACGCCGCGTGTCCCGGTAAACAGGTAGGCGTGATGAATGCGGTTGGTATCAAGCGCATTGGTCAATGCCTTGACCACGTACTCCTGCCCGACCACATCCTGAAACTTGCGTGGCCGCCATTTACGGGCGAGGACTTGATGGGACATGGCAGTGGCGTTCGTAGACAATGATTTTTTTTACCGGCAACCAACAAACGACGGACTACCGGTCAACGTCAGCAGAAAAAATGCGGGGGGCAATCTTGTCTGCGCAATTAGTGTGGCGAGCCTTACCCCGGCACTCCAACAAACCCGCTTTGGCTGCTTCGTTCCCGACCTGACCAGATTCACAAGCGTTGGATGCGGGGGGACCCGCCACCACTAATTTTACATTGCAAAACCGATCAACCGCAGAAAAATATCAATCCGCCCAGATCATCGGCAGGTACGAAATCCACAAAACATATCACGCCGCTCCGGCGTGTAGAAATTGCGGTACTGCGGATACTTCAGACGCGGATGGGTCACAAACGAACCGCCCTTAAGTACAAAGTGTGGCGTTCCACGATCAACAAACCAAGGGGCGGAATACTCTGCATATGGGCCGGCTTCAAAGCCGGGGTAAGGCGCAAAGACCGACGATGTCCATTCCCAGACCTGGCCGGCTGATTGCCAAAACCTGGCTGACGACGTGCCACCGCTTGCCGCCGCAAACTCCCACTCCGCCTCAGTCGGCAGTCGCCTGCCATGATCCCGCGCATACGCAGCCGCCTCAGTTTGTGTGACATGTACGGCGGGAAAATTGTCCCCTGCGTCGGGCTTCCCGGTGCCACCGGTCCGCCAAGCGGCTATCGCTGCTGCCGATACCGGATATGCGTCGATTTCAAATGGTGCAACATTAACCGGGTTGTGTGGCATTTCGTTGTCAAACCGAAAGCGCCGTTGGCTCGCGCCCATCATCAATTCGCCGCCCGTAAAAGAAATCGCGCTTGCGGCCGTGCCGTTATATGGGTGCGGTTGGATGACCGGCAAAAAGTCAGGCAGCGGCAACCCGACTTCACGCAGGGCCATCGCCAGCGCTTCTGCGTGCATGTCTTCATGCAACAAAACCAGCTGAAACAGCGGCAGCCGTGGCCCGTCATCAATGGCCAGCGCCGAAAGTACACGATCCAACGCCGACGCCATGTACAAAAGGCACGTCGCCTTGCTTGGATAACGATTGGTCCAACGCGCCGCATGCAAGACCCAATTTGAATTAAAAAGTTGATCGGCATTGGCGAGCAACGACGGGGTGCCGGAACCGTTTATATCGTCCTGCTGCCATCGCACGCCGAAAAATTCTGCAAAATAGGCGACATGAGACAACTCCCACAGCGGCGGGTTGATTGTCGCCGCATACGGAAACTCTGCAGGCACCCAAAAGGCGGCGGGCAATTCGGCATAGAGCGCTAACGTATACTGCCGCTGGGCAACTAACGCATCGCGCAAAGCCGGTTTTTCAGTCGGAATATCCAAGTTAATAAGACGCGCCAGAAAATGTTGAACCGCGGAAATTTGCTAATTATCACGCCTTACCTCGCTGATGCCAACAACGGCAATTGGCGAACCGCGCACCGCTGGCAAAAACTGTTGCAGCCGCATTTCCGCGTTAATTTGCAAACCGGTGCGGATACAAAAAGTGAAATGAAGCCGGACGCCGTGATCGCGTTGCACGCGCGCCGGAGCCATGCGGCAATTTTGGCCGTCAAAAAACAATTTCCCGGTGTCCCGCTTGCTGTTGTCCTGACCGGCACCGATCTGTATCGCGACATCGCCGATTCAGTTGAGGCCAATGACTCGCTTGCGATTGCGGACGCACTAATTGTCCTGCAGGAGGACGCCATCCGCCATGTACCGGCGATACACCGGCGAAAAACCCATGTTGTTTTTCAGTCGGCCAGCCCGCTGCTCCCGGCCGCAAAACCGGCAGGACGACTCGCCTGCGTTGTGGTTGGACATTTGCGTGCAGAAAAATCCCCTGAAACAATTTTTGATGCAGCAGTAATTTTGGCGGACGAGCCGCGAATTCATATCACCCAAATCGGGCAACCGCTTGATACGGCATTGGCCGAACGCGCAGCTGCGCTAAGCCGCTCGCATAAAAACTACCGATGGGTCGGCGCACTGCCACACGGATTGACAAGAGCGGCCATCAAACGTGCGCACCTGTTATTACATCCGTCGATCATGGAAGGCGGTGCGAACGTGATCGTTGAGGCAATCACCGCGGGCACGCCGGTCGTTGCCTCAAGCATGTCCGGCAACATCGGCATGTTGGGCGCCGAATATGCCGGCTACTTTCCCGTCGGTGACGTGTCCGCACTTGCCACCCTTTTGCTGAAATGCCTCGCAGAACCAAATTTGCTCACCCGCCTCAACACCGCATGCCAGGCACGCGCCAAACTATTCACACCGGCCGAGGAAACCAAACGACTGTTGAAGATTATTGTCAGCCTGACCGGTGATACCTGAGCAAATCCAAACGGTATCAGTTAATCGTACAAAACAAAATCTTCGGCAGCCACGACCCAATCACGGGCATCCTTAGATCGTGGGTGGCTATTCAACCCCAACCCCGCCCTACTTTGCGTAAAACACCCAAAATTCAGCGGCGGGATTGGTCCAGCAGGTAACTTCGCTGAATCCAGCGGCCGTGAGCAACGCCTCAAATTCCTGCCGGTCATATTTGTACGAATTTTCGGAATGAATTTTGTCGCCGGCCAAAAAACGCCGCGGCTGGCGATCAATCTCAACGGTCTGATCGGACGTTGCTTCGAGGTGCATTTCAATGCGTCCGGCCGTTGCGTTATAAAAACCAACGTGACGCCATCTGGAAACATCAAAATTGCAGCCCAACACGCGATTGACATGTCGCAGGGCATTCAGGTTGAACGCCGCCGTCACACCCAATGCATCGTCATACGCCGCGTCGAGTCGGGCTTTGTCTTTTTTTGCATCGACGCCGATCAGCAGCCCGCCACCCCGCTGATCCGGCCCCTGTTCGATCATTTTGTGAATCTGCCGTAAAAAGTGTGTGGCGGCGTCGGGTGAAAAATTACCGATTGACGACCCCGGATAAAAAACCGTTAATTTCCCGGACAACAACTCGTTCGGAATGACCAACTGTTGCGAAAAATCCGTCGCCAAGCCAACCATTTCGGT
>JANPDI010000151.1:0-40347 GCA_031431435.1 Burkholderiales bacterium
TGGTGACCCGCAAGATAACCGGCTATCTGGTTGATGCCAGCCGGCTGGTCGCGCCAATTCACGCAATGCACTTTGCGTGGGAAAAAAGTGTCAATAGCGAAACCGGCCGTGTCACGATTGAAGCGAGTGCCGACCTCAATAGCTGGCGAACCGTGGTGCGCGATGCGCCGTTGATCGACCTCGCCTTCAACGGACGGCAACTCAGTCAAAAAACAGTGCTGTTTGGCACGCCGGTTTCAGTACCGGCGGACAAATACCTGCGACTGACCTGGGCGAAGCAGGTATTTACCCTGACCGGACTGGACGTTGACAGCGTCGCAAACAGCTACGTACGCACCACCCAATCGACCACCGCGGTTGGTGTTGCCGGCAAAGACACCGGTGAATACACCTTTGATCTGGCGGCGCGTTTACCCATCGAGCAGGTCCGATTGTTGCTGCCGGACGCCAACACACTTGCGCCGACACAACTGTCAATCAAGACCAGTCGGTTGGAACGCAAGCCGGGCGGGAAAATAGAGACTGCGTTTGCGTGGCAACCGGTCGCCAATGCGACGTTTTATCGTCTCAGCCGCGACGGCATCGAGTTGGTCTCACCGGCCATGGCAATCAACAATGCAAGTGCGCGCGGCGCAAAAGACTGGCAGGCGATGGTTGACGCGCGCGGCGGCGGTGTTGGGGCCGGACTGCCGACGCTTGAAGTCACGTGGCAGCCACAACAAATTGTATTTGCCACGCGTGGTGATGCGCCATTTACACTGGCCTTCGGCCGGCTTGACGCATCACCCGCCAAATTTGCTGTTAGCGATTTGATGCCCGGCTATAAAGCGGGTGCCGAATTTGCGCTGCCAGCGGTGGTGCTGCATTCGGCCACTGATGCGCCCAAGATCATGCCGCCGACGGCAAAGTCGGCGGATGGTACCGATTGGAAAAAAGTCGCGCTATGGGCGGTATTGGTGATTGGGGTGGCGCTGTTGGCGTGGATGGCGGTGCGGCTGGGTCGCGATGCAGGTGAGCCAACCGAAAAATAGCGTTCAACGCCCTCGCGCCTTGGTTGGCAAGGGCCGCGCCGGCCCGACACGTAAAGGCCGGTCAGAATAGATCGACGAATGGCGAAGAATTGCGGCGCCAATGGTGGGTTTCAGTTCGCGTGCTACACTCAAAAAAAACATCAATCGGCAAAAATCATGTCTGGAAGCACGCTCGGAAAACTCTTTACCGTCACCAATTTCGGCGAGTCACACGGCCCGGCGATTGGCTGTGTCATTGATGGCTGCCCGCCGGGGATGGGCCTCTCGGTTGACGATATTCAGCCGGATCTGGATCGCCGCAAGCCGGGCACGTCCCGGCATGTCACGCAACGGCGTGAAGATGATCGCGTGGAAATTTTGTCGGGTGTGTTTGAAGGTAAAACCACAGGCACACCAATTGCGTTGATCATCCACAATGAAGACCAGAAAAGCAAAGACTACGGCAACATCGCCGACGCGTTCCGCCCGGGCCATGCGGACTACACATACCTGCAAAAATACGGCATTCGCGACTACCGTGGCGGCGGGCGTTCTTCGGCACGTTTGACGGCACCAACCGTTGCCGCCGGCGCTGTGGCAAAAAAATGGTTACATGAAAAGTATGGCGTGACCATCAACGGCTACCTTGCGGCGCTCGGCAAAAACGTCATTCCGTTTGAGTCGCTCAAACACGTGCATGACAATCCGTTTTTTGCCGCCAACACCAGCATCATTGCCGAGCTTGAAACCTATATGGACCAACTGCGCAAATCGGGCGAGAGTTGCGGCGCACGCATCAATGTGGTCGCCAGTGGTGTGCCGGTCGGTTGGGGTGCGCCGATTTATGACCGGCTTGATGCGGCGATTGCCCACGCCATGATGGGTATCAATGCCGTGAAGGGCGTTGAAATCGGCGCAGGCTTCGCCTCGGTGACGCAACTCGGTACCGAACATTCGGACGAAATGACGCCCGACGGGTTTCTATCGAACAATGCCGGCGGTGTGTTGGGTGGCATTTCAACCGGGCAGGATGTGACGGTGTCGATCGCGATCAAGCCGACGTCATCGATCCGACTGGACCGTCAAACAATCAACAAAGCCGGTGCGCCTGTGGTGATCAACACCCATGGCCGCCACGATCCGTGCGTCGGCATTCGGGCCACACCGATTGCCGAAGCCTATCTGGCGTTGGTGTTGATTGATCACGCGCTGTTGCACCGCGCACAGAATGCCGACGTTGTCGTTTCAACGCCGAAGGTGGCGGCGGATGGTCGGAGCGGCCTGCATGCCGGCAAATCATCAGCAAACGATTCAGCCGCCACAACAGCAGCGCAAACGGAAAATCCCGACCCAAGCGAGGCATAAGTACCGGCCGCTGCGCCCGAGCCAAGTGGTTTTGAAACAAGATGATGTTCAGTCGGCCGGAACAAGACAGAAAATCGTTCGGTGCATTGTGTACCCTGGCAGATGACGATAGGTAAACACGTGCATTCGCGAATTGTCTGAATCCTGCACATGATGATATCCAAAACAGTCCGACCGGGCCGTTGCGCGAGGTTGTTTGCGGCATCCGTCGCGGTCGGTCAGCGTCGCGGCGAAACCGGCATTGATCGGTCTGCGTTTGAAGGCGCGGCCAGAATGCTGCCACCTGGCAAGATTAACGGGGCGCAGATTGTCGAAATTGTTGCGCGTCCACGTCGTTAGTCACCGTTTGCCTCGCGGTCGAATTACCGTTTTGACGAGAACAACCTGTCGATGAATGTCATCGCCTTGTAATGTGAGCCCGTCAATATGTCGAGCTCAAATTGTCCTCTTCAGAAGGTCTCGTATATGCCCCACTTTTTCTCCCACCAGTCCCGCAGCGCATTTGTATTCAACAGGCGCCATCGGTCGCGACTCGTGTCCGGTCTGTTAATCGCATTTACCGCAATGCTCGGCGCATGCGCCGAAAAGACGACGTTGCCATCAACGCAGGAGCGAACGCGGGCAGTCGAGACGGCGCAGAAAAATTCCGTGGAAAAAATGCCAGACAAGCTTGCGCTCACGCAGGCATGGGAAAATTTGGCCAGCAATCCGCCGACTGAGGCGCCAAAGGGCACAAAAAAATAGCACCAAGCGCCTCGCGGCCCGGCCCTGGCAGGTCTTGGCGGGGCGTCGTCAGCGTATAATTGAGGCATGAATATTGCCTCACCCCATCCACTCCGCTCCCTCTATGACAAGTTGTGGGATGCACACGTCGTTCACGTCGAAGCAGACGGTACGTCGCTGGTCTATATCGACCGGCATTTGGTGCACGAAGTCACCAGTCCGCAAGCGTTTGATGGGCTTGAAATCAATGGGCGCAAACCATGGCGGCTCAAATCAATTGTGGCGACGGCCGATCATAACGTCCCGACCACCTCCCGCCGAGAGGGGATCGCCGATCCGATTTCGCGTTTGCAGGTCGAAACGCTCGACAAAAATATTGAAAAATTTGGCGTGGCGGATTATTACGGGATGAACGATGCCCGTCAGGGTATTGTGCACGTGGTCGGTCCAGAGCAAGGCGCGACGCTGCCCGGCATGACCGTGGTGTGCGGCGATTCGCATACGTCGACGCACGGTGCGTTTGCCGCGTTGGCGTTTGGCATCGGTACATCCGAAGTCGAACACGTGATGGCAACCCAATGTCTCAACGCGAAAAAACTCAAGTCGATGCTGGTGAAAGTCGAAGGCCAGGCAGGTCGCGGCGTCACCGCCAAAGATATTGTGCTCGCGGTGATCGGAAAGATCGGTACGGCGGGCGGCACCGGTTACGCGATTGAATTTGCCGGCAGCGCGATTCGCGGCTTGTCGATCGAAGGTCGCATGACCGTCTGCAATATGGCGATCGAAGCCGGTGCACGTTCGGGCATGATTGCCGCCGATGACAAAACAATCGCCTATTTGAAGGGGCGCCCGTTTTCGCCGAAGGGCGACGACTTTGACCGCGCCACCGCATACTGGCGGACCTTGCACAGCGACACCGGTGCGACGTTTGACCGGGTCGTGGAACTGGATGCCTCGACCATCAAGCCGCAAGTGACCTGGGGAACGTCGCCGGAAATGGTGACCACCATCGACGGCGTGGTGCCGGATCCCAAAAATGAAACCGATCCGGTCAAGCGCGAAGCCATCGAGCGCGCCCTGCAATACATGGGGTTAAACCCCGGCACACCGATTGCGCAAATCAAGATCGACAAAGTGTTTATCGGCAGTTGTACCAATTCTCGTATCGAAGATTTGCGCGTTGCCGCGAGTGTGGTGCGTGGCAGACATATTGCGGACAATGTGAAGCTCGCGATGGTGGTGCCGGGATCGGGGCTGGTGAAACGCCAGGCCGAGACCGAGGGACTCGACAAGATTTTTCTGGCGGCGGGGTTTGAGTGGCGCGAGTCGGGATGTTCGATGTGTCTGGGCATGAACGACGATCGTCTATCTCCCGGAGAGCGGTGTGCATCGACCTCCAATCGTAATTTTGAAGGCCGCCAGGGTGCCGGTGGACGTACGCATTTGGTCAGCCCTGAAATGGCCGCCGCTGCGGCAATCGCGGGACGGTTTGTCGATGTTCGTGAAATTCTTTAGGAGAAGATGATGAAAAAGCTCATGACGATTTTGTTGGCGGGATTATTTTTGGCTGGTTGCAATACCATTGAAGGCGTCGGCAAAGATGTCAAAAAAACCGGCGAAACCATTGAGAAGGCGGCAAAAAAATAGTGGAAGCGTTCCGCCAACATTTGGGATTGGTCGCGCCGCTGGATCGCGCCAACGTTGATACCGACGCGATCATCCCGAAACAATTTTTGAAGTCGATCAAGCGGTCGGGTTTTGGCCCGAACCTGTTTGACGAATGGCGTTATATGGATCACGGCGAGCCGGGTGCGGATAATTCACGGCGCCCGCTGAATCCGAATTTTGTATTGAACGAGGCGCGTTATCAGGGGGCGACGGTATTGCTGGCGCGCAAAAACTTTGGCTGCGGCTCATCGCGCGAACACGCGCCGTGGGCGCTGCAACAATTTGGGTTCAAGGCGATTATCGCGCCGTCATTTGCCGATATTTTTTTCAATAATTGCTACAAAAACGGTTTGCTGCCGATCGTGTTGCGTGAAGCCGAGGTCGATCATTTGTTCAATGTCGCCCTGGCAACGCCCGGACTGAAATTGCAGATTGATTTGGCGCGGCAGGTGGTGGAAGTCCCCGGCGCAGAATCGTACCAATTTGAAGTTGAGGGTTTTCGCAAAGAATGCCTGCTCAACGGCTGGGATGAAATTGGTCTGACCATGCGCCATACCGACAAGGTTCGCGCCTATGAAGCAGCACGGGCGTCACGGGAGCCGTGGATTTTTAATTGACTGCATCATGTTGCCCGTGTGTCCGGCCTTGTATTGTTTGCCCATCAAAAAACGAACCAAATCATCATGAAAATTGCTGTTCTTGCCGGTGACGGTATTGGCCCTGAAATCATGTCCGAAGCACTTAACGTGCTGGCGGTGTTGAAGGGTGACGGGCTCAAGGTCGAGACCGAATCGGCGCTGGTCGGTGGCGCGGCATACGATGCGTTCGGACACCCGCTGCCGGATGCCACGCTGAAACTCGCGCAACATTCGGATGCGGTGCTGTTTGGTTCTGTCGGCGGGCCGGCCTACGATAACCTGCCGCGCGAACACCGTCCGGAGAAGGCGATTCTTGGCCTGCGCAAACAATGTGATTTTTTTGCGAACCTGCGACCTGCAACCGTTTTTCCGGAACTCGCCGATGCATCAACATTGCGTGCTGATGTGGTGGCGGGGTTGGATATCATGATCATTCGTGAACTCACCGGTGATATTTATTTTGGTGAGCCGCGCGGGGTGTCGGGTGAAAAGGGCAATCGTATTGGCATCAACACCATGCATTACACCGAGGCACAGATCCGTCGCATCATGCATGTCGGCTTTCGCACTGCCAGCCAGCGTGGCAAGCGCCTGTGTTCGATCGACAAAATGAACGTGCTTGAGGCGATGCAGTTGTGGCGCGACATCGCCCTTGAAATCGCGCCGGAATACCCGGATGTCGCGTTGTCGCACATGCTGGTTGACAACGCCGCGATGCAACTGGTGCGCAACCCCAAACAGTTTGACGTGATGGTGGCCGGCAACATGTTCGGCGACATTTTGTCGGATGAGGCATCAATGTTGACCGGCTCGATCGGCATGCTGCCATCGGCGTCACTCGATGCCCATGGCAAGGGTCTGTATGAACCGATTCATGGCTCGGCACCGGATATTGCGGGCAAGAACATGGCGAATCCGCTGGCGCAAATATTGTCATTGGCGATGATGTTGCGCTACACCTTTAATCTGCCTGATTGGGCGGATCGCATTGAACGCGCGGTGAAAAAGACGCTTGCGCAGGGATGCCGCACCGGTGATATCGCCAAGCCGGGCGAAGCAACGATTGGCACCCGTGAAATGGGCGCGGCGGTTGTGGGCAATTTGTAAATTTGATGTGTTGACATAGAGAGAAATGGGCATGTTGAAAGTTGGTCTTGTCGGTTGGCGCGGAATGGTCGGTTCCGTATTGATGCAACGGATGCGCGAAGAAAATGACTTTGCGCATATCGAGGCATTTTTCTTCACCACGTCGAACGTCGGCGGTGTTGCACCGGCGGAGGCGGGCGGCGCCCCGTTGCGTGATGCAAAAGATATTGGCGCGCTGGCGTCGATGGACATTGTTATCAGCTGCCAGGGTGGTGACTACACGACGGAAATTTATGCGCCACTGCGCAAATCCGGCTGGAACGGGTATTGGATCGACGCTGCCAAGACATTGCGCATGCAAGACGACGCCGTCATTATTCTCGACCCCGTGAATATGCCGGTGATCAAAGACGCGCTGGTCAGGGGTGTGAAGAATTACATCGGTGGCAATTGCACGGTGTCATGCATGTTGATGGGGCTGGCCGGGTTGTTCAAGCACGATCTGATTGAGTGGATGACCTGCATGACCTATCAAGCCGCATCGGGTGGTGGCGCGGCACATATGCGTGAGTTGCTCACGCAATTCGGCGCCCTTAATGCCGAGGTTAAATCACTGCTCGACGATCCGCATTCGGCAATTCTCGAAATTGACCGCAAGGTACTGGCCAAGCAGCATGCATTTTCAGCGGAAGAAACACAACACTTTGGAGCGCCGCTTGCAGGCAATCTGATTCCCTGGATCGATAAGGACATGAACAACGGGGTGTCGCTTGAGGAATGGAAAGGTATGACGGAGACCAACAAGATACTGGGTCGTGGTCCCGCATTTGGCACTGCGGCGACGCCGGTTGACAGCCTGTGTGTAAGGGTCGGTGCCATGCGCTGCCATTCGCAGGCGCTGACCATCAAGCTGAAGCGTGACGTGCCGCTGGATGAAATTGAAACAATGCTGGCAGAGGCGAATCCATGGGTAAGGGTGGTGCCGAATACCCGCGAGGCATCGGTAAACCAGCTAACGCCGGCGGCGGTAACAGGAAAAATGCATATTCCGGTCGGCAGGCTGCGGAAATTGGCCATGGGACCGAGCTATCTCTCCGCCTTTACGGTTGGTGACCAGTTGTTGTGGGGCGCAGCGGAACCGCTACGCAGAATGTTAAGAATTATTGTTGAAAAATAACGACTTAGCGGGGTTCCACCAAATCCTCCCCAGCGTAAATCAGGCGTCCCGAGCCGCCTGCGCGCAGTAAAGTTGCCCTATTTACATGCACCAACAACATGAGAAATCGAATAAAGTTGAAACTATAACTTGTTGATGTTATTGTACTTGTTGATGTTATTGTGCACATTCTTAAAATTCGAAGAGTTGGGGTCGACCGCATGAACCGTCCACCGAAAAAAACAATCGCTGCGGCGCTGGGAGGTATCTTTCTCGCGTTGTCCGCTTCATACGCTAACGCCGCTGGCTTGGGGAAGCTTACCGTGACCTCTGCGTTGGGACAGGTGCTGTCCGCCGAGATCGAGTTGGTCTCGTTGCAGCCTGGTGAATTTGAAGTGCTGACTGCACGGGTGGCCAGTCCGGACGCCTATCAGGAAGCGCGCATTGAATATCCGCCACTGCTGCGCCAGTTGCGGTTTGCAATCGAACGCAAAGCCAATGGCATGCCGGTATTAAAAATTAGCAGCGTGACGCCGGTGAACGAGCCATTTGTTGATTTATTGGTTGAAATGAGCTGGCCGTCTGGCCGTCTGGTGCGTGAATACCCGATTCTGCTCGATCCGCCGGGATTTACCGATGCGCGTATTCAGGCACCGGTCGCCGCTGCAGCGCCGCGGCCGAGTGCCGCACCCGCACCGGCACAGCTGACCAGCGCCACACCGTCGGCAAAGGCTGAATCGACTGCCGGCAAGGGTGATACCTACGGTCCGGTCAAGCGCGGCGATACCCTGGCAAAGATCGCCAACGAAATGAAGTCCGACGGCGTGTCGCTCGATCAAATGCTGGTTGCATTGTTTCGTGAAAACAAACAGGCGTTTGGCAAAAATAATATGAATGTGTTGAAGACGGGGCAGATTCTGCGTATCCCGTCTGCTGCTGAGATTGCCAAGATCGCGCGTGAAGAGGCAACCAAGGAAGTCCGTGTACAGGTTGCCGACTGGAAGGGATATCGCGAACAAATCGCCGGTGCGGTCGCGGCTGCACCTGCCAAACCCGCACCAACCAATGTCGCAACAGGCCAGGTCGCCGCAGCCAAACCGGTCACGCCGCCGCCGGCACCCGCAACCGATCAGCTTAAGATTGCCAAGTCTGAAACCACAGGCAAAGCCGGCGCAGCCGGTACCAAAGGTGGCGTAGATGCTGCCAATGCCGCCAAAGAGGACGCAATTGCCAAACAAAAGGCGATGGCTGAGGCAAGTGCACGGATTGCCGCGCTTGAGAAACAGCAGGCCGACGCAAAAAAGCTGCTAGAGCTTAAATCCGCGCCGCCGGTAGCGGGCAAGCCCGCAGACAGCAAGCCGGCACAAGTTGCGCAGGCAACGCCGCCGACCCCGGCAGTGGTGGCGCCGGCTGCGACGACTGCGGTACCGGCCAAGCCGGGTGACGCACCAAAAGCCGAAGCGCCAAAAACGGATGCCGCCAAACCCGCGCCGGCCGCAGCGCCCAAGCCGCCGGTCAAGGCGCCTGTTCCCGCACCCAAAGAGCCGGAGTTGATGGATACAGTGATGGACAATCTGCCAATCATCGCCGGTATCGGTGGTGCCGGTGTATTGGGAATTGGTGGTTTGTTGTTCATGCGTCGCCGTAAGCAGGCCGGGTCAAGCGGTAGCGGCATGACACAAACCTCGAGTTTGATGCCATCGGATTTGAAACCCAATACCATCACCGGTAACAAAGCAGGCGGCTTGGTCGATACCGGCAACAGTTCCTTCCTGACCGACTTTGACAAGGCCGGCCCGGGCGCAATCGACACGGATGAAGTTGATCCGGTCGCCGAGGCCGAGGTCTATATCGCCTACGGGCGCGACGCACAGGCCGAGGAGATCCTCAAAGAAGCCATGGTGCGTGACAAGAATCGTCACGAAATTTCAATGAAGCTGCTGGAGATTTACCACGCACGCAAGAGTGCACCGGCATTTGAGACCGTTGCGCGTGAGCTAAAAGTGGCGGTTGGTGAAAACGATCCGATGTGGGCAAAAGCGGCGTCCATGGGTTCGTCGATCGACCCGGGCAATGATTTGTACGGTGGACGTCCGTATGAGGCCACCGGCGCATTTGCGGCCGGCGATACCGCGGTGAAAGCACCGGAAGTTGGCGCCGATCCGGCCAAACCTGATTTGGACTTCGACTTGGGTTTCGACGGTAGCGCGACGACAAAATTGCCTGACGCAACATTTGACGTGACCGCGCCAAACACCGATCAGCCTGTACCTGAAGCGGGTGATGCGCTTGATTTTGACCTTGATCTGGGCGCCCCTGAGGCTGCTTCGACCGCGCCGGCGGATTCCGGCGGGCTCGATTTTGATTTGGCGCTGGATAGTCCGGCGCCGTCCGTGGCAACGCCGGAAACGGCTGAGGTCCCGGCCGCGGCAACGATGGCCAGCGGTTTTGATTTTGACTTGTCGTCGTTGTCATTGGATGAGCCATCGACTTCACCGGCGGCGAAGCCGGCACCAGCGGCGGCACCGGCGATGTCATTGGATCTCAGCGATTTGTCACTCGACCTTGACAGTCCCGCACCGGCATCGTCTGGCGGCGGTGATGCCGGTGCCGTGGCGACCAAGCTGGAATTGGCCAAGGCCTACATCGAGATTGGTGACAGCGACGGCGCAAAAGAAATCTTGAACGAAGTGACACGCGAGGGCTCACCTGCCCAGGCGCAGGAAGCAAAGACGATTTTGGCAGGGCTGTAACGCCGCATTCGATGGTCAGTATTGAGGGCGCGGGAATCTCCGCGCCCTTTGTTTTTTTGTAATGACGTGATTCTTAGGCAGGTACACGACGGCACCATGCGAGTTGCTTTGGGTCTTGAATATCGCGGTAGCGCTTATTGTGGTTGGCAAACACAGGCAACCGGTTGCGGGGTGCAGGACCGGGTTGAGTCAGCCATTGCGAAACTGCTGGGCACAACCGTCCGAATCACCTGCGCCGGACGCACCGATACCGGTGTGCATGCAATTGCACAGGTCATCCACCTCGACACCGACGTTGCGCGCGATATCCAATCGTGGGTGCGCGGTGTCAATGCGTTTTTGCCGGACGATATCCGCGTCGTTTGGGCGCATCCAATCGCGCCGCAATTTGCCGGCGAATTCCACGCAAGATTCTCCGCGCGTTCACGCACCTACCGATATTTGTTGCTGAATGATCCGGTTGATGTCGGCATCGCAAGCGGCATGGTCGGCTGGTTCCATGCACCCCTTGAAATTGACGCGATGTCAGCAGCGGCGGCACATCTGATCGGTGAACACGATTTTTCAGCGTTTCGTTCTGCGGAGTGTCAGGCCAAAACGCCGGTCAAGACATTGTATGAGCTGAACATTACGCGCCATGGACAACGCATTGAGTTCAATGTGCGCGCTAACGCGTTTTTGCATCATATGGTGCGCAACATTGTTGGCAGCCTGGTGTATGTCGGCGCCGGCCGCCAGGACGAGCAATGGTTTTGTGCATTGCTGCAAGCGCGTGACCGGGCACGCGCCGCACCGACGTTTGCACCGGACGGCTTGTACCTTGCCGCGGTCGAATACGATCAAAAGTTTGGTCTGCCGCCGTTTCGCCAACGGGTGCCGGGGTCATGGTGACAACCGGCATTCAACCGGTTGTGGTAAAAATTTGCGGCGTAAAAGACGTCGCAACGGCGTTGCACGCCGCAATAGCCGGGGCGCATGCGATCGGGCTGGTGTTTTACGCACAATCGCCGCGTGTTGTTGATGTTAAGACCGCCGGCAAAATTGTCGCGGCCCTGCCGGCAAATGTGTCCTCGGTTGCGCTGTTTGTCAACGAGCAAGCCGATACAATCAGGCGCATTGTTGAAGACGTCAACCCCGCCATCCTGCAATTTCATGGTGATGAGCCGGCCGAATTCTGCGAACAATTCGGAAAACCCTATTGGAAGGCGATTCGGGTAAATGCCACAACCGATTTGTTAAACTGTGAGCAGTCATTTGCCAGCACCGCGCGTTTGTTGCTTGATACCGACAAATCGGCCGCTGGTGGTGCCGGGGGCGTCATGTATGGCGGAACCGGCGCGGCATTCGACTGGAACTTGATCCCACTACAAATGCGCAGCCGGATCATCCTGTCAGGCGGTCTAAACGGCGCAAACGTGGCGTCGGCCATCAGAACAGTCAGACCGTGGGGCGTTGATGTCTCGAGCGGCGTTGAAGAATCCAAAGGCGTGAAAAGCCATTCGCTGATCAGCCTGTTTATGAATGAGGTTTTACGTGCAAATGTATGATTTTCCGGATGCCACCGGACACTTCGGGCCATATGGCGGCACTTTTGTTGCCGAGACATTACAAGCCGCACTCCACGAGTTGAATCTCGAATACGCCAGGGCAAAAGCCGATCCCGCGTTTGTGGCGGAATTTGAGCACGAGTTAAAACATTATGTCGGTCGGCCAAGCCCGATTTACCATGCCCGACGCTTGTCGGACGAACTCGGTGGTGCACAGATTTATTTGAAGCGCGAGGATTTAAACCATACCGGCGCGCACAAGATCAACAACACCATCGGACAGGCGTTGCTGGCCCGGCGCATGAAAAAGCCGCGTGTCATTGCCGAGACCGGCGCCGGTCAGCACGGTGTTGCCGCCGCCACCGTTGCCGCCCGCTACGGGCTCGAATGTGTGGTTTACATGGGCGTCGATGACGTTCATCGTCAGGCGCAAAACGTTTACCGCATGAAACTGCTGGGTGCCACGGTGGTGCCGGTCGAAAGCGGTTCACGCACGCTAAAGGACGCCTTGAACGAAGCGATGCGCGATTGGGTCACCAATATCGAGAATACGTTTTATATCATCGGTACCGTCGCCGGCCCGCATCCGTATCCGATGATGGTGCGGGACTTTAATTCGGTGGTTGGCAAGGAGTGCCTGATCCAGATGCCTGAAATGACCGGCCGCCAACCGGACGCCGTGCTGGCGTGTGTCGGCGGCGGATCAAACGCCATGGGTATTTTCTTTGACTACATTCCACACGACAACGTGCGGTTAATCGGCTGTGAAGCCGGCGGTGAGGGTGTTTCGACCGGCCGGCATGCGGCGTCATTGACAGCCGGTGTGCCGGGTGTGTTGCACGGTAACCGCACGTATCTGTTGCAAGATGCCGACGGGCAGATTATTGATACACATTCGGTATCAGCCGGGCTGGATTATCCCGGTGTCGGTCCCGAGCATGCCTGGCTGAAGGATTCCGGCCGTGCCGAATATGTTGCCGTGAATGACGACGAAGCGTTGGCGGCGTTTCATCGACTTTGCCGTACCGAGGGCATCATTCCCGCGCTTGAATCGAGTCATGCGGTCGCGCAGGCGATGAAGATGGCGCCAACCATGGGCAGGGACAAGGTCTTGTTGGTGAATTTGTCCGGCCGTGGTGACAAGGATATGGCGACGGTCGCCGAACGCAGCGGGCTGCAGTTCTATTGCCGGCCGTCGTGCCAACCCGCCTTGTGACGCGTTGACCGGCAGACCACACAACATGTCCCGCATAAAAGCCGCATTTTCCCGTCTCGCCACTGAACAACGCAAGGCACTGATTCCGTTTGTCACCGTTGGTGACCCGACGCTCGCGTCGACCACGCCGCTGATGCACACACTGGTTGCGGCCGGCGTGGATGTGATTGAGCTGGGTGTGCCGTTTTCTGATCCGATGGCCGACGGCCCGGTGATCCAGCGTGCCTCCGAGCGTGCACTCAAAAACAAAGTCGGCATGAAAGACGTGCTGGCCTGTGTCGCGGCGTTCAGGCAGACCGATCAAACCACGCCGGTGGTGCTGATGGGCTACGCCAACCCGATCGAGGCGATGGGGCTGGATCGATTTGCCGGCGAAGCCAAAGCAGCTGGTGTTGACGGGGTGCTGGTGGTTGATTACCCGCCGGAAGAAAGTGCGGCGCTGTTGAAGGTAATGGATGCCTGCGGTCTGGACACCATTTATCTGTTGAGCCCGACTTCGACCACCGCGCGCATAAAATTGGTCGCCGAATGCGCGCGCGGTTATGTGTACTATGTTTCACTCAAGGGTGTGACCGGTGCCGGCAACATCGACGTCGCGGCGGTCGCCGATAAAATTGCTGAAATCAAAACGCTGATCAAGATTCCAGTGGGTGTTGGTTTTGGTATCCGCGATGGCGAGACCGCGCGGCAGATTGCCCAATTCGCCGACGCCGTGGTGATTGGTTCACGTATCGTGCAGGAAATAGAGCGCTCGGGTGCCGGCGACATGTTGGTCAATGTTCAGCAACTTGTTGCGGGCTTTCGCACCGCAATGGACGACGGGAGATAGCCATGTCATGGTTTCGCAAATTACTGCCGCCAAAAATCAAGTCAAACACGACGACGTTGAAAAAAGCCGTTCCGGAAGGACTGTGGAGCAAATGTCCGTCGTGCCAGTCGACCTTGTATTTCACCGATCTTGAAAACAATATGCACGTGTGTCCGAAGTGCGGACACCACAACCGCCTGTCGGCGCGACAACGCCTTGATATGTTCTTTGACGCCGATGGCCGTGCCGAAATCGGCTCGGAAGTGGTACCGGTCGATACCCTTAAATTCAAGGACAGTAAAAAATATATCGACCGGCTGGAAGACGCCGAGAAGGCCACCGGGGAGACCGACGCGCTGGTGGTCATGCAGGGCACGGTGAACGGTGTCGAAATGATTGCGGCGTGTTTCGAGTTTAATTTTTTGGGCGGCTCGATGGGCTCGGTGGTCGGCGAACGATTTGCACGCGCGATCGAAGCCTGCCACGATGAGTCGTTGCCGTTTGTGTGTTTCACCGCAACCGGCGGCGCACGCATGCAGGAGGGTTTGTTGTCGTTGATGCAAATGGCAAAAACAACCGCATCCCTGCACCAGTTATCAGGATCACGGCTGCCGTTTATTTCGGTGTTGACCGACCCGACCATGGGCGGCGTTTCGGCGAGCTTTGCGATGCTCGGTGACGTGGTGATTGCCGAGCCCGGGGCATTAATCGGTTTTGCCGGCCCACGGGTGATTGAACAAACGGTGCGTGAAACATTGCCGGAAGGCTTTCAGCGCGCGGAGTTTTTGCTCGAAAAGGGTGCCATCGACATGATTGTCGACCGACGGGAGATGCGTAACCGGATCGCCTCGCTGGTGACATTACTCCAGCGAGAACCAGCGCCGGTTGTTGTGACCGAGGCGGCCTGATTGCCGCTTGCGCCTGCGCACGCGCCACGACCTGTTGCCAAACACCCATGATGCCAGACGCGTGCCAGATTAAATATTCAAACCCTATATTTGGCGGGTCTTTTCCGGCAGAAATGGCTGAAAAGTGTTGTATTTGCTGGTGTTTCATTATTTTGTGCACCTTGTCAGCTGCGCGTTGTTGCGCTGACTGTATGCGCCGCCGTCATCAAACCGCCAGCTAGCCGTGGTTTCAACCCCTGCACCTGACGCCCATCTCCTCACGCTAGACGACTGGCTGGCGCATATCGGTCGCCAGCATTCCGCCGAGATCGTGATGGGGCTCGACCGTGTCCTTGCTGTTTGGCAGCGCATGGATGTCAATGGGCACCCACCGCAGGCGCCGATCAATATTGTGGTTGCCGGCACCAACGGCAAAGGGTCGACCTGCGCGATGCTCGAATCGATGCTGCATGTCGCCGGTTACAAAACCGGTTTTTATTCGTCGCCGCATCTGATTCGTTACAACGAACGGGTGCGCATCGCCCAACAGGAGGCGGACGACGCACTGCTGATCGAATCATTCACCGCCGTCGAAGCGGCACGCTTGCAGGTGCCGGTCATTCCGCTGACGTATTTTGAATACGCCACCCTGTCGGCGTTCTGGTGTTTTGCCAGACTAGGGGTCGAGGTGGCGATTCTTGAAGTCGGCCTGGGTGGCCGGCTCGATGCGGTGAACTTAATCGATGCCGATGTGTCGATTGTTGTGTCGGTCGATCTTGATCACCAACAATATCTGGGTGATACGATTGAAAAAATCGGCTTCGAAAAGGCGCACGTTTTCCGCCCCAATCGCCCCGCCATTTTTGGTGATGCCGCCATTCCCAAATCGGTGCTTGCGCATGCCGCGGCCATTGGTGCGCCGCTACATATCCTCGGGCGCGACTTTCAATATTCACGACTCGAGACACAATGGCAGTGGCAGGGCACCATCATGGGCATCACAAGTGCCAGACATTCGTTGCCGGTGCCGGCGTTACGCGGCCTTTACCAACTCAAGAACGCATCGGCGGCGCTGGCCGCGCTGGCGGCATTGGCCGAACGGCTGCCGGTGTCGCAAAGCCACGTCAAGCGCGGTCTGCTCGAAGTTGTCTGGCCGGGCCGCATGCAAGTGTTACCGGGGCGCCCGACGGTTGTGCTTGACGTCGCGCATAACCCGCATGCGGCGCGCGCGCTCGAGGACGCACTGGGAACGATGGGCTTTTACGAGAACACGTACGCAGTGTTTGGCATGCTCAAAGACAAGGACATTGACACCGTTATTGGCATTGTCAAAGGTCGGATTGACCATTGGTTTATTGCCGGGCTGGCCGGTGCGCGCGGCGCGGGCGTTGAGGAGATCGCCGGGATGCTTGATCAACACGGCCTCAACGGGCATTATTCGCGGCATGTTTCGATTGCGGCTGCCTATGCGGCGGCACGGGAGCGGGCAACGCAGAATGATAGAATTTTGGGGTTTGGATCGTTCCATACCGTGGCTGACCTGCTGCGCGTGTTGGATCGGACGCAAACGTAACCGAATTCACGGCGATTATCGACGTGGATAACAAGCAAATCGCGAGCAGCCTTTGTCAATGATGCGCACAATGGGTAAACATTAAAAACCGCCATGACGACTGCCAAAAAACCTGAATTTTCTGCCGCCGAACGTGAGCTTAAACGACGCGGCCGCCGCCGCTTGATCGGTGCGGCAACACTTGGCTTACTTGCAATTGTGATTCTGCCGATGGTGTTTGATTCGGCACCTAAGTCCGATCCTCTGCATAAAAAGCCCGTCAAGCAGGAAATCGCGATCCAAATCCCGCCCAAAGAGGGTTTGCCGCCAGTCACTGCGCCGGCCATGCCGCCGTCCGTACCCGGGATTGTTGCCACTGATTTGCCATCGGCACCGGCGACATCATTGACGGGAAAGCCTGGCGCGGCTGTTGAGGCCGGCGCCAAGCCGGCTGCAGCCGATACCAAACGTTTGCCGCAAGAATCCAAACCAGAGGTGGTCGTTGCGCCCGCCGAAGCGGCTGTTGCCACCATGGCCGCCAAGACTGTCGCAGCAGAAGCCAACGTGGCGCCAAAAACAACCACGAAACCGGAACCGGTAAAGGCCGGATTTGTTGTGCAGGTCGGTGCCTTCAAGGATGCCGACAATGCAAAGTCGATCCTGGCGCAAATGAAAGACGCGAAGCTGCCTGTTTTCACCGATACGATCGCGGTCAAGTCCGGCAATGTCACGCGCGTGCGCGTCGGCCCGTTCGCGACCAAAAGCAAGGCAGAAAGCGCGTTGGCACAGGTCAAACTGGCGGGCGCGGACGGAAAAGTTGTTCCGGTTCCCTAGACCGTGGGGCCCCGATCAATGCCGATTGCCATCACCCGATTAAATTAACCATCAGCCCGCCAAATGAACGGTATCGACTACGCAATAATTGTACTCATGCTGATTTCCATCGGCGTTGGTGTTGTTCGCGGTGCGATACGCGAAGTCATCAACATCATCGCCTGGGTGCTTGCGTTTATTTTGGCGCATGGATTTGCGGTTGATATCGCGCCATTTTTTGCCGAGTGGGTGGGTGAGCCGGCGGCGCGTGTGGTGCTTGCGTGGGTGGGCATATTCGCGGTGGTGTTGATTTTTGGGGCGCTGGTGGCAAGCCTGCTGTCAGAAGTCGTGCGAAAATTGGGGCTCAGCACGCTCGACCGGGGTGTGGGCGCATTGATCGGGGTCGCGCGCGGCATGCTGGTGTTGTTGTTAATCACACTTGCTGCCGGGTTTACCCGAATCCCGCAGACGCCACTTTGGAAAAACGCCGCGCTGACCCCTTGGATGGAACTGGCGGCACTTTATGCGCGCGGCGTCATGCCCGGGCAAATTGCCGCAAAAATTCGATACCGTACGACGTAATCCTTAATGCCTTCAACCAAACCGTAACATCAGGAAAATCATATGTGCGGCATCGTCGGTATTGTTTCCAAGAGCCCGGTCAACCAAATGTTGTACGATGGTCTCACGGTCCTGCAACATCGTGGCCAGGATGCGGCGGGAATTGTGACCGCAGACGGCCGCACGTTTCATATGCACAAGGACAAAGGCCTGGTGCGCGACGTCTTTCGTACCCGCGATATGCGCAGTCTGACCGGCAACATGGGCATCGGCCACTGCCGTTACCCGACGGCCGGCTCTGCGGCGAGCGCCGCTGAATCACAGCCGTTTTATGTCAATTCACCGTTTGGCGTGGTGCTTGGGCACAACGGCAATTTGATCAACACGGCCGAATTGCAAAAAGAGTTGTTTCAGGACGATCTGCGCCACGTCAACACCAATTCGGATTCGGAAGTATTGCTGAATGTGCTGGCCCACGAGTTGACCCAATCGGCGCGCGGTGTGCGGCTCGATCCGGAAGCCATCTTCTCGGCGGTGGCCGGTGTGCACCGCCGAGCCAAGGGCGCCTACGCCATTGTTGCCATGATTGCCGGCTACGGCATGCTCGCGTTTCGTGATCCGAACGGCATTCGCCCGTTGGTGATTGGCAAACGCGAATCTGAAAATGGTGTCGAGTTCATGGTGGCGTCCGAAAGTGTTGCCATCGATGCGCTGGGTTTCACGCTGATGCGCGACGTCGCACCCGGTGAGGCGATTCTGGTGGATCTCTCCGGTAATTTCTTTGCGCGGCAGTGCGCCATCAACCCGAGTTTGAACCCTTGCATTTTTGAATATGTGTATCTGGCGCGACCTGATTCGGTGATCGATGGCATCTCGGTCTATGAAACCCGATCGCTGATGGGCAAGTCGCTGGCGGAAAAGATCAAACGTGAAATGCCGGATATCGAAATCGATGTGGTTATCCCGATTCCCGATACCTCGCGCCCGAGTGCGGTTGAGGTGGCGCAGGTGCTTGGTGTGAAGTACCGCGAGGGATTTATCAAGAACCGCTACATCGGCCGCACCTTCATCATGCCCGGCCAGGACCAGCGCAAAAAATCGGTCCGACAAAAGTTGAACGCCATGGCGGTCGAATTCAAAGGCAAAAATGTGTTGCTGGTGGACGACTCGATCGTACGCGGCACCACCTCCAAAGAAATTGTGCAAATGGCGCGTGATTGTGGCGCGCTAAAGGTTTATTTCGCCTCTGCCGCGCCGCCGGTACGGTTTCCGAATGTATACGGCATCGACATGCCGACGCGCGGCGAACTGATCGCCACCGACAGAAACGCCGCGCAGATCGCCGAGGCGATTGGCGCGGACGCCGTGTTTTATCAGGAGCTCGATGATCTGGTGAAAGATATCCGCCAATGCAATCCGGCGATCACGTTGTTTGATGCATCGTGTTTTGACGGCAAGTACATCACCGGTGGTGTGTCAGCGGAATATCTGGCGGGTATCGAGGCAAGCCGGCATGACGGCGAAACGCGCGGCGCCGAAATCGATTCCGAGGCCAACCAGCTCGATCTTGGTTTCTCAACCGTCGATTGAGGCGATAGGCGAACATGACCGATCAATGGAAATTTGATACCCGCGCCGTGCGTGCCGGCACGTTGCAATCAAATTTTCAGGAGCATTCCGAAGCGCTTTTTCTCACCTCGAGTTTTACCTACAAGACGGCCGCCGAGGCGGCGCGTAAATTTGCCAACGAAGAACCCGGATTTTTATATTCGCGATTTACCAATCCGACCGTCACCATGTTTCAGGATCGCCTCGCCGCGCTGGAAGGCACGGCGGCGTGTGTGGCGACAGCCACCGGCATGGCTGCCATTGCCGCGACTGTTTTTGGGTTGCTCAAACAGGGCGACCATATGGTGTCGTCACGCAGTGTATTTGGCACGGTGGTGCCGCTGTTTGATCAGATCGCGGCACGACTCGGCATTACCACCTCGTGGGTGACGGGTGCCAATACCGACGACTGGCGCGCGGCGATCCGACCCAATACCAAATTGTTCTTCTGTGAGTCACCGTCCAACCCGCTCGGCGAAATTGTTGATCTTGCGGCGGTCGCGGCAATCGCCAAACAGGCCGGTGTTGTATTTGCGGTGGACAATTGCCTGTTGACACCGGCGTTGCAGCGGCCCATTGAATTGGGTGCGGACATCGTCATCCATTCCGCCACCAAATACCTCGATGGGCAGGGTAGAGTGCTGGCCGGCGCGGTATGCGGATCAAAAGAACTCATCGAACCGATCTACGGTTATGTGCGTACGGCGGGCGCGTCGCTGTCGCCATTCAACGCCTGGATTTGTTTAAAGGGCATCGAAACCCTGCGTTTGCGAATTGAAGCACAATCATTACAAACTCTTGCACTGGCGCAGCGTTTGGAGCAAAACAAGCTGGTGAAGCGCGTCCACTATGCCGGTTTGGATTCTCATCCGCAGCACATGCTGGCGATGAGGCAGGCGCCGATGCAAGGCGCGGTATTTGCATTTGAAGTGGCCGGCGGCCGAGACGCGGCCTGGCGTGTGATCGACGGCTGCAAGATGATTTCAATCACGGCCAACCTCGGTGATACCAAATCAACCATCACCCATCCGGCCACCACCACCCACGCGAGGCTGACCCAGGCTGAACGCGATGCCGCCGGGATCAGCGATGGTTTGGTGCGGGTGGCGGTGGGGTTGGAGAGTCTGGACGACATTGAGACGGACTTGTTGCGTCATTTGTCGCTGTAGCGCATGAAGGTGACCACCAAAGCCTTTCGATATGGTGTCGTCGGCGTCGTGACGTTTGTTATTGATTTCGGCGTGACATCGCTGATGCTGAGCGTCGTGCCATTGTTGCTGGCAAATACGGCTGGTTTCCTGGTGGCAAACGTTGCCAATTTTTTACTCGCACATCGGTGGGTCTTCAAGCATGAATGGCATCGAGGCAGATTGGTTGGGGCCTATGCATCCGTGCTTGGTGTCAGCTTGATTGGATTGGCGTTGAATAACCTTGTCGTTTGGATACTGGTGGCTGCCGGCGGTTTGTCTCTACTGATCGGTAAAGTGGCCGCTACAGCGATAGTGATGATCTGGAATTTCTTGGCGCGCCTGTTTTGGGTTTACAAAAATAAAGAGGTTTTATGAAGTCGGCAATATTAATTCCCTGTTACAACGAGGCCATTACGATCGCAAAGGTTATTGCTGATTTCAGGGCGGCCATCCCGGAGGCGGAAATCCACGTGTTCGACAATCTGTCGAGTGACGGTACCGGCGACATCGCACGCAAGGCGGGTGCGACAGTGCATCTGGTCCCGATTCAAGGCAAAGGAGCAGTGGTACGGCAGATGTTTCGGGAAGTGGACTGTGATATCGGCATCATGGTCGACGGCGACGATACCTATCCGGCCGACAAAGTCAGGGCGTTGATGGTGCCTGTGATTGAGGGTCGCGCGGATATGGTGGTTGGAACCCGCCTGCAAAAACACGAAGATGCAAGCTTTCGTCCTTTGCATGTTTTCGGCAACCAACTTGTATTGCGTTCGATTAATTTGTTGTTTGGTTCCAGACTTTCTGATGTGTTGTCGGGATACCGGGCATTCTCACGGCGCTTCATGACGACCACACCGATACTGTCAAAGGGCTTTGAGATTGAAACTGAAATCACATTGCACGCATTGGAGCATCAAATGCCAGTCGCCGAGGTGCCTGTTCCCTATGGCGTTAGGCCAACCGGCAGCGAATCGAAACTACATACTTTTCGCGACGGTTATCGCGTACTCAAGACAATTTTTTGGCTATACAAGGATTACAAACCACTTTTATTCTTTGCCCTGATCGGCTTTCTGTTTATGTTGGTATCACTTGCACTGGGGTTCGTAATCGTGGACGAATTTGTTCAGAAGGGTAGCGCTGGTCCGGCAAGATCAATTCTGGCGGTGGCGCTTGGATTGGTTGGCATGCTGGCGTTGGCAACCGGCCTTGTTCTGGATACAGTGAATAGGCGGTCACGTGAGCTTTTAGTATTACTTTCAGATCAAATTGTGGCGAGAATGAATAAATGACGACGATGGTAAAGGCTGTGGCTAAAGCAGAGCCAAATTTTATCTGGCGTCTTTTTTTCGTATGTATTATGGTCAGTATTTTTGTGGGAGTCGTGCAGGGCCAAGATGCTAACTGGGATTTGAAGAATTATCATTACTACTCGCCGCATGCATGGGTTCATGATCGGTATGGGGTCGATATTGCCCCGGCGCAGTTGCAGACTTGGCATAGCCCGTTTGCAGACTTGCCTTACTATTGGATGGCTCAGTTTGGATTTCACTCGATCATTCTTACAGGCATCTTGTCATTGCCTGCCGGGATATCAATTTTTTTATTGATTTTGATCGCGCAAAGGGTATCCCCAAATCTCGCTTCGGTGACAGGCGTAACTGTATTGATACTCCTCTCCATAACCGGCGCTGCAGGCGCGCGTACCATCGGCACGACAATGAGTGAGTGGCATCTTTCCGCGCTCCTATTGGGTGCAGTATTGGGCCTCTTGAGGCAAGTTGAGGATGGATGGCGATACAACAAATGGACCCTATTCGCGGGGTTGCTAGGTGGTTGTGCCGTCGGACTCAAGTTGACTAGCGCACCTTTTGCCGTTGGACTTGCAGCGATGCTTATTTTTTTGCCTGGATTGGCGCTGCAACGTGCCCAAAGACTAGTAGTTTTCGGGGTCGGCGGGATAGTTGGTTTTGTAATTTTCTTTGCGCCATGGGGTTTGGCACAATATGAGCGGTTCGGGAACCCATTTTTCCCCTACTTCAACGATATATTTAAGTCTTCGTTGCTGCCCTTGGAGAGTTTTCGAGATGTACGTTTTGGCGCAAAGTCTGCGATTGATGTGATTACCCTGCCTGCACGACTAGTGTGGAATTCGACGTCGTTGGTGACGGAGCCGACCATGCGTGACTCGCGGCTATTTGTCACTGTTTTTGCCATTTTGGTTCTGCTGTGGCCCAGAAGAAAGGAACAAGTCGTTAATCGTGAACTTTGGATCGCAATTGCCGCTTTCTTTTTCGTAAGCTACGTTCTTTGGGTCACGTTCTTTGGGATATATCGTTACGCTCTAGCGCTTGAATTGTTTGCAGGTGTCATATTCGCAGCCTCGATATTGACGCTTCCGTTGAAAAAGCTAAGTGTGATTTTGATTGCAAGCGCTTTGCTGATTATAGCTACCACCCGAACGCCATCTTGGGGACGCGTCTCGCACGGGGCCGTCGCCGTCCATTCATCGATTCCAAAACTGCCGCCGGGTACTATGGTGGTTATTGCATCGAATGAACCGCTAGGTTATATCGTTCCCAGTTTTCCCATAGAGATACGTACGGTCGCAGTAATTAATAACTTTATGGCGCTACATAGACATGTTGAGTTGCAACAGCAGGCAATTGTTACAGTTGCGGCACATGAGGGGCCAATCTATCGGCTTTTAGATCTCAATCACAAAGATGAGCGGCATTACAACGGGGACCTGATTGAATTGATGTTCCAAAAAATTGGTTTCACAACGGACTTCGACAATTGTTTGCCGATTTCAAGCGGGATGCAACAAAGCGGCCTTGCACTATGTAGAGTTGTTAAGCCCGCAACAGCCAAAATCATCGGCTAGTTGTTTTGAAGAAGGCTTAATCTGTCGGATATTTTTTGCGACAAATAGTGGGCAGACTTCACTTGCAGCGTATTGCAGCTGCGTCAACATTCATTGCTTGAATGGCAAGTCGAAGTTGCAGAATCTAGAGCACCTGACTTCGCGCTTTTTTGATGGCGCGGATGCTGGCGAATGTTCTGCTTTCTGGGATTTGTATCACCAGAATAGCCGTGGTCAGGCGCAATTGACCGATGCACTAATACCGATTTTGCAGCGTGATCTATATCCCAATCCAGGCAAACGATAAGACGGGATTGATGCTCTTGCCGGCGGTTAACGCTGTTTTTCACCAACAATCATCATCTGCTCCACACCGTAATAACCAAGCTCGGCCGACCAATACAGCAACATGTTGACATCGACGAAGCCGATCTCACGCATCTGGTCCAGCAAATCCCAGCCAAAGTCCTGGAAACACAAACAGCCGGCATCGGCAATCGGGTCGCCGTGATATTGCGGTGCCATCAAGTGCTCGATTTCGCCGGTAGGCGTCAGCTGTGCGCGAATCTGCGTTGACTGCTCGCCGGGAAGAAATGGCACGGAAAGCAGCAGTTTGCCATTTGGTGCCAAAGTACGATGGATTTCACGAAGGCCCGATGCCACATCTGGCACGTGTTCAAGAACGTCGAAATTCAAAATGAAGTCGAATGCGTCGTCGGCAAACATCAGTTTTGTGATGCTTTCATTTCGCACGCCGCGTGTGTCACGTTCGCCGAATGGTACCTTGTCACCGAGATACTCGCTGCCGGTCAGATTGACGAACCGCTTTTTGAGCGCGGCATACAAAGGTGTGACTTGCTCGGCGAGATAGATTGCCGCCGAAGGTTTGGCGCCAAGGTATTCCTCCAATAATTGAACAGATGCACGGGTGCGGTTATTCATCTGGCAAATCGGACACAACACACGTTCGCGCCAATTCGGAACCGGTTTTCCGTTGATGACGGTCGAGCTGTACAAAAAATCGGTGACAAACTGCACGTTTTGTTTACACGGAAAGCAAAAGCCGGGGGTCGTAAATGTTGACCCGGATTCTGCCAGTCCGAGTTCGATTGTCCAGCGCTCGCGATGAACCGCGGCACTTGCCTGCGCGTGTTGTTTATAGGTGGCGAGGTCACGAACCTTGGTCACCTCCAGCCGGTGTTTTTGGTCTTTGCGGCGAAACAGTCGACTGAAGGATGGCAGCATTTGATGGGGGCACTATTCTTGGTTGCGGGCAGTGGCGCTACGGGGTCGGTTGCGGCAGTGCGAATACCATTGCGTCGTTGTGCCAGTCGGCCAATACGTTACGAATACACTCATGTCCGTCAATCTTGTACACGTGTCGCGCCTGACGATGGGTGTGCCCGTGAATCATCTCAATATAACCGTGCTGACGAAACGTACTTTCAACGGTTTGGGTCGTCACATCCATGATGTCTTCCGGCTTGACGGCTTTCTCGGTGTCGCTGCGTTCGCGGATCATCTGTGCCAGCGCCACACGCTCTTCATACGGCTTGGCAAGCACCGAAGCCTGCCAGGCGGCGTCACGCGCCATGGTGCGAAACGTTTGGTACTTGGTGTCGTCGGTGCAAAGTGTGTCACCGTGCAAAAGCAAATATTGCTTGCCCGCGACAGTGATTTTGGTCGGGTCGGTCAACAAAGTCAGCTTGGCCGCCAAGGCAAATCGCAGCCCAATCAAAAAATCGCGGTTGCCATGCATTAGAAACACCGGCACATGGAATTCTGCAAGACGCGCAAGCGCCCGGCTGACCTCGATCGAAAGCGTGTCGTAATCGAGTTGGTCGTCTCCGACCCAATATTCAAACAGGTCACCGAGGATATAAAGTGCCGCCGCGTGACGCGCCTCGTGCTCGAGAAAATGAAAAAACGCGGCCGTGGTAAGCGGCCGCGTTTGGTGCAAATGCAGATCGGAAATGAATAACGTCTTTCCCACTGGGATCAGACGATCAAGTCAGGCCGGCCGTTGCGTCGGGTGTTACAGGCACTCGGCCTTTTCGATCGTGATGGCCTCGAGTGGCACGTCGCCTTGCCTTGTCTTGACCGCTTTCATCTTGTCAACGACATCGGTGCCTTCGACCACTTTGCCAAACACCGCATAACCAAAACCTTGTGGTGATTCGCCCGAATAATTCAGGAAATCGTTGTTCTTTACGTTGATGAAAAACTGCGACGTTGCCGAATCACGCACGCCGGTACGTGCCATCGCCACCGTATAAAGGTCGTTTTTCAGGCCGTTGGTCGATTCGTTTTTGATCGGCGGGTTGTTTGGCTTTTGCTGCATGTCTTTGGTCATGCCGCCGCCCTGAACCATGAAGCCGTCGATGATGCGATGGAAAATGGTGCCGCTGTAATGCCCGGACTGGACGTACTTGACAAAATTTTCCGTCGAGATCGGCGCTTTTTCAGCATTGAGTTCGAGGGTGATGGCACCCATTGAGGTGGTGAGTTTGACTTTCACAGGCATTCCTTTTTCTGGTTTACAAGAGCTGGTTTTGGTTGAGGGCTTTTTGGCATCGGTTTTGGCGGCGGGCTTTGCCGTGGATGTCTGCGCAAAGGCGCCAAATGACATTTGGCCGATAAAAATTGCGGCCAACATGGACGCCAGCGCGGTTGTAGCTAAATTCTTGATCATGGTCGTACTCCTTCAATATCAATGTGAATGCATTTCAAAAGTGCCTGCGCCAGCTAGCCCGCCGCACCTTCATAAATAATTTTCCAGCGACCATCTTCGCGTTGCCAATATTGGCGTTTTTTCATCTTCGCGCTGTTGTTGCTGCTTTTGTAGCCTTGGTCAAAAGTCACCATCATCATCGGCGGCTGATTGGCGCTGGTGGTGTACTCAAAAATAGACAAGTTTGAGACGTCAACCTTGACGTATGTTTTTGGCGCATTTACGCGACGTTTGTGCGCCGACCATTCGTTCAGCCCCTTGCCGTCGGCGTCAAATTTTTGTGAATAGTGATCGAGATAGGCGTCCATATTCAGGCTCTCCCAATCACGCTTCCACTGGTTGAGGTAGCTGTCAAACGCGCCACCAAATGCACGCCATTCCGATGGCGCCTGCCATTCAACCGACGGCGAAATGATGACCGGTGTGCTGCCGGGATCGACATAGCGTACCAATTGCTGAAAGTCGTCGTTGGTCAGCACCACACAACCATCACTCGCCCATGGCGCGCGGCTGTAGGTGTCGGACGGGGTGCCGTGAATCCAGATGCCGGACCCGGTGCGGCCAAGCCGCTTATCAATGTCGTTGGGGAAATTGATCGGGAACGCACCCGGCCCGTAAAAGTCGGTGAGTTTTTCTTTGGCCACCGTTGACGTCACGTGATACACACCAACCGGTGTTTTCTGATCACCCTCGCGTACTTTTTCCATGCCGCGTTTGCCGATGGTGGTGTAAAAGTCGGCGACGCGTTGCGGTTTTCCATCAACGTTTTTGAACACATAAATACGCGAACGCGACATATCCAGCAGCAACGCGTGTTGCTGCGTGGGCGCGAGCTGCAGCAGCGCGGTTGGCAATGCGTCCGGTGCGGGTGCATCAAAGTATCGGGTCAGCCGGACTTGCGCTTCATGGCGCAGGTTGGCAATGCTGGCAACCATTTCCGCCTTCTGGTTGACCCCCGGCGCACCGGCCAGCGCCACCATCACCCCGGACTTTGCCATCAGGAGGTCGCCGCGCATTAAATGTCCCAGTCGGAAATTCGGATTTATTGCCAGCGCGCTGTCGAGCTCGGTCAGTGCAGGTCCGATTCCGCCATCCTTCAAGCGCTCCAGTGCGCGCACCAGTGCGCCCTCAACCGCGTTTGCATAGACCGGCAGACTGGTTGCGGCGGCAGTTGCGGTCGTGGCGGCGCTGGTGGCGGCGATGGTTGTGGCCGGCTGCGCCATGACAGCTGCGCCGGGCATGATGGCCAATACCGCACCCACTTGCAACAAAGCCAACCGCATTGTGTTTGAAACGCGAAGGGACAACGTCAAAAAAATGGTTGAACGACCGCTCGACAATACGCTTGCCATTAGCCGCCCGAACGCTCTGATTGGACCAGCCATTTATCACCCGCGCGTACCAGGCGAATGGTTTTGGTATTGTCACTCTTGACCGTGTCGGCACGGTAACTTTGCCGGAAAACGACGACCGCCTCGTCTCCCTTCACCTTGACGCTGCGAAACGCAACGTCGACATTGATCGACTTCTGCCGCTCGATGCGCTCTTTACGTTGTGCCTCCCATGCAGCCCGCGCAAGACCATCCGGCGTCTCAAATGTTGCCGCATAAAAGCCGAGGTAGGCGGGTACATTTTTTGTCGACCAAGCCTTTGCCCACGCAAGTACCGTCGCCTTCGCGCCTTCTTCATTGGCCGGTGATGGCGCGCCTGTTGTTGCTGTCGTTGCTGGCGTTGCGGCGGCCGGCACGGTTGTGGCGGGTTGTGGCGTCGCGACCGGCTTGGCCGCATCCACTTTGGCAACCTGCACAGGGGCCGCGGCCGTCGGCACCGATTTTGGTGCGGTAAACATTTCCTTCACCAAGGCCAGTTTTGATTGTGCCGTGGCATTCGACTTGTCGAGTTGCAAGGCCTTGTCATAGGCGCGACGGGCGAGCTGGGCATAAATATCACCCAAATTTTCATGCGCAGTGCCGTAGGCGGGGTTGGTATGGATGGCCAATTCAAGCGCGGCTTTGGCTTTATCGTAATTGCCCTGACCGGCGTACAAGACGGCGAGGTTGTTATAGGGCTCCGGCAGCTCGGGATAGTCTTCGGTGAGCCCGGTAAATGTCTGGATCGCGTCGGTGATTTTTTTCTGCTCGGTCAGGATCAGGCCTTTCAGAAACCGCCCCTGGGCATCCTTCGGCTGCTGCTGCAGTCCGGTATTCACCTTCGCCATGGCCTGATCCAGCTTGCCTTGTTGATACAAACGCGAGCCTTCTTTAAAGTCATCCGCTGGTGCAGCCATGGCGGAAATACACACGCCAAAGGCAAATGACGCGGCCAGTACTAGCCGGGAAATCACGCGGGGAAATGGAAGATTGGCGTCAGACTTGCGGGAGGGGGTCATGAACTGATTGAGCATCATGTTATAATTCGTTGAATTAAAAGCAAATTTTTTTTGTTGCTGCCGACTATTCTACCAAGAATGTAGCCAAGTATGCACCCAACCAAACACGTCAGTCGTCGTACCCGACTTCCATTAAGGAATCGCCCGAATTTACCCCTGAATTCGACGGCCATACTGATATCGCACCCTGCCCGATGTTACGGGTGCGTGCGCTGCTGAGTCGTCACCCAAATTACAGCGTTTGGACGCCACCCGCTTGATTCCGTTCTCGCCGCGGCCTGACAGTTCAGCCAGAAATGCATTTCGCCACAACCTACCGTTCAGTTTCAACGCCTGCCAAACTGGCTGGCGGCCTGCGCATCGACGCAGCCGTGACCGAACCTGATGCAACGAATTAGTCCAGACAACATGCAAACCATCTATAACACCCTTTCCCACCAAAAAGAGCCGTTTGTCACCCTTGAGCCGGGCAAAGTCCGCATGTACGTCTGCGGCCCGACGGTTTACGACTTCTACCATATTGGCAACGCCCGCACGTTTACCACCTTCGACACCGTCTATCGCTGGCTGACGGCAACCGGCTACGAGGTCAATTACGTTCGCAATATCACCGATATTGACGACAAGATTATCGAGCGCGCCAATCAAAACAACGAACCGATGGCGGCACTCACCGAGCGCATGACCCTGGCGATGTTTGAAGACTCGGACCGCTTGAAGTTGCTGCGCCCGGTGCACAGTCCGCGCGCAACCCAATACATCGATGCGATGCTCGACATTATCAGGATGCTTGAAAGCAAGGGAATGGCCTACCGTGCTGATAACGGCGACGTCTATTACGCGGTGCGAAATTTTGAGGGTTACGGCAAGTTGTCGCGCCGCAATCTCGACGACATGCGCGCCGGTGAGCGGGTGTCGGCAGCAAGCGCCGGTGCCAAGCGCGACCCGTTGGATTTTGTTTTGTGGAAAGCGGCAAAACCGCACGAACCAAAATGGCCGTCGATGTTTGGTGACGGCCGCCCCGGCTGGCATATCGAATGTTCGGCGATGTGCCGCGAAGTGCTGGGCGAGCAACTCGATATTCATGGTGGTGGATGGGATTTGCAATTTCCGCACCACGAAAACGAGATCGCCCAGACCGAAGGCACGTTTGAAACAGGCAGCGGCAAGCAGTTTGCGCGCTTCTGGATGCACGCCGCGTTCCTCAATTTTGATCAGGAAAAAATGTCGAAGTCGCTCGGCAATTTTTTCACGCTGCGTGAGGTGTTGAACAAACTAGACCCGGTGCAGGGCGGTGAGACCGTGCGGTTTTTCCTGATGCGCGGCCACTATCGCAGCGAAATAAATTATTCGTGGGATACGCTCGAAGATGCGCGGCAGACCCTGCTGGGTTTTTATATTGCGCTAAAGGATGCAACGCCGGCACCCACCGTACTCGACTGGTCGAACCCGTACGCCGCGCGCTTTCGTGCCGCCATGGAAGACGACTTCGATACGCCCGCCGCGTTTGCGGTATTGCACGAATTGCGTCGCGAGATCAATCGCACCAAATCAGCAGAAATGGCGGGCTGGCTGAAGGCGCTCGCCGGTACCATCGGTTTGTTGCAGGATGACCCCGCGCAGTTCATTCAGGGCGCCACCGCCAGCGGCGGCGCCGGGTTTGATATCGATGCGCTGGTCGCCGAACGCAATCAGTCGAAACAGGACAAGAATTTCGCGCGCGCTGATGAGATTCGCAAGCAACTCGATGCGGCCGGCATTGTTCTCGAAGACAAGCCGGGTGGCGTTACCGAGTGGCGGCGCAAGTAGCTGTTCTGCAAGTAGACGGATCAGAAAGTGAAAGGCCAGCATTGGCGGGTATTTTCAGGCAAAAATACCTGAAAATACCCGCCAATGCTGGTGTTTTACGAAAATTGTGCGGCTGGGTCCCAGCTTTCGCCGCTTTTGGCGCATGTCCACTTTCCCTTCCTTGCCCCACGTCGTCGCCTGCATGCGACTCGGATTCGCGAGGCATTCGTCATGCCGCAGGGCATGACTCATGTCCACGCTCATCCAAATGCATTTAGCCCCGTCTGTGCACGACCCAAAATCAATGCGTGGACATCGTGGGTACCCTCGTAGGTATTGACCGCTTCCAGATTCATGACATGGCGGATCACATGGTATTCATCGGCGATGCCGTTGCCGCCGTGCATGTCGCGGGCGACGCGGGCAATGTCGAGCGCCTTGCCGCAGTTGTTGCGTTTCATCAGTGAAATCATTTCCGGTGTGGCGCGGCCCTCATCCATCAGACGGCCCAGGCGCAGCGCACCCTGCAGGCCCAGCGTAATTTCGGTTTGCATATCCGCGAGTTTCTTTTGCACCAATTGAGTCGCGGCCAGTGGTTTGCCAAACATCATGCGGTCCAGGGTGTATTGCCTGGATTGTTGCCAGCAGAATTCCGCCGCACCCATCGCGCCCCAACTAATGCCGTAACGCGCCTTATTCAAACAACCAAACGGTCCCTTCAGGCCCTTGACGTTTGGCAGCAGGTTGGCATCGGGCACAAACACCTGATCCATGACAATCTCACCGGTGATCGATGCGCGTAGCGAAAACTTGCCCTCGATCTTTGGCGCGCTCAATCCTTTCATGCCTTTTTCAAGCACAAAGCCACGAATGGTATCGGCATCGGACGTATCCTTTGCCCAGACGATAAACACATCTGAAATCGGTGAATTGGTAATCCACATTTTTGCGCCGTGGACGATATAGCCACCATCAACTTTGGTCGCGCGCGTGATCATCGATGAAGGATCCGAGCCCGCGCCGGGTTCGGTGAGGCCAAAACAGCCGACCAGCTCACCTGTTGCGAGTTTGGGTAACCATTTCTCACGTTGCGCTTCACTGCCATAAGCGTAAATGGGATGCATCACCAGCGACGATTGCACACTCATGGCCGAACGGTAGCCGGAGTCGACGCGTTCCACTTCGCGCGCCACCAAGCCGTAACAAACGTGATTCACACCTGCGCAGCCATAACCGTCGATGGTCGCGCCAAGCAGACCAAGCTCACCCATTTCATTCATGATTTCGCGGTGAAAGACCTCGTTGCGGTTGGCCAGCAACACCCGCGGCAGCAGTTTTTCCTGACAATAACTGTGCGCTTGATCGCGCACCATGCGTTCTTCGTCGTTTAATTGGTCGTCGAGCAACAGGGCGTCGTCCCATTTAAAAGTGGCTTTGACATCGTTAGGTTTCATGGCGGGCTCCTGAAGCGGTGGCAGATAACAATAAAGGATAACTATACTGATACGTCGAGATGGCGGTAGTTTAACCAATAAGCCATAATTTGTCCGGACAACTTTCAAATTCGCAAATACGCGTCATTCCAATCCGCCAATCAAATAGAAAGCCAAAAGCAAAAACTGACGGATGTTTTCAGAGATTTCTAGCTGAAAAAATCCGTCAATATTGGGGTTTTGTTTTTGCCCTAAGCCCGTGTATAAACCAGCAGCCGTCCCTTGTAATTCGCGACGCTGGTGGTGGCGAGTCGATCAAGCCGCTCCTCACGCACACCAAAACCAACCGCCGCCATTTGACGTGAAAACGCCGATCGATTGCCGCGATCCGGATCGACGATCCAAACCTCGGCGCGTTCGGTGGTGTGCATGGCGATAAATGCGGGGAGCTGTGCGTCGGCATCGCGTTCGTACAAAACATCGCTGCCGATAATCAAGTCATAGCGTCCATTGACGACCGTCGAGGCGGCGATGTTGTCGCGTGCGATGGGTAGCAACAGGCTGCTCCAGTGCCCGTGCCGGTATGGCATGGGAGAGAGACCGTTTAGCAGCAGGTTGGCGGACAGAAATCTTGCCGCGAGTGGATGACAATCACTCGCCGTCACGTCGATGCCACGCCGGTGTGCAACCAGACTTGCCATCGCCAATCCGCAGCCAATTTCCAAGACCTGCTCGCCCGGTGTGATCAATCGGTTCGCCATGCGCGCTGCCAACGCCGCGCCAGATGGCCATAACAAACCGAACAACGGCCACATTGCCGACGAGATGCCCATGCGCGCGGCGTCGCCGTGCGGGTCGGAAAATTGTTCTTTATCGCGTAACGAGCAGATGATCAAATCATCCGCGCCGGTGATGGCGATGCGCTCTAGCTTGGTTTGATAGCCGGCAATGGCCGGCGATGTTAATGTCTGTGCTGCTACAGCGGTATCAGTGGATTCGCTCACATCGTCAGTATGCGCTATTGTCAGTCGTGCAGATCGGTCTGTGGAAACCACCACGGATTGTGTTGCAGCGTCGCATTTTCGATCAACATGCGCTTACGCCGGAACCGCGTGATGGACCTGTCGTCTGTACGCGACGGACCCAGGCCTGAATTTTTGAAGGCCTGTTTTTCACAATCGTGAACAATTGCCGTAAGCGCAGCGTCGTTGATGCTGATCGCGCCTCCGTGCGTTTTTTTGGCGACCTCAACGGCGCGATCGCGCGGGCCAAACACCTCGCCGGATAAACCAAAGTCTGTGCCGTTGGCAATCGCAATGCCTTCCTCGGCATTGGCAATCAACATCACCGAAAAGACCGGGCCGAACGTCTCTTCCGTCATGATTTTTATGTCGGCGGTGACATCCACCAACACCCCGAGTTTGCACCACAGCCTGTGCTGGAAAACAAACGTCCACCGGTGGATATCCGCCGCACCGCGCTGGTGGTGCGCGATTTTAAAAAGTCATTGCCACTTTATTGTGATGCGCTTGGGCTGAAGGTGGTTTACGATCAATTGATCGGCGGCGGCAACAAAATAATCGACGCAATGCGACGCTTACGTTTTATTTTGGCGGCCAGGTGATCGGGTCCCCCGCGGCGCGTTGCCGGTAGGCGTCACTGACGGAGCGTTCGATGAGATTGATTGCCACGCCGTCGGGGTCACGCACGGCAATTTCTTTGCGTCCATTCAGGGTTTGCAGCGGTGTGGCAATGTTGCCGCCGTGCAGTGCAACAGCTTCCAGCGCTTTTTGCATGTTTTCGGTATAAAAGACCAGCACGACTTCGCCGAGTGATACGCCGCCTGAGCGCGGTTTGACCGCGGGGGTGGATGCATCAATTTCAAACAAGCCGACCATTCCATAATCGACACCCGGCGCTTTCAAGATCGCCGCGCGGATGGATGATTTACGCGGCACACCAATGATCTCGGCTGCGGTTGACCCGGCCATGTCACCGACAAAAAATTCCTGGGTCAGCCCGACCACGGCCATATAGAAGTCGCGGCTGCGCTCAAGATTGCGCACCATCAGTGCCGCGCGAATCAGCGGTGAAGCGGCGGGAATTGTCTGCATCATCATATGGGCATCGGTCAGTTTGGCGTGTTACAAACATTCCGAGTGTACGCCTGTACGGCGAAAATGCCACAGGGGGTGGCATTTATCAATTCTTGTCTTGTTTGAGTGACATTGAATAAACAAAGTCTGATCCCGGATGCAGATTTACCGTCACCAAAATCAACTTGCCATTGTTGTCAAAATGCCGGCGGACGATCCGCAGGCAAACCGAATTTTTTGGCACGGCAAGTTCGACGGCGTTTGCGGGTGAGATGGCGGTCGCGTTTATATTTTGCTCAACCACGCCGATGTGCCCGGTTTCGAGTTCGTCTATCAGTGCATGCTCGGTACCGCGGACGTCGAGCAGACGTTTGGTGAGTGGATCGTTGCCGGCGACCCGATAAATGTCCGAAACACAAAACGGCGACCCACCCTTTGGCGCGCTGCGCACACCGTGCATATGAATACACGGCGTGCCAACCGTGCAATTCATCAGTTCGGAAAGTTCTTCATCCGCCGTCATACGCCTTGACTCGACCACACGCAGACGTGTGTTTGTACCGTATTGCAGCAAATCGGCAACCGGACTGATACCGTGATTAAGGCGCTGCCGCGAACTGGCGATAACAATGCTGCCCGAGCCCTGACGGCGTTCGACCATATGATCTTGTATCAACACACGCAAGGCTTCGCGTGCGGTGTGGCGCGAGATTTTGTAAGCTTCACAAAGCTGCAATTCGGTGGGCAGTAGCGTGCCGACCTGATGGTGGCCCTTTTCAATGTCACGCCTGAGCAAATCGGCAATTTGGTGGTAGCGTGGTTTGGTCGCGGAGGTCATCACGGGGTGTTTGAGGGGATTTCAGTCGGCGCGCTGAATATGTCCGGACAAATTACCACTAATACCAATCGACTGCAAATACTTGTCAATCGCATCCGACAGCCAGTGTGTGATGCAGCCATTGCGCAGGCGACCTTGCATTTACGCGATTGGCTCGATACGGCCCTGGCAGGTTATCGTCAACTGGAAGCGGCCGGATTTGTTGCGGCGAAACATGTATGAAGCGCAGACAGATTCAGTTTTTGCCTAACGCGCCCGATACACGGGATAAGGGTGTGAACACACCCACCTCAATTTGGAAGTCTGCATGACCATCTATTCGGCGTCGCCCCTCACAATTGCAAAACAGGATGCCGACCTAAATAGAACTACTGTTTGGCTGGCATTGCCCGGTATAAAAGCGTCGCGGGCAAACCGCTTCATAGCGGGCGTTGCCGCCGATTTCGACCTGTGCGCCTTCGGTGACACGATTGCCGCTGCCGTCGAGGCGAACGTTCATGGTTGCCTTGCGGCCGCAACGGCAAATGGTCTTCATTTCTTCCAGATCGTCGGCCAGCGTCAACAGCGCCTTTGATCCGGGAAACGGGTGACCCAAAAAGTCGCTGCGTAATCCATAACAAATCACCGGTGTTGACGAGGTATGTGCCAACCGGTGCAGCTGCGTCACTTGTGACTCCGACAAAAACTGCGCCTCGTCGATCAATATGCATGAGGGCTTCGGTTTATCGGCGTAGATCGCGCCGAAATCGGTTATGTCCGAAAACGTTTGTGCGCTGCGGGTGACGCCCAATCGGGAGGTCACATTGCCGACACCATATCGATCATCAACACTGGCTGTGTAAAGATCGGCGGACTGGCCGCGCTCCCCGTAGTTGTACGCCACCTGCAAAAGCGCGGTGGATTTGCCGGCGTTCATCGCCGCAAAGCGGAAGTATAGTTTTGCCAAAATCGCGTTTCCTGAATATGTCGAGCTGCACTTTAGCGCGTATCGCGGCGCGGTGTCGCAAAGGGCAAAATGGCCGCGGCGCGGTGAACCCCGAGAGCATTGGTGCGAGGGCTACATTGTCCTGACAACACCAACCACCAAGCCCTCGATATCCAGCGTTTGTTTCGACAGATCAACAACAATCGGCAGGAATTCGGGATTTTCGGCAATCAAAAAGGCCTGTTTGCCCTTGACCTTCAGGCGTTTGACGGTTGCGTCACCTTCCACCCGCGCCACCACAATCTGCCCGTTGCGGGCATTTGGTGTGCGATGGACCGCCAGCCAGTCGCCGTCCATGATGCCGACATCTTTCATGCTCATGCCTTTTACCTGCAGCAGATAATCCGCGCGCGGTTGAAACATCAGCGGGCTCACCGGGTAACGACCGACAACATTCTCCTGTGCAAGGATCGGTGAGCCGGCGGCGACGCTGCCGATCAATGGCAGGCCGAACTCTTCATCATTGGCGGCGACGTCGTCACCCATGATGCGAATGCCGCGCGAGGCGCCCGGCATCATTTCAATGGCACCTTTACGCTCGAGTGCGCGCAAATGCTCCTCTGCGGCGTTGGGCGAGCGAAACCCCATCGAGGCGCACATTTCGGCGCGGGTCGGTGGCATCCCGTTTTCGGCGATCCATTGTTTGAGAAAGTCGAGGATTTCCTGCTGGCGTGTTGTTAAGTTTTCCATAACTGTCTTTTTATACAGTTTTCAGACAAAACGCAAGAATTATTTTCGGGCGGCGCAAATATGTCGCGCTGTTGTCTGCATTTTGTCGTCAAAACAGGGAAAAATAGCAGGTAAGAAATACGCCCATCCATCCCAAGATTGTTTCAGGAATCCACCATGCATTTTGTGTCCCGCCTTTCCCGCGCCGTTGTGATCATCTGTCTCGGCATCATGCCGGCCGTCACACTTGCCGCCGATTTGCGCGCCGGGCCGATGGTTGGCGCAACCGCCATGCGTCAGGCGAAGATTTGGCTGCAGGGCAGCGGCAACGGCACCGCCGCAATCGAATATTGGGATCTGGCGACACCAACCTCGGTGCAACGCACCAAACCGGTGAAACTCGACGATGATACCGATCACGTCGCCCAATTCACGCTGGGATTACTCGAGCCCGGTCGCAGTTATGGTTATCGGGTCATGATGAACGGCAAAGAGCAAAAGGTGCCGCAAACATTGGCGTTCAAAACCCAATCGTTATGGCAGTGGCGAACCGACCCGCCAAGCTGGAAAATGGTGTTCGGCTCGTGCTCGTACGATAACGAGGCGTTGTATGATCGTCCCGGCCGGGCATACGGCGGACCGCCTGAAAACAAACGCATCTTTGACGCGATGGCCAAGCAGCAACCCGACCTGACCTTGTGGGGTGGCGACTATTTGTATTTCCGCGAAGTCGATGAGGACAGCGAGTTGGGGCTGCGGCACCGTTGGCGTTATGCGCGATCCATTGCCGAGCAGCAGTGGTTGCTACGCACCGGCTCGCACCTGTCGATCTGGGACGACCACGAATTTGGGCCGAATGATTCGAATTCAAGTTACCGCTTCAAGGGTGAAGCGCTGACCTTGTTCAAACGTTATTGGGCAAATGCCAGCTACGGGTTGCCGGAAACACCCGGCACGTTTGGCAATCACCGTTTTAACGAGGCGGAGATTTTTATGCTCGACAATCGTTATCACCGTGATAGCGACAAACTGCAGTCTGACGACAAGTCGAAACTCGGTGCGGCCCAACTGCGCTGGTTAAAAAATGCCCTGCTGGCGTCAGTTGCGCCGATCAAGATCATCGCCGCCGGCAGCCAGGTCACCAATGACGTGACGCGCTGGGAAAGCTGGCAGCGTTTTCCCAAGGAGCGCGAGGACATCCTCAAGTTTCTGGTTGACCATAAAATTGACGGTGTCATTTTGTTGACCGGCGACCGGCACTTTACCGAGCTGCTCAAAACTGATCGACCCGGCACCTACCCGTTGTACGAGTTGACCTGTTCGCCGCTCACCTCCGGTATCGGCTCCAATCTCGATGCGGAACGTGCCAACAAGCAGATTGTTCCCGGTACATTTGTCGCCGACTACAATTTTTGCACGCTCGATTTCAGCGGACCACGCACCGCCCGCAAGATCATGCTGCGCAGTCTGTCGAATACCGGTGAAAAATTTTGGGAACATGAAATCAACGTGACTGACTTGCGTTCGCCAAGATAGGGTAGCCGTCCAGCTGCCGCTGGTTGAGGGTGTTTATTTTCGACGCCGCGTCAATGCGCCGCCACCGATTAACACCAGCGCCATCGCCCAGAAAAGCGGTGACAGACCAAACGCCGCACCCACCGCACCAAAAATCATCGGCATCACGGTTTGTGAGGAATTGATGAGGGTGGTGCGCAAGCCGAGCGCTTCGCCGGCGCGTCCCTGTGGTGCCGCCTCATGCAGAATCGTCAGCACCATCGGCTGCGGCGCGCCGAGTCCCAGCCCGAGCATAAACATCAGCACCATCAACAGCGCAACGCTATGTGTAAAAGGAACGAGTAAAAAACTCAATCCGGCCAATAGCAGAGCGGCTTTGATGAGGGTCCACGGTGCCACCTGCTGCACAAAAAACGGCATGGCAAGTCGCACGCTAAAGGTCGCTGCCGCAAACGCGCCCATGACAATGCCGATTTCCGACGCCGACAAACCGATCAACGAACCGTGCAACGGAATCGCAAATGCGTAAACATCCCAGCCGACGGTGAACAGGGTCATGACGATGAACAGGCGGCGCAGGGTTTTGTCTTTGAGCAGCGCAAACACCGGGCCGGTTGTTTCTTGCACGGGTTTTGGATGCGGTTGATGCATGGGCAGCAACTTCAACGAAAGCGCCAGAATCGGCAATACCGTAAACATCGCCAGCAGCAAAAACGTGCTGCGGTGACCAAATGAATCAATCGCCACACCAGACAAAATCGGCGCGATGAATGACGACGCGGAAAAACCAAGCGATACGTAGCTGAAGTTAACCGGCCGGTCTACCGGCGAACTCATTTCGCCGACGGCATGATAGGCCGCGACGTTGATGAGCATGAACCCCAGGCCGACAATCACACTGGTGACATAAAGCGCATATATCGACGGCCAGCAAAACGGCAGGATGGTGCCGATGCCAACCGCGATGGAGCCGTATCGAAACGGTTTCTCAACACCAACACGATCGATCCAGCGGCCGGTGGAGACGGATAAAAACGCTGGTAGCAGCGCATACAGCGCCATCAACAAGCCGACAGTAAACGCCGACGATTGCTGGTTGATGGCGGATAACGTCACGGTGATACGGCTGCCGTACGACGCAATGTGGTTGAGCAGCAGCAGAATGATAATCAGTGGCAGGGGTTTCATGTTTTGCTTGATTGCGTTCCAGCCAGCCAGACGCCCAGACAGACGATGGCAAAGCCAATGAATGTGATGCCGGTCGGTACGACACGATAGAACAGCCATTCACACGCCACCGCCACCACCGGCGGCAGATAAAGGATGCTCGACACACGCGTGGCTTCACCGTGCCGCATCAGCGTGTGCAGTGCGGAAACCGCGAGGATCGACGCAAACACCACCAGAAACAGCATTGCCGCGATCAATGGCCACGACCATACGACTTGCGCGCCCTCAATAGCGACCGACAGCGGGGCCAGCACCAACAGCGAGGCGATGAATTGAATCAATGCTGCTGAAAACAAATCCACATCTTTCAAAAAGCGCCGTTGATAAAGTGTGCCGGCCGTCAATGCGAGCAACGCAATGCCGAGCGCGGTCAGGCTGGCGGACGACATGGCGTCAATGTCAATCTTGTGCCACACCACCAGTGCCACACCGGCCAGCCCCAAACCGATACCAAGCCACTGCCGTGACGACGGTGATTCGCCGAGCAGCCACGCCGCCGCCATTGCCGTCAACAGCGGTTGCACCGCCAGCACAATCGCCACCACACCCGCGGATAGTCCGGTGTATTGGCCGTAATGGCTGCCGGATAAGTGAATCGCGTGCATTAACAGTCCGGCAATGACCACATGCAGCCACACCATTTTGGTGGTCGGCCAACGCGGTTTCAGCCACAGCAACAGCGGCATTAGGCAAACAATACCAATGGCAAACCGCATCGACAGAAAGGTGAACGGTGCCGCGTATTGCAAGCCGGTCTTGGTGGCGATGAATCCCGATCCCCAGACGATGACAAAGTACCAGGCCAGGAATGCGTCCGACAAGACGGGACCCACGCGTAAAGTTGAGAGCGGATTTTGCGAGACGTTTGGCGGTGTCATCAACGCGCCGCCGGTGCGATTGCGTCCGCCCGCCGTTTTGCATCGCCGATCACCATTGCCGCACCACGTTCGGCAATCATGATGGTCGGGGAGTTGGTATTGCCAGAGGTGATGGTCGGCATGATCGAGGCATCAATCACCCGCAGGCCATCAATGCCACGTACACACAGTCTTGAATTAACCACCGCGGTCGGGTCATCATCGCGGCCCATTTTGCAGGTGCCGACCGGAGGGAAAAGGGTGGTGCCAATGGCGCCGGCGGCGGCAAGCAATTGAGCGTCGGGTTGCTGGCGTGCGCCGGGCAAAAACTCCCCCGGCTGGTATGTGGCCAGCGCCGCCGCCGCTGCG
>JANPDI010000152.1:0-1756 GCA_031431435.1 Burkholderiales bacterium
CACCCCTGCGCCCCCGGTTGCGGCAACCGCGTCGAAGCCGGTGGCACGCACCGTCATGACTTTGATCGCATCCGTTGATTGCACGGTGGCAAACGCACTCCCGGCATAAATCGGTCGCACAAAGGTATCGGCTGATTCAACCGCGATCACGTCCGACATTTGCGCCACATCGAGCATCGCTGCCACACGCGGTGCGGTATTTTTGCCCGAAGCCGATGCCGGAAACAAAACGTGTGAATAGTTTTTTGCCAACCCCACCACCAATGGCGCAAGATTTTCGGCAACCGGATGCGCGTACTGCGCGGCATCGGCGACCAATACTTTGCCGACCCCGGCGATGCCAGCAGCGGCAGTAGCCGCGCCGGCACACGCACTACCGGCAATCAGCACATGAATGTCGCCTCCAATTTTGGTGGCGCAGGCAACCGCATTGGTCACGCCCGACTTTATTTGATGGTTATCGTGGTCGGCGATAATAAGAATGGCCATGCTTATCCTTGAAGATTGCATCCCCAACGACACGGGGATGATTTTATTTCCCACCGGGAAACGTTGAACATCAAAACTGATTTAATTTCCCGCCGGGAAATGTTAAACATCGAACTTGGATCCCCGCCTTCGCGGGGATGATTTAATTTCCCTGCGGGAAATTAAATCACTTTTGCTTCGTTTTTGAGTTTGTCGACCAGCGCCGCTACGTCGGCAACCATCACACCACCTTTGCGTTTGGGGGGCTCGACCACTTTCAGCGTCTTCAAGCGCGGCGCGACATCGGCACCCAGTGATTCAGGTGTGACGATATCCATCGGTTTTTTCTTCGCCTTCATGATGTTCGGCAGCGTCGCATAACGCGGCGTGTTCAAACGCAAATCGGCGGTAATGATGGCCGGCAATTTCAGCTGTACGGTTTCCGAGCCGCCGTCAATTTCACGTGTCACGGTCGCCTCTGCACCGCTGACCAAAACCTTCGACGCACACGTCGCCTGTGACCAGCCGAGCAACGCCGCCAACATCTGGCCGGTTTGACTCGAATCGTCGTCAATGGCTTGTTTACCCAAAATCACCAGTTGCGGCGCTTCTTTATCCACCAGCGCTTTCAACACCTTGGCCACACCAAGCGGTTGCACCTCGATGGCGGTTTCCACCAAAATCGCCCGGTCCGCCCCCATCGCGAGTGCGGTTCGCAGCGTCTCCTGGCATTGGCTGACGCCAATTGAAACCGCGATGATTTCCGTTGCGACACCGGCTTCACGAAGCTTTAGCGCCTCTTCAATGGCGATTTCATCAAACGGATTCATCGACATCTTGACGTTGGCAAGCTCAATGCCGGTTTGATCGGCTTTGACGCGCACCTTGACGTTGTAATCAACCACGCGCTTCACGGGAACAAGAATTTTCATCGGGCAGGATTTCTACGGGGATTAACGGGGGCACCAAGCACGGCGTGCCGGCAGATTCAAACGACTGTTTGAATTATAGATGAGCGCCCACCCATTTCAAATTGGCTCGAAAGACATTCAATACAAACGGCCCGCATTTCCGGGCCGTTTGCTTATTTTTCGCCGCATTATCGCGACGGTGTACGGCAACTCGCGCTGCGCCGTTAGCAACCGGTCACGAAGAGACGCCGCGCCGAAGGCGGGAGGTAACGGCAGCCGGTTCCGCCGAGTTGCACCCGGTCAGAATTGGTCGGTGAATTGCTGGTGATGGTCAGCACCCCGTTGCGGACACCCGACGTGTACGGCGAGAAACCCAA
>JANPDI010000153.1:0-8442 GCA_031431435.1 Burkholderiales bacterium
AACGCCCGGTTGCATTGCTCGCCAAACGCGATGACACACCGGCGCGCTACGTCACCTTGCGTCCCGAGACAAAATAATGCCGGCGCTGCGGCTGACCCTGGTTGGCCGCAGCTACTGCAGTCTGTGCGACAAAATGCGCGAGGCGTGTCGCGAGGCGGCACGACGTGACGGCATTGAACTGACGTTGGGTGAAGTCGATTTGGACGACCACCCGGCACTCGAGACAAAATTCGGTGAATGGGTGCCGGTTCTGCTAAACGGCCCGCTCGAGACCGGTATTGAAGTCTGTCACTACCATTTTGACGCCGCCGCCTGGGATGACCTGCGCAAAAGCCCCATGGCAGCCGAAGCCGGCGACAAGTAGCCACCTCGTAAAAACAGCCACTTTCGGCTAAAATATCGGGCTGTAGATGTCGTCAGCCAAAAGGGCGCCAGGTGTGCCCTTTTTTGTTTGGCGCGCGTCTTGTTAACGCCATCAACCCCAGTCAAAACCAGCGATTTTTCCGGCTAACGACTGCCATCCAGGGCTTTTGCAGCACTTTATCCGTTTGCAATGGCCAATATCCGCAAAGCGTCTCAATGAACCTCATCCGCAATTTTTCCATCATCGCCCATATCGACCACGGCAAATCGACCCTGGCCGATCGCATTATCGAGCGCTGTGGCGGCTTGTCGTCGCGGGAAATGGAGTCGCAGGTACTCGATTCGATGGCGTTGGAGCGTGAACGCGGCATCACCATCAAGGCACAGACGGCGGCGCTAAGCTATAAAGCAAAAGACGGCAACACCTATTTCCTGAATTTGATCGATACCCCCGGGCACGTCGATTTTTCGTATGAGGTGTCGCGTTCATTGTCGGCGTGTGAAGGCGCGTTACTGGTGGTGGACGCGTCGCAGGGCGTGGAAGCACAAACTGTCGCCAATTGTTACACCGCAACCGATTTGGGCGTCGAGGTGTATCCGGTTTTGAACAAGATCGACCTGCCATCGGCCGACCCCGACCGCGTCATCGATGAAATCGAAGACATTATTGGCATTGAAGCACACGACGCGGTGCGTTGCAGCGCCAAGACCGGTGTCGGCATTGACGACGTGATTGAAACGGTCATCGCACGTGTTTCGCCACCGCGTGGCGACGTGAACAAGCCGTTAAAAGCACTCATCATCGACTCGTGGTTTGATAACTACGTCGGTGTGGTCATGTTGGTGCGCGTGGTCGATGGTGTGTTGAAGCCCAAAGACAAAATTCTGCTGATGGCGACCAATTCGCAACAGCTGTGTGAGCAGGTCGGTGTGTTTGCACCCAAATCGCAGCCGAGGACGGAACTCAAGGCCGGTGAGGTGGGGTTTGTCATTGCCGGCATCAAGGAATTGGTCTCGGCAAAAGTCGGCGACACCATCACACTGCAGGAGCGCCCGGCCAGCGAGGCATTGCCAGGTTTCAAGGAAATCAAGCCGCAGGTGTTTGCCGGCCTCTATCCGGTTGAGTCCAATCAATACGATGGTCTGCGCGACGCATTGACCAAGTTACAACTCAACGACGCCAGCCTTCGTTTCGAGCCGGAAACCTCGCAGGCGCTCGGCTTCGGCTTTCGCTGTGGATTTCTCGGCCTGCTACACATGGAAATCGTGCAGGAACGGCTCGAGCGCGAATTCGACCAGGAACTTATCACCACCGCGCCAACCGTGATTTACCAGGTAATGTTGAAAGACCTGACGGTCATCGAAATTGAAAATCCGTCACGCCTGCCGGAACTGACCAAAATTGAAGAAATCCGCGAGCCGATCATTACCGCGACCATGATGATGCCGCAGGAGTATGTCGGCTCGGTGATCATTTTGTGCAATCAAAAACGCGGTATGCAGGTTGATATGCAGTATCACGGTCGTCAAGTCGTCCTCAAATACGACATGCCGATGAACGAAGTGGTGATGGATTTTTTTGACAAACTCAAATCTGTGTCGCGCGGCTACGCCTCGCTCGACTATGAATTCAAGGAGTACCGCACGGCGGATCTGGTCAAGCTCGACATCCTGATCAACGGCGACAAAGTGGATGCGTTGTCGCTGATTGTGCATCGCGCCAGCAGCCAGTATCGCGGTCGCGAGCTGGCGTCAAAAATGCGCGAACTGATTCCGCGGCAGATGTTTGACGTTGCGGTGCAGGCGGCGATCGGCGCAAACATTATCGCGCGGGAGAACATCAAGGCATTGCGCAAAAACGTGATCGCCAAGTGTTATGGTGGCGACATTTCGCGCAAACGAAAACTGCTGGAAAAACAAAAGGCCGGCAAAAAACGTATGAAGCAGGTCGGCAACGTCGAAATTCCGCAGGAAGCCTTCCTGGCCATTTTGCAAATCGGTGACAAGTGACCCTGTGATCCGTCCGGCGAGGTGTTGCTTTTTGGTCGATTCATGTTGCTTGATCAGCGGATGACGTTGATTGGTCGCATCAGCAACACGCGGCGGTCGTTTTTTTGCAAAATGCAGACTGTTTAAATTAGAAGATATTGGATCAGGCATATGAATTGGGAAATGGTTGGCTGGATTGCAATTGCGGCAAGTCTTGTGATCATTGTGGCGGGCTTTTTTGTCGGCCGCGAATCAATGGCCACGTCGTCGGGCCAAAAAATTGCCATGGATGACACAAATCCGCAGGGGTCGCACGCGCTGCACGCCATGCTCGAAATTGCCTGGCCGGTGTTGTTTATCGCCTCACTGGCCATGCTGACCTTCAAAGAGGTGATGGGCTTTGCGGCTGTCCTGCTGACCGCGACGTTGATCACGGGTGCAATCTGGCTGGCAGATGCGATGCTGTTCCGCAAAAACCGTATTGCCGGTGCGCACGATCCGGTGCTGGTCGAAATGGCCAAAAGCTTTTTTCCGGTGATTCTGATTGTGTTTATGCTGCGTTCATTCCTGTATGAGCCGTTCAAAATTCCCACCGGTTCAATGGTGCCGTCATTGATGGTGGGCGATTTTATTCTGGTCAATAAATATACCTATGGCATCCGTATCCCGGTCATCAACAAGAAGGTGCTCGACATCAATCTGCCCAAGCGCAGCGATGTGATGGTATTTCGCTACCCCGAAGACATGACGAAGGATTTCATCAAACGCGTGGTCGGTTTGCCGGGTGATGTCATTTCATTCAAGAACAAGCGTCTGACGGTCAATGGTCAGGCGGTCGAGACCGTCCCGACCGGCACCTTTACCGAAACCGACGGGCGTGTTCGATTTTTTGAAACATTTACCGAGCGTCTGGGGGAGAAGCCACACGCCATGATGGTTGACCCGCTTTATCCGTCGATAAATCTGGGCAGCGTGCGTGAATTTCCGAATAAATCCAATTGCACTTACAATGACGAAGGCATGACTTGTAAAGTGCCGGCCGGCCACTACCTGATGATGGGTGACAGCCGCGATAACAGCGATGATGGCCGTTATTGGGGTTTTGTCCCGGAACAGAACATCGTTGGCAAGGCTGTGCTGGTGTGGATGAATTTCGGCAGCATGAAACGTATTGGCACCACCATTGAATAATTTGTCTGGCATGTTGTTAAATTTGCACGGCCAACAACCCGCGACCAGAAGGGAACCTAAATGAACATCACAGCAAAACCAATCCAGACCCGCCAGCCCGGTGCGATGCCCGCCAAACAAAGAGGTGTCGGATTTATCACCTTGGTACTGTATTTTGTGGTGGGTGGCGTGATTTTGTTGGGCGGGCTCAAGCTCACCCCGCACTACATCGAGTATTTTTCGATCAAGAAGGTGATCGCCGGCATGGCGTCGAGTGAAGAAGTGAAATCCGGGACCGTCGCCGAAATCCGTACCAGTTTTGATCGCCGTGCGGTGATTGATAATGTCCAGGCGATCAAGGGCCTTGATCTGGATATCGTCAAGGAAAACAACGAAACCGTCGTCTCGGCCGCCTGGCAGACGCGAATTGCGCTGATGCCCGGATACACGTTGCTGGTCGATTTCGCCGCTAGTACATCAGACAAATAGCGCCAGATGAACGTGGCGCGGCATCCGCTTGAGACCAAACTGGGGATCAAATTTGCTGATGTTGCGCAACTTACGCAGGCGCTGACCCATCGCAGCTTCGGTACGCCACACAATGAGCGGCTCGAATTTCTGGGTGACGGCTTTTTGAACTTCGCGATTGCCAGATTGATTTATGACCGTTTCCCGGCGATGCCGGAGGGCGATTTGAGCCGGCTGCGTGCCAATCTGGTCAATCAAGCGGTGCTGGCACAAATTGCGACAGAGCTCGAACTGGGCACGGTGCTCAGACTCGGTGAAGGTGAGGTCAAAACCGGTGGCGCGGGACGGCCGTCGATTCTGGCAGACGCGGTTGAATCGTTGATTGGCGCGGTGTTGGTTGACGCCGGGCATGAAGCCGCCGCCAACTTGGTGGCGCAGTTATTTGCGCATCGCATCGCGGATCCGACACAATCCGTTCCCGTCAAAGATGCCAAAACACAGTTGCAGGAATTTTTGCAGCGCAAACACCAGCAGTTGCCGCAATACGCGGTCAAACGGATTGAAGGTGCGGCGCATCAACAACAATTTTTTGTTGAGTGTATTACCGAGCGTCCGGCGTTCAAAGTTGAAGGCAGCGGGATTACCCGGCGCGCCGCCGAGCAAGACGCCGCGGCAAAAATATTGGCCAAGTTGGCTGCACGTCTTGATGGCAATGGAAACACAGAAAGCAGCGCGATGAAAGCGGATGGCAAAGCAGCATGAGCGATAAAACTTTTCGTTGCGGCAGTATCGCAATCGTCGGACGGCCGAACGTCGGCAAATCAACGCTGTTGAATCACCTGGTCGGCCAAAAGGTCAGCATCACGTCCAGCAAGGCGCAGACCACGCGTCATCGGATCACCGGCATTCTGAGTGATGCCGACACCCAGTATTTGTTTATCGATACGCCGGGATTTCAAAAAACCCATTTGAACGCACTCAACCGCATCCTGAATCGGACCGTGGCAAGCACCGCCAACGACGCCGACGTGGTGGTGTTTGCGGTGGAGGCAATGCGCTATACCGAAGCGGATGCGGCGGTGTTGAAGTCGCTGCCTGAAGGCACCAAGGTTATCTTGGCGGTGACCAAAATTGATCGCGAAAAGGAAAAGGCGCGGCTGCTGCCGTACCTTGCCGAAATGCAGAGCCTGTTTGCGTTCGCCGCGGTGGTACCGGTCAGCGTCAAGAACGCCGCGACGCTGGTCGAACTCAAACGTGCGATTCGTCCCCATCTGCCGGAACAGCCCGCCATTTTTGACGTTGAGGAGTTGACCGATAAATCAGAGCGATTCCTGGCGGCGGAATTCATTCGCGAGAAGGTGTTTCGCCAGTTGGGTGACGAACTGCCCTACAGCGTAAATGTCGTGGTTGAACAGTTTGCCATCGAGGGCACCATGCGGCGCATCCACGCCACCATCATTGTCGAGAAACAAAGTCAGAAGGCGATCATCATCGGTGAGAAGGGCGAACGCCTCAAACGGATCGGTACCGATGCCCGCAAGGAAATGGAAGCGACCTTTGACGGCAAGGTGTATCTGGAGCTTTGGGTACGCGTCAAAAAAGGCTGGGCCGATGACGAGGCAATGGTCAAACAATACGGTTATCAATAACGACGCCACGCGGAACCACGCCGGATGAGAAATTCGACCAGCCACAGCAGCGCCGGCTTTGTGTTGCACAGCTACCCGTATAAAGAGACCAGTCTGATTCTTGAAACATTCACCCGCACCAACGGGCGGGTGGCGATGGTGGCCAAGGGGGCCAAACGATCCGGCAGCCACAAATATGCCCTGAATCCGTTTCAACCAATCACCATTGATTGGTTCGGCCGGGCCGATCTAAAAACACTCAGGGCGGCTGAACACGAGCGCATTTATCCACAATTGCGCAGCGGCGCATTGATGGCGGCGTTTTACATGAACGAGTTGCTGCTGAAACTGGCAACCAAGGAAGACCCGCACGAAGTCCTGTTTGACGCCTACAGCGTGTCGGTTGAGGCGCTGGCGGACCATCGCGGGCCCGGTGGTCGCGATATCGAAACCATCCTGCGCCGTTTTGAGCTGACCATGCTTGCCGAACTGGGTTATGCGCTGACCCTCACGCACGAAGCCGATTCAGATGCGTCCATCGAATCGGATGCGCAGTATTTATACGTGGTTGACCGCGGACCGATCCGGATCACCAGTGCCCGCCCGCAGGATTCCATTCGCGCCATTGACCCGGTGCGCTTGAGCGGCAGAACCCTGATGGCGCTGGCGGCCGGCTTGCCGGCGGTTGCGGCGGAAACAACGGCGGATGCGGCGTTGCTGACACAGGCCAAGCAGTTGATGCGACGGGTGATCAATCATCACCTCGGCGACAAGGCGTTGCATACCCGTCAGCTTATCCGGGAATTAAAATAGAAACGCCAATATTGGCGGGCTGTTTGAGGCTTTTTTGTCTGAAACGGCACGCCAGATAACGACTTTTATCTTCACCAATTTCAGCGTGCCAGCACCAGCAACGCGGTTGTCCCGTAAAATGTCGTCATGACAAAGCTCAGCGTAAACCTGAACAAGATCGCACTGCTGCGTAATACGCGCACCATCGGCATTCCAGACGTCGTCAAGTTTGCGACTATTGCACTCGAGGCCGGTGCCGATGGCATCACCGTGCACCCGCGCCCTGACGGCCGCCATGTGCGTGCCGACGATGTCGAAAAACTCGCCGCATTGATGCAGGCCTGGCCGGATCGTGAATTCAACATCGAAGGCAATCCATTTCACAATTTGATGGCGTTTGTGCGCGCGGTCAAACCCCATCAATGCACGCTGGTGCCGGACGAGTCGGGGCAGTTCACTTCCGACCATGGCTGGAATCTGCCAGCCGACAGCGCCCGCCTGCAGCCGGTTGTTGATGAACTGCGGTCACTCGGTGTACGCGCAAGCCTGTTTATGGACCCGGCGCCGGAGATGATGGTGAACGTTTATCAACTGGGTGCAAATCGGATTGAGCTTTATACCGAGCCCTATGCAGAGCACTTTGGCAAGACAGGCGACGACGCCGTCCTCGCCACGTATGCCGCCACCGCAAACGTCGCCACGACGTTCGGACTGGGGATAAACGCCGGACACGATCTGAATGCGCAAAATCTGACACATTTTTTGAAAAACGTTCCGGGCGTGCTGGAAGTCTCGATTGGCCACGCGCTGATTGCCGACGCACTTGAGATCGGCCTGGCGCCGGCTATCCGCCTCTACCTGCGGGCGATTGCGAACGCCGCATGATCTACGGCATCGGCACTGACATTGTCACCATTAAACGCATTGAAGCGGCGCTGGATAAACATGGCGAGCGGTTCGTGCAACGGATTTTGTGTGCACAGGAAGTGGCCGAATTTGCAAACTCGGTGGTGTCATTGCCAACCGACGCCGCGTCTTTGCAGAAGCTGGCGCGGTTTGTCGCAAAACGTTTTGCCGTCAAGGAGGCTTTTTCGAAAGCGTTCGGCACCGGCATCGGTGCCGAGGTTGGCTGGCACGACATCGCGGTACAACACACACCCAACGGCCGGCCGTTGCTGGCGGCCAGTGCCGCCATGCAACAAAAGCTGGATGCGGAGAAAATTTTTGCAACCCACGTTTCGATTGCCGATGAAACCGAACACGCCATTGCCTATGTCATTCTGGAGAAAAGTTGAACATGACCACAAACATGCTGCTGGGTCCCGTGATGGGCGATATTGCCGGACTCGAATTGACCGAAGCCGACAAGACCCGTCTGATGCATCCGTTGATGGGTGGCGTGATTTTATTTGCCCGCAACTATGCCAACCCGGAACAGTTGAAACAACTGACGGCGTCGATCCGTGCCTTGCGTTCACCGCATTTGATGATTGTGGTCGACCATGAGGGCGGCCGGGTGCAACGCTTTCGTGACGGCTTCACCATCATTCCCGCCATGCGTTTGCTCGGTGAGTGTTATCAGCACGATCAAACCAACGGACTTGCGCTGGCACATGCCGTTGGTGTTGTGATCGGAACCGAAATGGTTGCGCACGGACTCGACTTTTCGTTTGCACCGGTACTTGATTTGGATTGGGGCGAATCCACCGTGATTGGTGAACGCTCGTTTGGGCGCGATCCCAACGTGGTTGCGGCATTGGCCGGTGCGGTGATTGCCGGCATGCATACGGTTGGTGTTGCCGCGTGTGCAAAACACTTTCCCGGCCACGGTTTTGTGCGCGCCGATTCCCACCACGAAATTCCACGCGACACACGCGAATTTGCCGCCATTGCCGCCGATGACATGCTGCCGTTTCAATTGCTCGCCAGTCAATACGACTCGGTGATGCCCGCCCACATTATTTTTGAGAAGGTTGATGCGTCACCGGCCGGATTCTCGGCGCATTGGCTGCAACAGGTGTTACGCAAATCG
>JANPDI010000154.1:0-13847 GCA_031431435.1 Burkholderiales bacterium
CTGGTCGAACCCAAGGTGGGCTCTCACCTCCGTCAACCGTCCAAAATTCAAAAGCCACCCGATGGGTGCTGCTGATGGGTCTGCTCACTGCGCGGTGACATCCCGCGCCATTCGGCCTGCGGCCCGTCGCTGTGCGACGTCCTGCGCAAGTCCCCCGGACTTGCTGGTCGAACCCAAGGTGGGCTCTCACCTCCGTCAACCTTCCCAAATTCAAAAGCCACCCGATGGGTGGCTTTTGAATTTGGGGTGGCTGATGGGGTTCGAACCCACGACAACTGGAATCACAATCCAGGACTCTACCGCTGAGCTACAACCACCAAAGAAGACCGCAATTATAACCATCCGCCGCTAATAAGTCACCCCTGACGCGCCAGATAGAACCACTCGTTGCCCGGCAGTGCCTTGGCATCCGGGAACAAAATATAACAATCGTTCTCGGCCACGATTCGGTGGCCGTCGTGGCGGGTGGCGATCAGCTCACCGCTGGCGACCGGGTTGAAGCTTGCCCATTCACGTGAAAACGTATCGTCGACATGCGCCTTGTCGATCACTTCGTACATGTGCAGCTCCTCAACATCGCCGACCGGCGCTGGCGGCGGCGTGTCACTGATCCCCAGAAACGCGAGCGTATTGACGATCGCCTGATAACCCACATCGGGTGATTCGGGCGCGTCGTGCTGGCCACATTCAAGCGTGATGGAATAGCCGCCGACTGACCGCATGTATTCGGTGGTGCCCACGCCATAGCGGGGATCGGTATTGAGCGGATTCAATTGGCTGCCGGAATCCCTGGCCTGTGCCTGCCGGCGTGCCACGCCCAATGCATAGGTTCCCAGCCAGCCATCCACAAAACGATGCACACCGAGGTGCTGCGCCATCGCCCGCTCTTTTGCGTAATGACAAAACGGCTGCAAGGGGCCGTCGTTATCAACCGGGCCGAGCATGGCAAACGCCGGGTTACTGGCGCGGGTCGAATGCAGGTCAAGCAACACATCGTGCGCCGCCAGCAACGGGCATAACCAATTGGCGACATGGTCCTCAAAGTCTTTGGGTGTCTCGACCGGGTACAGGTTGCGATTCAAGTTGCGGTCGCCCGCGCGTTCACCCTTGGCATAGGCCAGTGGATTGGTCACCGGCACAAAGGTAACGTGTCCGGCGACAATATTTGCACGGCCTGATTCAATGTCGTCGATCACCCGCAAAATTGCCTTGGTACCGCAGGTCTCATTGCCGTGGACGGCACCGGTGACAATGATGCGCGGGCCTGGTCGCCGGCCCGCGTATTGAATCGATTTGAATTGCATGTTGGTCTTTGTGATGATGGGGCGGGTATGGTTAAACTTGGCGGGCGGTTGTGGCCAAGGTCTGTGGCCAAAGTCGCATTTTAGCGTGACGCAACCGCCATCACATCGGTCAATTGCATATTCAATCTGCACCATACCCAAGTCGATACAAATGCCCGCCCAGCCCAGCCCACCGATCACCACCATTCCCGCCAAAACAATGCCAATCGAGATGGTTGCCGGACACGATCATTTCAGGCGGCTCGCAAGCATCGAAGGCACCCGGATTGACCTGCGTTATGGCAGCGCGAATAATTTTGTCGGGCGCGATTTGTATGGCGAGATTGATTGTGCGTGGTTGCACTGCGACGCCACGGCGGCACTGGAAAATGCGGTGCGCTGGCTGCGGCGTGAACGGCCCGGCGTCTCGATATTAATTTTGGACGCGCTACGGCCGCAACGCGTGCAAGAAGAACTATGGACGGCGCTTGCCGGCACCAATTTGCAAATGTATTTGGCCGACCCGGTGCGCGGCTCAATCCACTCGTTTGGCATGGCGGTGGACGTCACGTTGATTGATGAAAACGGTGTTGAGCTTGATATGGGCACGCCGTTTGACGACTTGACCGAATTTTCGCACCCGGCACTTGAGGAAGGATTTGTCGCCGCCGGCGCATTGCAACAAATACATCTGGATAACCGTCACCTGCTCAAAAACGCGATGGTCCAGGCGGGGTTCCAAGGCATCAATACCGAGTGGTGGCACTTCGACTGCGGCGACCGGCTGAAGGTACGGGCAGACTACACAAGAGTGCTATGAATGTCCCGGCAACGGTCGCTGCAACCGTCACGATTGCCGCAGCCAGCCGGGCGTTATTTTGCGGCCGCCATGCCGGGCGCCGCAATCGGTCCGCCCGATTTGGCGACCCAATCCAATAACGCATCCAGAATCGCGCGGCCACCCGCCGCAATCGCCCGCGGGTGGTTGATCATCGCAACCACAACATGTTGTCGCCCGGCTGCATCCGGCACATAACCCGCCACCGCCACAACATCGCGCAAACTGCCGGTCTTGATGCGCCCGACTTCGGCGGCAGGACTTGATTTCAAGCGATTGCGCATCGAGCCGTCCACCGCAACGATTGGCAGACTTGAGATAAATTCCGGCGCCCATTTACTGTGATATGCCGCCTGCAATACGGCGGCCAGCTGCGCCGGCGTGATGCGTTCAGAGCGTGACAAGCCTGAACCGTTGTCGAGCGCCAGCCCGGCATCGTCAATGCCCTTTTGCTTGAGCCACAAACGAATCTCTGCGTCGGCCCTTTGCAAGGTTGTGCCGGTTGTCATTGCAGCGTCAGCTGTGCCGATGGTACCCAGCGCACCCAAGGTTAGAAACAACCCGCGGGTGATGGTGTTGTCGGACACCTTGTTGATATTGCGGGTAACCTCGGCCAGCGGTCGGGCGCGGTGTTCCGCCAACAATTTCATGGCGGGCTGCTCCGATCCGCTGGCAGACAACAGCGCCGGCAAATCGACCTCCCTGACCTTGCCACTAAAGGTGCCGCCCAGGCCACGCCATAACGAGCGAAACAGGCGCGCCGTATAGTCGGCGCGGTCAATCACACTGTTGGCAACCGATTGCGAACAGTTTTTGGGAAATGTCCCATTCAAATAAACGCGTATCTCACCATCGTCAGACGTGATGGTCGTGGGAATTTTCCAACCATCCTCCCATTTGCCACACGCCCGATCGTCAAAGGTCATGTTTGAAATAACCTTGACGCCCTCCAGCGCGGGTGTCAGACGAATTTGGAAGCCGACGCTGTTGGTGTCGATGTCGAATTGTGCGAGGTTCATATTGATCAGCAGCGCATCCGGGATCACGTTATAACGAAACTCGGGCGACTCATCAAACGGCGGCAAGCCAATGTCAATTCGGGCCGGTTGAAAGAATCCGCGATCAACCACCAGGTCGCCCTGAATGTCGTTTACGCCGCGATGGCGCACGCTTTGTAACATGCGTTGAAAGTCCTCCCAGGTGATATCGGCATTGCCGAACCCGCGCAAAACGAGGTCGCCCTTCAGCACGCCGTTTTCCATTGCGGCGCCGGACCGAAGCTCCGTCCGACCACGGTAGGCCGGCCCGAGCCGTTCCAGGCCGACAATTGCCGTCAACACCTTCACGGTTGATGCCGGCTGCAGCGCCCGGTCGGCGCCATGACTGATAACGGTGCTGGCGTCAGACAAACGCATGATGGTCACGCCCAAGGCGTCCTCGGGCAGGTTGTTTTCACGCAACAAATTGCTGATTTCAGGCGGCAATTGGCCGAAACACAATCCGCTCCACCCCGCGCAACATAACCAGATAACCATCACAATTAACAAGCTGGACGATTTCATCGCACTCCCCAAAAAAACCAACCGGTACCCACAACAATTGTGTTGTTTTTATGTAACAGCGGTGTCACGATATTCCATTGGTAGTATATTGGTATTAACGGCCAAAGACTGCGGATTGTTCTGGCGAGCATGCCAGCCGGACCGTAAAAAACGCCTCAATTGACGAGGCGACGAAATCCTACGATTTAATGCACCGCCATAACCACGACCCAAGATTTTCTATTAGGAGAGACCTGTGAAACTCAAAAATATTGCCCAGGTGATTTTGCTGGCCTGCTTTGCAGGCACGGTGTTTGCACAGACACCTCCAGCCCCGCCGGTGCCGCCCCAGACAACCCCACCACGTCCGGCACCAGCCCCGGCCAAACCGGAAGTTAAGCCTGAGACAATTACTGTCACAGGCTCCAGCATCAAGCGCGTGAGCGATGAATCAGCGCTTCCTCTACAGATCATCACCCGAGAGGAAATCGAGCAGACTGGCCTGAGCAGCATTGACCAGATTGTCGACATGCTCTCAGCGAACGTTGCCTCAAATACCAATCAGATTACAAACAACGCAGTGTTCGGCAGCGACGGCGACAAAACTCTGGGTGGCGCAAACTTCGCCAACCTGCGAGGCCTTGGCCCTACTGGAACACTGGTTCTACTGAATGGCCGCCGTGTTTCGACCCATGGCATGAGCGGTGGTTCGGTGGACTTGAACGCCATCCCCATGGACGCCATTGATCGGGTTGAAGTCCTGAAAGATGGCGCATCCGCACTTTATGGTACAGATGCCATCGGCGGTGTAATCAACTTCATCACACGTACGAGTTATGAAGGCGCCACCGTACGTTTCAATTACAGTACACCGAGCGCTTCCGATGCAGGCTCGCGGACCCGCTTTTCTGCGACGGGTGGCATCGGCAAGCTGGAACGCGACGGCTGGAACCTAATGGGCAGTCTCACGTTCGATGACAACAAAATACTGCGTGGGCCAGATCGCCCGTGGGCGACCGGCTACCAGCCGGATCGTTTTCTGACGCCTGATTCCACCAGCGCCATGCACGCCAACATTATTGCCTCTGCTGGCACGGCCTTGACAGCGGCGGGCACGGTTGTGGGCCCGACTGACCCCACTCGCTACACCAACCTCAATCTGCTGGCTATCCAAGGACGTTGCCAAGAGATTGCCGGACAAGTACCTCTCGCGCCCAACATCACGACGTGGAACTTGTTCGGCTACACACAAGCCAATTCACGCTATCGGTGCACCCGCGATTACGGGCGCAACTACATGCTGACAGCACCCCAAGAGGCGATAAACGGTCTTCTACGGGGCACGCTTAACCTCGGCAGCACCGACCGCCTTGCATTTGAAGTGGTCTCGTCCCGTGTCACAAACAGGGGGGAATCTGTACCAGTGCAGATCAGCTCCAGCGCCAATCCGGTGATGAACCTGCGGCCGGACAGCCCGTACTATCTGAACATGCAAACATTGGTCGGTGCCACACAGTTCAACCCGACGCTGCCCGTTGCCTACCGCATCAACATGCTGAACGATCTGGGGTTCCGCATACGGGAAAACGAGACGACCAACCTTCGGGTTCAGGCGATTGTGGATGGCGTAGTTGGAAAATTCGATTACACAGCCGGCCTCGGCTATGGCAACTCCAAGAGCACGGTAACCTTGATCAATGGCTTCCCGAATACCAGAAGGTGGGTTGATCTGTTGGCCTCTGGTCGCTACAACCCGTTCATCATGCCTGGTCAGTCGCAGACAGCGGATGTGGTCGCGGCATTTGAGGCCATGCAGATGCGTGGCAAGATTTATGATGGCGAAACTAACGTTGTGCAGGCCGACGCCACCATCAGCGGCTCACTTGGCCAATTCATGGCCGGCGATGTGTTGTTCGCTGCCGGTCTGAACGCGCGCCGTGAAGGGTATGAGTTCTCCGGCTCGACCGGTTTCAACTGTGTTGATTCCGCAAGCGCGGCCACCCTGGCAGCCAACAATAACGCAACTCTGACCTTCGGCTGCCCCGGTAACAGCTCGTCGCCGAAACTCTCGCGTGACATCAAGGCGGTGTTCGGTGAACTGGTAGTCAAGCCGGTCAAGAGCGTTGAAGTCACGATACAGGTGCGCCATGACGAATATGAAAAGATCGGTGGCACAACCAACCCAAAAATTGCCTTGCGCTGGCAACCCGTCGAAGATTTAGTGATCCGCGCGTCGGCCAATACTGGTTTTCGGGCACCGACCATACAGCAGTTACAGCAAGGCGTGGTTGAGTCGCAGCTCACAGGTCAGTTCCGAGACCCCGTGCTTTGTGCCGACCTCAATAGTCCGACCAACGCCACACAATGCGCCAGACTCAGCACACCGTTCCGCACCGGCGGGAACCCAAATCTGAAGCCCGAAGAGTCCGAGCAGGCTAGTGTGGGCTTCGTGTTCGCACCGGCCAAGAATTTCCAAGTGTTTGCGGATTACTGGCAGGTTGAATTGACGGACCGCATCCGCGCGCTGAGCGTCTCTGAGATGATCTCGAATTACAGTCTCTTCAGTGCAAATTTCGTGCGCGATCCTTCTACGAACGTCGTTCAGTACATTCAAGCCGGGTTCGTGAACGCCGCCGGCAGCAAGACAAAGGGACTCGATTTCGGTGCGAACTACCAATTTACCGCCCTTGGTGGACGCATCAGTACATCCTTCACCGGAACGAAGATGCTCAGTCACAAGGAGCAAATTCTCGAGACGGCGCCGTTCGTCGAGTTCGTGGGCAAGTGGAGCAATACAACAATCTACCTGCCGTGGCGCCTCAATGCCAGCGTTGGCTATCGCACTGGGCCATGGAACGTGACACTCTCGGGGATCTATCGTGACAGTTATCAAGATCAGAATCGCGGCCCTACAGCGCAAGGTGGTGCCAACTACACAAGTAATGAACCGTTTACCCGCGAAATTTCGGCACACTCAACATTCAACCTGATTGGCACGTACACTGGTATCAAGGGCGTAACGATTACAGGTGGCGTGATCAATCTGTTTGACCGTGATCCACCATTTACTTGGCATAACGTGGACAGCGCCGCAGGTGCCGGCTGGGATCCACGTATTGCTGATCCACGTGGACGCACATACAGCTTGAACCTGACCTATAAGTTCTAGACACAACTAGACTGTTACGGCAAACACTCTCGGGGCGCCAAGTTGGCGCCCCGTTTTTATTTGTGATCCAATACCTCACACCATGACCACGCCATCTGACAACAAAAGCCGACGCATCCCTGTCGACGCGTTCAACCGCAGACAATTTAATCTTGCAGCCGTCGGTGCGCTGGTCGGCCTTACCGGCGTGTTCACCAACAATGCAACCGCCAAAGACATACGCGCCGCGACCGCTGGGAAGAACAAGCTGCCGCTAATCAAGCCGCGCGCACTCAAGCGCGGCGACCTGGTTGGTTTGGTGGCACCATCAGGGGCGACCAACGCCGCCTTTGTCGAGCAACGTGTGAAAAACCTTGAGTCATTCGGCTTCAAGGTGAAAGTATCAAAGAACATTCTCGCCACGCGTGGCAATACCGCCGGCAGCGTCGCGCAACGGGTGGACGATTTACACGACATGTTTACCAACCGCGAGGTCCGCGCCATCTGGGCCGTGCGCGGCGGCTCCGGCGCATCCCAGTTGCTACCGGCGCTTGATTACCAACTCATCCGTCGTCACGCCAAGGTATTGGTCGGTTATTCGGATATCACCGCACTGCATCTGGCGATGTTGCGTTATGCCGGCTTGGTGACCTTCCATGGGCCCACGGCATCAGCGTCGTTTACCGACTACGCAGCGACGCAGCTGGAAGCCGTGTTGATGCACCCGCGATCTGAAACCACGATTTATATGTCGGATGCCAATCGTCGCGAGGCGGAACGCTCAAATGAGTTTCAACTTCGCACATTGACGCCCGGTGTCGCCGAAGGTCGGTTGGTTGGCGGCAATTTATCGGTGTTGTCGGCGATGATTGGCACACCCTACGCGCCCGACTGGAAAGGTGCGTTGTTATTTCTGGAAGAAGTCAGCGAGGCACCCTATCGCATCGACCGGATGCTCACGCAGCTCAAACAGGCCATGCCATTTGAACAAGCCGCAGGCGTGATGCTTGGTGTGTTTCGCCGCAGTGTTGCCACCAACATAAATGGCGGCAACAACAGCGAGCCCAGTCTGACACTGGAACAAACACTCGATGATCATTTTTCCAATGCGCGTGTCCCGGCGGCATATGGATTTTCCTTCGGTCACATTGCCAACAACATGACCATCCCGGTCGGCGTGCGGGCGCGATTGGATACACAGCAACAGACATTGACCCTGCTCGAGCCGGCCGTCATTGAACGTTAACGGGCGATCAAAAACCAGTAAATCATTAAATGAAACTCGTTTATTGGCGGTTGTTTTGAGGCTCTTTTGCCTGAAAACGTCCGTCAATATTAGACTTTCTATTTCGGTTTTTGCGCCGGGTGAATGGCACCGGTGTAGAGCGCATCCAGAATCTGCTCCTCGTGCCGATACAAGCCCGAGTATTCGCCACGATTGGTTTCCGGGTCAAAGCCGGGCCCGCCGATCAGATAAATCATGCCATCACGCGAAAACGGATTAAACACCATCGCCGAGGTCAGACCCCACGCGTCACCGAGGTGGCCATAAGCGCGAAAGCCACCGGCTTGCACCAATCGATCGCCACTACCCGCGCCAGTGATGTCGAGGAAGTGCTGGTTGCCCAGCCCCCATGCGTTCATCAAACGACGGGCACTACCAAAATCGGCTTCGCCGTTCGGGTCGCCATTGCTGCCGCGCGAGACTTTGTCGCCTTTGCCGTTGTGGTGCCATTGTTCACGCAACATTTCCGCGACTGACGTCGGTTTGAGGATCACCCTGCCGTGATGAACGCCATCGTTCATCAACATGAACATGATTTCGGCAAGACCGGCGGCAGACAAACGACAATTGCCCTGCGGGCCAAACAGCGTGCCATTGGTGCCGATTTTGTAATCCGGCAACGCAAGGGGATTCGGACGCTGTTTGCTGTGATCGTCAACTTGCGCAACCCACGGACCGCCGGGATTCCAAACTTCCTTGCCATTCACGTCGGTGCGCTTGCGGTAGAGCGTGGCGACATTGGCGAGATCGGCGTCGGATAAATCTGCCGGATGAAAGCCGCCGGGCAGCGCCATCGGATCAAGAATTAATTTGCGCATCAAGCGGTCAAAACGCTCACCGGTGACACATTCCATGATGGTGCCGATCACACCCCACGGCAGATTGGCGTATTGAAAATAGGCACCCGGCTTGGCGTTTTTTGCCCACATCGCACCTTTGCCGAAGTGCGAACCGCCCGGCAGCAGCGCCGCGCGCAAATCAAGCTTGAGCGCCGCCTCCCAGTAGTAACCACCGTCGTCACGCAATGACGAGGTGTGCGACAACATTTGACGCAACGTGATCGGGCTGTCCGGGAAATGTGGATTGCGCAACGTGTAGCCGAGATATTTGCCAACGTCTTCATCGAGCGTGAGCTTGCCCTGCTCGACTAATTTCATCACGCCAAGTGTGGTCACCAATTTTGAAATCGACGCGATCCGGTACATGGTCGCGGCATCCGCAGGCTTGTTGTTGGCGGGGTTGGCTGGATCGATCCACTTCGCACCAAATTGCCGGTGATAAACCGTTTTGCCCGCCTTCACCGCCAATACCGACAGACTCGCCAGCGGGTGTGTCGAACTGTTGACGATCACCGCCAACTTGGTATCGAGCGCCGTGTTTGGTACGAGGGCGAGTGCCGTGTTGGGTGCCGATTTTGCCATCACATTTCCCCCGACGGCCAGTGCCGATGTGCCAAGCAGTAGTGATAATGCATCGCGCCGATTCATTTTATTTGGCAAGGTGAATCGAGCCCAACTCATCCGCGCGTTTTAATACCGAACCGCCGGATGTCATCACATCGAGAATCGCCGCCGTTTCAGCGTCAGGCATGCCGTCAAACAGGCTTTGACGATATTTCATTTGGAAGGCGCCGATCATGGCTCGGGTGGCTTTATCCAATTCGCCATTCTGCGGCGGCGCAAATCCATGCGCTTCAAGTTTTTGCTGAAACCACAACACATTCGGCAATGATGTTTCGTAATACGATCGTTTCTCGGCGACGGCTCTCTCGTCAGGCCACGGAATGATGCCCTCATCGGCCAGCCGTTTCCACGGAAAACGCGGCCCCGGATCACTCTTGCGCAACGGCGCGATGTCGCTGTGGCCGAGGATACGGTCCGGCTGTACGTTATGCTCCTTGACGATTTTTTTCACCAGCCTGACCACCAAATCTATTTGCGCCTTCGGGAAATCAAAAAATTCGCGCCCGTTAATACCGTCTCGATAGCCGATGTTGACGATCTCAATGCCAATCGATGCGGCGTTCAGTTGCGTGTGCCCCTTCCACGAGCTCAGCCCGGCGTGATACGCACGACGTGTTTCGTCAACCAGCTGATAAATCATCGGCCGGAAATTGTCCGGGCTGTCACCCGCCCCGTCACTCACCAGATAGTGGCTCGACACCGCATCTTGTGTCAGCACTCTGAGTGACTTCGGGTGATCGATGGCCGTGTAGTGCAGTATCAGGAACTGCGCACGGCTGTCCTGGCTCTTGGCGTTGTAGCTTCGATCGATAAATAACGTCGAGCAGCCTGAAAATGACGCAACCAACATTAACGCGAATAGAACTTTTTTTATCACACGACTCTCCTAAACAATATCAGCTGCCGCGCGGGCGGCGATGCGCGACGCCGCCAGATGCGCCTCGGCAACACGAACGGTCAATGATATCTCCGCCGGAATCGCCGCGCGCATGCGCATTTCAATCAACGGGTGAATTTTTGCCGCACCACCGGCGAGCGCCATTGGCCGCGGCCCAAATCGGCCGAGCATGGCGTTACCCAATCGCCCCAGTTCTTCACCCGCGGCAATGACAATCGCATGCGCGACCGGGTCAATGTCAACGGTTTCGGCCACCGCCATGGCGAGTTGACCGATCTCGCCGCGATCACGTGTGTAGAAATACTGACGCGAGAATGACCAATCACTACCGCCGATCAGTTTGAACATGGCAACCGCCATGGGTGAGGATTGCCAGCTGCCCGGCGCTTCGTCTTCGCGACGCCAGATATTACGCAGCGCCTCGCGCGCAATCCAGAAGCCACCACCTGCGTCATCCAGATAAACGCCGCGCCCGCCCGCCCGGTGCAGCATGCCGGTCGGATCGATATAAGCGGCAATTGAGCCGGTGCCGGCGTAAACCACATAACCCTCGCCGGGGGCAAACAAATCACGATAGGCAATCTCAATGTCACTGTGCACGGTCACCGCGGACGATTCAAGCCCGAGTGGTACGGCAATCGCCGTACAGAGTTTTTCATCACGTGTGTCGAGCCCGGTTACCCCCGCGCACACCCGCTGCGGCCGACCGATTGGCAGCACCTGCGACGCGAGGTCAAGCATGGTCGACTGAATATGTGCACGACCATCGGTGGTACCGAGTTGAAGGGCGGTCATCCCGGCAACGTACCCCTCCGCCATCAGCGTACCATCTGCACGCGACAGGGCCCAGCGGGTTTTGGTGCCGCCGGAATCCAGCCCCAATCCGAGTGGCGACATGTTCATTGCAAGCTCACGATATCGGCTGCGGAAAGATGCACGCGGGCACTCTCGTTACCGGCACGGTCAACCGCCGAAACCACCACGGCAATAATGCCCGCGTTGTCTTCATCAAGACGCGGAAACAAGACAGACGTCGCGCCGGCTTGAGCGGTATTCGCCACAATTTGAAACGTCCACTTCGGCGGCGCGCCAACACCGGCGGCGCCTGTGCCGATGGCCGGGGCGTAAGCGACCCACACCGCAAACTTGTCCGCGGTTTCGCCCTTGGCGGGCTGCACCTCGATGGCCGCCGCCTTGGCACTCGCCGAGCGCGTTGTCGTCCGCACGGCTGGTGCGGGCGGCGCAACCGCATCGAGCCACGGTGATGCCGGCACCAGCGCCGGCGTCTGATACAACTTTAGCTTGAGCGCATCGTTGATACCCTTGCGATTCTGCGCCATTGCCACCATGCTGAAATGCACGTGCCCGGTCACCAATGGGTCGGTGTTACCCTTCTGCCGTGTCATGTTGATTTGATTAACGATCTCATCCGGTTGCCAGGATTTATCGGTGTCATTGATGCGACTGGTGTAAATTCCCGGCCACAAGTGCCGCCCAAGGGTATTTTCTTTCGCCCAGTAGTCAAGCAAGACGCCATACGCCTGCGCTTTCTGCCCGATCGCCCAATACAACTGCGGCGTGAAGTAATCAAGCCAGCCCTTTTGCAGCCAGAGTTCGGCGTCCGCGTACAACTTGTCGTATTGACTAAAACCGGCAATACCGACGGGACGTTTTTCCGGCTTGCCGAGGCCAAACGGACTGATGCCAAATTTCACCAGCGGCTTTTCACGCTTGATGCCGGTATGGATACGCTCTATCAAGCCGTTCACATTTTGTCGGCGCCAATCGGCCCGATTCATTTTTCCGCCGGCGGATAAATAGGATTGCCATGCGGGCTCATCCGGAAACGGCAGTTCGGCGCGTGGCTGCGGCGTGTCATCGGCGGATGGCGGCGGCACGTCAGATCCGGGCACGGGAACGGGGTAGGGATAAAAGTAGTCGTCAATATGCACGCCATCAATGTCGTAACGGCGCACCACATCAAGAATCACGTTCAGCGTGTGGTCGGATGCGGCCGCCTCACCCGGATCCATCCACAAAAAGCCGCCGTACGACTTGACCGCCTGAGGCTTGGTGTTGGACACATGGGTTTTGACGGTCGGCGACTTGGCCTGTGTGTGGCGGGCACGGTATGGATTAAACCAGGCATGTAATTCCAAGCCGCGCGCATGCGCTTCATCCACCCACATTTTTAATGGATCGTAATACGGCTCGGGCGCGCTGCCCTGCGTGCCGGTCAAATACTCGGACCAGGGCTCAAGTTTTGATTCGTACAATGCATCCGCACTGGTCCTGACCTGCAGGACAATCGCATTCAAATTGAGTTGTTTGGCGCGATCCAGAATACCGATAATTTCCGTCTGCTGTTGCGCCACCGTCAAGTCGCGTTTGCTCGGCCAGTCAATATTGGCCACGGTCGCCACCCATACGGCACGGAACTCACGCGGGGCCGGTGGCGGGTCAGGTTGTGCCAATTTGGATTTGGGTCCGGTATCCGCGCATGACACCAACAAGGCCGTGATTAAACACCAGGCCGATACCCAACATCTGCGCACGTTCAAACTTTGATAAACCATTTTTTCTTCCACATAAACCAGGCGATCAAAAACATCAACAGGTTAAACAATATTGCAAACAACAACGATTGGTTAATGGGTGACCATGGCAGCGCTTTGATGGGCGCATAAAGAATCGCCTTCATCGACAGTATGTTGCCGTCATCCTGCGTGAACTTGATAAACCCCAGCAGCTTGGCGATCAATCCGGAAAAGGCAAAGATGAATAAGGCGTTCATGCCGTAAATCGTGAACGGCAAAAAGATTTTTTGCGCCCTTGACCGCAACCCGGCGGATTCGGTACCGTCAATCAACCAGTAGAACGCCGCAAATACCAACAGCCCCCAGCCGGTCATAAAAATGGCGTAGGATGTACTCCACAGGCTTTTGTTAATCGGCATGATAGTGGCGTCAATCATCACCCCGACCCATAAACATAACAAACCGGCGAGCATCATCCAGACTGTTTTTTCAGCGCGGCCGATACTTCCCGCCAGCCAATGACCAAGCAATACACCAAACAACATGCTGGTGAGCGCGGGAATGGTGCTGAACAATCCTTCCGGGTCCCACGTCTTTGATTTCGCCCACATATGGCCGGTTAGAAAAATCCGATCAATATACGCGCCCACGTCGCGCCCCGGCGCCAGCGCACCGGCGGTCACCACACCACCAACATCCGGCACCGGTACAAACAACATTGCTGCCGTATAGAAAACCAGCAACCCGGCGATCCAGCGGCACTGCGCGCGCCAATCAAAATACAACACAATCGGTGCCGCCAGCATGGTACACAGCGCAATACGTTGCAACACGCCGGGAATGCGCAGCGTCTC